>PLDF01000500.1 GCA_003135055.1 Bryobacterales bacterium | reverse complement strand
TTTCATGTCGCACACCCGAACAGAGCGGCCGACTTGACTCCTTTATTGCCATTCTGATCGGGTCAGACCGAATGCCTCCACGCTGGCCGGCTGCGAGCCTCTGAACAAGCGCCCCCGCCGAGTCTCTCCTCATTAACCCCGATGCTGTTCACTTAGCGCCTCCGGTCTTGGAACATCTCGCGTTCACATGAGTGTGAACGCGGCACGCAGGTGCCCAGAGGGCGCCCAGTGCGCCACGACGGCGGCACTAAACGGCGGGCACTAATAAGTCACAACTGACTAAGTCACGACTGCCGGGCTGCGTCGCTTATGCGTCCATCGGATGTTCTTTTCCGGCGAGGCTCCGCGCCGGTTCCAAGGCTGGGCCCGTCCGCGAAAGGTGGCAATTTCGCCAGCGTTTCATTCTCTCAGAACTGATTCAAATGTATTAAAACCTGCTAATTACTGGAAGTTCATAATAATATCCGTATATAAAAGCACCAATCGGGGGAAGGTTACGTTTGCCCGCGCGCATAGGGCGAAATTTTTGGGCTGGCGAAAGGACTATACAGGACTATAGTGGATATGGGCGATGGGGCTGTTACAGGGGCGGAACGATGACGGAGAGGAAGGTACACGAGAAGCCGCGTATCCGGAATTTACAGTAAAATTTAGCGATGTATCGTATTCTGTTGGCTGCGTCGAACTAGCGAGGTAGACGTGGCGATCAAAGAATCCCAATCCGTTCTAGTTCCCGACCGCCTCCAAGTGTTGGGCGTGGAGCTTTTGACCGAATGGGACGCCTTGGTTTTTCTGTACCGTCACGCAGCCAGTCTCTGCACCACCGCCCAAATCGCCCAGTTAATCGGATATGAGAAGTCTGAGATTGGAGCGGCGCTACATAAACTGGAAGGCCTGGGGCTCATCCAACGCTCGCGGGTCTCTCAAGGGATACGTTTCTATCGGTTCTCGGCGCCTGAGGAACCCTCGCGCTACTCCGGCTTACTGGAACTGATGAATCTGGCTCAAGGCCGCGAGGGGCGGCTGCTGCTGCTTAAGCATCTGAAGCGCCCCGGCCTGGAGCCGCGACCTAGGCGCGATAGTGGTTTGAGTTTGGCTTGAAAGGACGTGCATATGGCCGGCGATGGCGTGGTCAAGACTGGTATTGCGGGTCTCGATCGAATCCTGATGGGCGGGATTCCGAAGACCAATGTGATTCTGGTGGAAGGAACGACGGGAAGCGGCAAGACCCTGCTGGGCACCGAGTTCATTTACCGGGGGATCACCGAATTCAACGAGCCCGGCATCATCGTGGTGTTCGAGGTCAGTCCGGATAAGCTGATTCGCGACGCGGCCACCTTGGGCTGGGACCTGGCGGAACTGCAGACGCGGAAGAAGCTTCAGATCATCTTTACCAGCCCGCAGGTGATCGAGCAGGAACTACGTTCGGCCGATAGCCTGTTGCTCGAGACGGCGGGCGAAATGGGCGCCCAGCGCATCTTTATCGATGGCATCGGCCTGTTGCACCG
The DNA here is from genome assembly GCA_003135055.1 of Bryobacterales bacterium. GTDB lineage: Bacteria > Acidobacteriota > Terriglobia > Bryobacterales > Bryobacteraceae > PALSA-243. The sequence continues at coordinate 82,035 of PLDF01000500.1, read as the reverse complement.
GGCTTCCAATGCAGGCGCGGCTCTACCCACCTGGCCCGGCTCTTACCGCGAGGTGCTGCAACAACTCATCGAAGGGCTAAACCGCGAGCATCTGACGGCGATGCTGTCGCATGAAATCGGAGCTTACCACCAGTCGCAGCCCACTTCGGAAGCCGCGGAGTCTCTGGTGGATACGGTGATCCGGTTGAACCGGACGCTGCACAGCCGGCGCATTCATCGCAGTATTGAGATCGTCAAAAGCCGGGGCCAGGATTACGATCCTGGCGAGCACACCCTGAGTATTCGCGATGGCAAGGGCCTCGAAGTGTACCGCCGGGTTCAAGCGCCTCTGCCCATCAGTAAGGACCAACCTACATCCATGACCAGGCGCTCGGTGATCGGGGTGGATGCTCTGGATGCTTTGCTCGGCGGGGGTATCTTCGATGGATCGACCACCATGGTGGTGGGACTTTCGGGAGTGGGAAAGACGGTACTGGGCACGCAGATTCTGCGGGAAGGTGCGCTGCGGCAGGGTAAGCGCGGGCTGCTGATCTCGCTGGACGAGCACCCGGCGCAGATCGTCCGCAATGCCGAAACCCTTGGCCTCAACCTGCAATCGCAGATCGATGAGGGCACTATCCATGTCCTGTTCGATAGCCCTCAGGAATTGAATATCGACGTCCATTTCGCAAAAATCGTCAGCACCATCGAGGAGAACGATATCCAGCGTATGGTGATCGATGGCATGACGAGTTATAGCACCGCGTTGGGGGACCAGGCTGTCTACCGCGATTTCTTTCATGCCCTGGTGGCCTATAGCAAGCATCGGCTGATGACTACCTTCTTCAGCTATGAGAATCCGGAGTTTCTCGGCCTCTCGAGTTTTATGCCGGATTTCCCGGTGAGCTCGATTGTGGACAATATCATTTTGCTAAGCCTGGTGGAAATCAAGAGCTCGTTGCGCCGCTGCCTGACGGTGGTGAAGGCACGCGGCTGCCCGCACGAATTCGATAGCCGCGAATATGTAATCGGGCCGGGCGGAATCACGCTTCTGCCCTTCGACCCATCTGTCGCAAAGGCGCTGCCGCTTGCCAGCTATAACAGCATCTTGAGCCGGGCTCCGAACCGCCTGTCTAACGTTGCCGAGCCGGATGCGCTGTGAGCGCGCGCAAAGAGGCGGCCAATCCCGGCCACGGGGCTGCCGACCAAATCGCAGAACCGGCCAACGCCGCCGAGGAAGAATTCCGCTATCTGGATATGCCGGGGGAGTTGCGCCCGGAACTGCTGGAGCCAACGGGCTGGGACGAAGTTCTGGGGACGTTTGCAGTCACCATGAGATTGGCTGTGGCCTTGACCGATGCGGAGGGCCGCCTGTTGGGGCAATGTCACAATCCGCAGCCGGTTTGGCGTTTGGCGCGCGGGGCAAGGCCGGAAGCCAATGGCGAGTGTCCTTTTTGTCTGGCGCCGCCTGCATTTTGCAGCGCCGTAAAGGAAGCCCTAAGAACAGGTAAGGCAGCGACAGTAGAGGACCGGGCAGGATTGGCGCATATAGCCGTGCCGCTGTCGTTAGGCGGCCACCAATTGGGAGCCCTGATTGCAGGCCAGGTCTTTACCCGTTATCCCGAACCCTTGCGGTTGGAGCGGGTGGCGAGAGAGTCGGGGATCTCCCGATCCCGGTTGTGGCAAGAGGCGGTCCAACAGGTTCCCGTCACGCGGGCCACCCTGCAGTTATACGGTAATTTGCTGATGTCGCTGGGTCAAGCTGTTTTGGGGGAACGCCATGCGGCCATCCTGCAAAGAAAGCTGGCCCAAACCAGCCAGCGGTACCGCTTGTTCATCGACGGCGTTAAGGAGTATGCGCTCTACACGGTGGATCGCGACGGCCGCGTGACGAGCTGGAATCGCGGCGCCGAGCGCCTGTTCGGCTACACGGAAGCCGAAATCATGGGCGAGAACTCTGCGTCTCTGCTTGTCACGGGAGTTCTTAATCTGGAGGCGGTGCAGCAAGCGAAGGTTGAGGCCGACCAGTTGGGCTCGGTGGAATTCGAAGGCTGGCGTGTCCGTAAGGACGGCACGGGCTTCTTTGGCTCGGGCGTGCTGGCTTCGATGGGCAAAGGGGGCGAGCGAGAGTATGGAAGCCTGGTTCGCGACGTTACCGAGTCTCGCCGGTCGGAACAGGACCTGCAGCAGGCGCAGAAACTGGAAGGGATTGGGGTTTTAGCCGGCGGCATCGCTCACGACTTCAATAACCTGCTGACCGGCATCATGGGGGGCTTGAGTTTTGTCAAAACCAGCTTGCCCGCGGACGACCCCGCGTACCGGATGCTCGAAATCGCGGAGCGATCGAGCGTGCGTGCGGCGGAGTTAGTCGCCCAGTTATTGGCCTATGCGGGCAAGGGCAAATTCGTTGTGACGCGTTTCGATCTTTCCGCGCTGATACTGGAGATGCTGCCATTGATTGCGGCCAGTATTCCAAAAACCGTCGAGCTGGATCTGGCGCTCACGCCGGGATTGCCCTGGATGGAAGCCGATGCCAGTCAGATCCGCCAGATTGCGATGAACCTGATCATCAATGGCGCCGAATCGATCGGCGCGGAGGGGGGAACGGTGCGAGTCTCGACCGGCGTTTCAGACTCCAAAACGGAAATTTTCATGCAAGTGAAAGATTCGGGATCCGGCATGAGCGAGACTACCAAGGCCAAGATGTTCGACCCGTTCTTCAGTACCAAGTTCACGGGGCGGGGATTGGGCCTGGCGGCCGTTTCGGGCATTGTTCGCGGCCACAAGGGAAAGATGCAAGTGGACAGCGCTCCAGGGCGCGGCACGACCTTCAGGGTTACTTTCCCGGCGGAACGCTCTCAACGGCCGGCCGACGTTTTGAGACTGGCCGATAAGCCGCCGGCGATGGTGCCGCAAGGCTCCGGCGCCATCCTGGTGGTGGACGACGAGCCCGCACTGAGGGAAATGGCTGGGGTGATTCTGGAGAATTCCGGGTATGCGACGCTGGCTGCCAAGGATGGCCGGGAAGCGGTTGAGATATTCCGGAAAGACGCGCGTAAGATCGCGGCCGTCTTATTGGACATGACCATGCCCGTAATGGGCGGCCACGAGGCTTTCCGGCTGATCCGGGAGATTCAGCCCGGCGTGCCCATCGTTATGTCGAGCGGATATAGCGAGGTGGCTGCGCGCGAGGCGCTGGGCGGCGATGCGGTAGCCGGGTTTATTCAAAAGCCCTATACCGCGGCCAGACTGGTCGCGAGCATACAGGAGGCTTTGGAACATTCCGCGCGGGATGAGGTAGTCTCTTAGGGGAGTTTGGTTCTCAGTAAGCTCTCCGGGGGGAATCGGGCCGCGAACGAGCCAGAGCGACTGCGGGTGGACTTGCGAACACAACGAGAACCATTCTCGTTGCGGGCCATATAACGGTAACTAAAGCTGGCGCTTACCCAAGCTGGGCCGGGCGCTTAAGAGGGGCTCGGGACAGGGCAGGCCATGGGCCCACCCCACTAGATTTTTGGTCTCTCCTCGGGGCCCAGGGACTTGCGTCTGAGGCGCTTTCCGCTGCCTGGCGCGGGCGGAAGGGCGAGGCCGGCGGCGCGCTGCAGCTCCTCGAGCGAAGCGATCACCCGCTCCAACTTCTCCTTCTCGGCGTTCAAGTCTTGAATCAATCTGGATAGATCCATCGCAGCTCGCTGTAAGGTTGTGCGCGGTTAAAATCCGGCGGCCTGCCGGCGCTTGCGGAAAAGGGCGCCGGGATTTCCCTTACTTTATGCTTCCAATACAAGATTTCGCGCCTTGAGTGCGATAAAGTACGAAAAAAGAACAGAGGCGCGGATAGTTCGCGACGTACCGTTATGATACAAGACCCCTGGTTAGTAGAAATGGTTCCAACGCTTGTAAAATTATCGCTATGGCATTGGATGTCACATGCTTAACCATACACAACCTTGTCAAGTTTCGCAAGCGCTTCACTAGACGACCACCAGCCGATCGAGAGGTGAATGCCTTGTGGGCGGAAGGGATCGCAAGCTTGTCAAGAAAGAAGGCGCCTTCAAAGCCGAGCTTAGGGGCCGCGAAACAATAAGGTGACCAAATGTTTCGAAGGTGCGCAACCGCTCCCTTACAGTCGCGGCTCTGTCAAATGCGCATACCGAGCCGCGCGCGTTAGGAAGCGGTTGGGTCTGAATGTACAGGTTATTTCTCCGCGGCTCCTTAGTGAACCAACCATTAGAGGTCTCTGCGACACCCAGGTTGGGGCGGTTGGCCGAACCCGTAAGGACGCGACCCGTCATTCAACCTATCACACGACACGTCGCTCAACCCAGCCGTCAGGCCGCCACGACGAACCGGCCGCCGGGGGAAACCTGCTCAATGAGGCAACGCGCCAGGGCGACGTCCCGCAGGCGTACGGCCACGCCATACGGCGCCGCCTTGGAGTTGGTGGGCCGGAAAGCATGCTCAATATCGCCGGCGCTCAGCATGGCCACATGACTTAGGGCGAGATCGGCCTGGCGGGTTTCGTAGACATGGAGCATCGCGGTGGGCGATGGAATCCAATCGGAAACGGCGATGAGCCTTTCCCACATCTGCTCATCGGGCCGCTGGTGTGCCGCCGCTTCGAGAAGACCGCCTACGCGCGCGACGAGCTGTTCTTCGGTGAACGGTATGGCCAACACCGCACCGGGGGCCTGCGCCTCGATGCTGCAGCGGGCGATGGTTTTGCCCGCACCGACGAGATAAAGCACCGGAAGGCCCGGCCGCAGACGCTCCAATTCGGCGGTCAGATCGAGATTGCCTGCCGCCGGCATTGCCAGGTCGATCAGCGCCAGTTCGATCTGCGACCGATGGGCCAGAAACAGCTCCAAAGCCTCATCGGGGGATTTCGCGCCGAAGACCGCGAATCCCCGGCGCGCGAGCGTCTTGCGGATCAGTCCGGAGAGGGGAATTGAGTCATCGACGACCAGAACCGCCTGGTCCCGCGACTCAGCCATGGGAAGGACCTCGGGAACCGACCAATGCGAGCTGCCAAGCGCAGTTCCCAGGCGGAGTTGGGCGGGACCCAGGCGCTTATAGAACCGCTTGGCGCATCTGCGGCAGCGAAGCGGCGTGGCCAACATGATCCGCATCACCAAATCCCACGCCTCGCGCCGGCGGGACAGGCGGACCTCGCCGGCCAGGCAGCGGGGACAATAGACGAACCGGACTGGGTCGCTTGGCATGCTTCAACTCCGAATCGCGACCAGACTGCGCGATCGATTTCCCGAATAAAAATACTAAACCTATTGCACATTAGTATATCAAAAAATAATATCTATTATGTAAATGTTATGCAATCTTATGTATCACTAGATATGTAACTAAAGCGTGTGATGTTTACCACGGCCGCTGTGACCTGCCTATGGTTATCTCGAGTGGATACAGCTAGGTGGCTGCGCGCGAGGGACTGGGCGGCGCAGTAGCCGGCTCTAGTCAATAGCCCTATATGGCCAGACTGGCTGCGAGTATCCGCGAAGCGTTGGAACCTTCCGGGCGGGGAACGTAGGCTCTTAAGGGATAGAACTGCAAGAGCGGATGCATGGGCGCCCTCAGTTCCGGCCATGTTTCGTTATGGGCGTGCGTTTCATGCCATGTACGAGGCAGGTGGCGTACGGGCGCGCACTCCGCGCCACGCACCTCAGGCGAAATCCCTATCGCCGTGGGAATATCATGACAAATGGATGAGATTGGCCCCAGCTCCCAGCTTTCGGGAAGCGCGTACATCCGAACGGTCAGACGCTGCTTTGCTCAGTGTGCGCACCGTCGCAGAATCTGCGCTCCTGAAGGGCACAGGGGAAGCGGGCCGAGGCGCCGTACTCCCTAAAAGCAATGGAACGGCACAGTTAGGAGTCCTAGAAATGGACGTTTACATCGATTGCGAAACATGCGTGCAACTTTGGGCCGAGTATGGCGCAGCCAGCGCCAGAATGCGGACTGTTGCCACGCCGACGTGGGAAGCTACCGATGCGCGGATTCAAGCCGCGTGCGAAGCGGTGCGGGCGCACGGCGCCGAAGCGCACAAGAAGAGCGGGGCGGATTCGTCAGACTAATGTTTTGACTTCGCCGGACTGATGTTTCGAGTTGTGTCTCAGGTTGGACACGACCAATGCCCGTAATGGGTGGCCGGGAAGAACCGTATGGCTACGAACGGATATTAGTTCCGCGGCCGTGAGACTCGGCGCTACCGCAAAACCGCTTGCTAACGCGCGGTGCTCCGATCGGAGCTAATCGGCATCCGCGCTCACGACGCGCGCGGCTTCTATCGGAGCCACGACCGTGAGGGAGTGTTTTCCGGCAAGAGCACAAAACCACCGGGTCACAGCGCTAGCGGTTCATCCAACACCGTCACTTAGTGCCGGCGCTAAGAGCGGTTCGGGACGGGTGGGCCTTGGGCCGGCGCATGAGCCCACCCCGCGGCCACCGGGCCGGTTGAATCGCGCAGCACCAGCTCCGGCTCGATGATCACCTCCGGTCCGGTCACCGCTGCCCTTCCATGCTGCGGAATCAAAGCGTCGCAGATAATGTGCCCAATGTGCTCGCGCGGAATGTGAACCGTGGTGAGAGTGGGGCAGCAGAACTCGGATAGCTTCACGTTGTCGAAGCCGGTCACCGATACGTCTTGCGGCACGCGCAGCCCGCGGTCGCGCAGTTCCTGCAATGCGCCCACCGCGGTGATGTCGTTGACGCAGATGATGGCGGTGGGGCCGTAGCCGGTAGAAAGCAGCGTGCGCGCTGCCTGGCGCCCGCCCTCCAGCGTATCCGCGTCGGCGGCGGTGCGCACTTCGAGAGTCGGAATGCGGCCGACCGCATCGAGTACCGCCCTCATCCGCTCGTTGATGGGGCCCAGTACCGCATGATGCCCGATGAAGCCCAGGCGGCGGTGCCCCAGGCTGTGCAGATAGTTGATTACTTTCTCAATGCCGCGGCCGTAGTTGACGCGAATGTTGGTGATGTTCTTGCGTGGGGCGCCCACATCGTAGAACACTACGGGAATCCGGCTCTCGGTCAGTTCTTCGATGAGTGAAGTATCCACTTCCGAGACAACGGCGGCGAGACCGGCCACGCGGCGGCCGATCATCAGGCGAACGCTGGCCACCAACTGCTCCGGGCGGTAGTCGGTATTCGCCATTACCACTTCATAGCCGCGCGCGTGGGCGTCCTGCTCGATGGTTTTGTAGATATCGAAGAAGAACGGATTCTCGAGGTTCGAAACGATCACTCCGATGGTCTTGCTTTTCCCGCCAGCCAGACTGCGGGCGTGCAGATTGGGGTGATACCTGAGCTCCTCAATGGCCTTCATCACGCGGCTGCGCGTGGAAGTCTTGACTACGCTTGCATTGTTCAGCACACGGGAAACGGTTGCAGTTGAAACTTTTGCCCGGCGTGCCACCTGTTCCAGATTCATGGCGATTTTTCCCTATTGTAACGCTAACACGGCAGTTAACCGAGTTTAACTTGAGGCAGGCCGTTGGGAACCGGGCGAAGCCTCAAAAAAAATGGGTCTTGACTTTAAATCTGGTAGCGCTTACACTTCCAGCATATCAGGGATTTTTGCGGGGCGTTAAGCGATTAACCTGCGTCCGCGAAAAAAATTGGCCGTACTTCGAAAGGGGTTTGAGAATGCACCTTCTAGATCTGCGACGTGCCGCGAGCGCACGGTTAATGGGAGCGAAGGGTTTCGCGATCGCGATCTTCGCATTGAGTTTCATGAGTCTGGCCGCGTGGGCCCAGTCCGAAACCGGCGGGTCCATCAGCATTGCAGCCACCGACCCCTCGGGAGCGGGCGTTCCGGGCGCGAACTTGACGCTGAAAGACACTTCCACCAATATCATCCGCAAAGCGCAGACGCAGCAGAATGGAACTTACACCTTCCCAAACCTGGCCTATGGCAACTACGAACTGACGGTCAGCAAGGACGGTTTCGACAGCTCACTCTTCCAGGCTATCCAGGTGGAAACGGGACGAACTACATCCATCAGCGCCAAGCTCAAGGTGGGCACCACTCAACAGACGGTAACCGTGCTGGGCGAATCGCCTCTGGTGGAAACCGATTCGAATGTCTTGTCGGACACCATCGATACGAAGCAGGTGGTGAATCTGCCGTTGCAGGGCCGCAGCATGTTCAGCCTGGCATTCCTGATTCCGGGCTGGGCGACCACCGGGGTAGGCACCGGGGGAATCAACACCGCCGGCACGTTTGACAATATGCCCGGCGGCGCCATCGGCGGCGCGGATTTCGACGGTACGCCGGCTATCAGCAACCGCTTCCGCAGCGGCGGCTTCACTTATGGCACCTCGGTGGTGACTCCGCGCATTGAAGACGTCGCGGAGATGACTGTCTCTACCGCGCAGCTCGATCTCAGCGGAAACGGCACGGCCGCGATGAAGATCAGCATCGTAACGCGCCGCGGCGCGAATGCCTTTCATGGCCGCTTGTTCGAGGATTTCCAGAATACCGATCTGAACGCCAATTCCTGGTTGAACAACGCCCGGACGCTGCCCCGGAATATCGTCAAGCTGAACGACTTCGGCGGCAGCATCGGCGGACCGATCAAGAAGAACAAGCTGTTCTTCTTCGGTACCTGGGGACAATCCATTCAGCCATCGAACATCAGCGCCAGCGCATCGGTGCTCAGCGCCACGGCGCAGGCGGGGACCTTCCAATACAAGGCCACCAATGGCAGCATCCAGGGCGTGAACGTGTTGCAAATCGGCGCGGGAGCCGGGGGCGCCTCCACGGTCAACTCCGCTGTCGGCAGCCAATTGTCCGCGATCAATGGCATATTGGGCGACGGCGTGTTGTCGCCGACTTCAGATCCCAACATCTCCACTCTGAACTGGCAATACGCGGCCAAGAGGACCATCTACTATCCGGCCATGCGTTTCGACTACAACCTAAGCGACGCGATTCACATCAATCTGTCTTACTCGCAGACCAAGACGAATTATCCCGGCGCCAACGCGGCGGTGTTCCCGGGCGGGATCGACACCACGGATCTTACCAGCAGCAACAGCAACGACAAGATCGCGGGCTTTGGCATGGACTGGACGATTCGCCCCACGCTGATCAACCAGTTTCATACCGGGTTCATGTATCAGTACAGCGTGTTCGACCCCGAGAACGAAGGCATCAATCTCGCGACGGTGTTTCCGCAAGCCTGGGCTTATGGAACCAGCGTATATAACAGCAGCATCTATCCCCGGCAGCCGATTTCCTCGTATTACCCGCTGTTCAGCTGGACGGACAGCCTGAACTGGCAAAAGGGGAATCACTCGTTTACTTTTGGCGGCGGGTGGTTCCACGAGCAGGATCACTATTGGAACGGTCCCGGCGGATATCCTATTACCAGTCTTGGCATCACCAGCAACGATCCGATTCTTTCCCCCTTCACTTCCGCCCTGGGCGCCGCCGGCCTGACTACTTCGCAGCAATCGAGCGCCGAAGGCCTTTATGCGACCCTGACGGGAAGAGTCTCGGGAGTGAGTATCGGCGGCGGCGGCCGGCCTCTCGATGCGGCTACCGGACAGTACCAGCCGTTCGGCTCCTACAACCTCGACGAATCGATGCAAGCCGGTAACATGTTCGTGCAGGACAAGTGGCGGCTGACTTCGAATCTGACTTTGAATCTTGGCCTTCGCTGGGACATCGTGGGCGACGATCACGACGTCAATGGAGCTTATAGCAGCCCAACGACGGTGGGCGATTTCTGGGGACCGACTCCGGTTGGCGCCATTTTCCAACCGGGTAATCTGGGCGGCGTGCAGAACCCGAGTTTCACCGCCAAGTCTCACGCTTATAACACCTCATGGGTGAATCCGTCGCCGGCCATCGCGCTCGCCTGGAGCCCGCACTTCGAGGGCATCCTGGGGAAGATTCTGCCCTCGGGCAAGACTGTCATCCGTACCGGTTACTCGCTGCGAAGCTACCAGGAAGGCGCGCAGAACTTCTGGGCGTTCGCCTCCAACTCAGGCTCCTTCTTCTTCCAGCAAGGCAGCTTGACGGCGGATACAAGCGGGGCGGTGGGAACCTTCCAGCCCGGATCGCTGAAGCTGGGCCAGGCGCTGCCGCCTTACTCGCTATTTCCCACCACTTGGGCGCCGACGCTGCCTGAATCGACCCTGACTTTCAACTCTTCGTTCTTCGCCATGAATCCGAACATCAAGCAACCTTATGTGGAGCAGCGGAATTTCGGCATTCAGCGGCAGTTAGGCAGCGGCAGCGCGCTCGAAGTGAGATATGTAGGCAACCTGGCCCTGCATACCTGGTTCAGCGAAAATCTCAATGAAGTGGATATCGCCAACAACGGTTTCCTGCAGGAGTTCGAAAACGCTCAGGCCAACCTGACCATCAACCAAGCCAACGGAAAAGGAACTTCATTTGCGAACAATGGCTTGCCTGGCCAGAACGCGCTCCCGATATTTGCGGCGGCGTTCGGCACGACCAGCGGCTCCCTCTATAATCAGTTCACCACTCAATTGCAGACCGGGGCGGCGGGGTCGGTAGCGCGTTCGCTGGCAGGCACCGAAAGCTATATCTGCAATATGTTCGGAGCGAAGTTCTCTCCCTGCGCATCCCGTGGTCTGGGCGGCGCCGGCACCAGTTACCCTATCAATTTCTTCGAAGTGAATCCGTTCACGGCGGGATCTTCCCTCAATTATCTGGATTCGATGGGCAGCTCCAACTATAACTCGGCGCAGGTGGAGTTTCGCCAAAGGCTGAACCACGGCATGCAGTTCAACATGAACTATACGTTCTCGCATTCTCTGGTTGAGGGCCCTGTCAACGGTTATCAGGCGAACGCGGGCGGCTCTTTCCAGACCGACCGGAATTTCCGGCTGAGCTACCGGCCGAGCACTTATGACATCCGGCAGATTTTCCACGCCAGCGGCACGTATGACCTTCCGTTCGGCAAAGGTCAGAAATTCCTGAACGGCAGCAAGCTGGCTAACGAGGTGGTGGGCGGTTGGACGTTAGGAACCATTCTCATCATTCAAACCGGCCCACCGGTGCAGATCACCGGCGGCTACCTGACCGTGAATGCAAGCGACGGCGGAGTCAACTTTGCGCCGGGAGTCACCGCCGCAACCATACAGAACAACATCGGCGTCTACCGCACCGGCAACGCCTGGGTGGACACTATTAACCCGAGCCTGCTTGCCGCCAACGGCGGAGTGGCCGCCGCCAAAGCCTACACTCCCACCATCACTCCCGGGGTGTTTGGCGCCAATCCTTACGTCTACGGGCCGCACTGGTTCAACGACGACCTGTCGATCAACAAAAGCATTCCGATTCGCGAGTCGCTTCGCATGACGCTGCAAGGCCAGTTCCTGAACGTCTTCAACCACCCGGCGTTCGCATTGGGCACTTTGGCCGCGCAGAGCCTGAGTTTCTCGCAATCGACGACCCTCGTCACTACCGCGCGCCGCATCGAGATTCGAGCCAACATCGAATTCTGATCGAACGGCGTTTCGGGCGCCGAATGACGTGACGCCCGATATAGATACAGTGGGGCCGCGCCTGCCGGCGCGCTGGAGAGACAGGCAAGAATGCCGCGCCGCCCCCGTTACGCCGAAATCGACAAACTATCGTTGGGATAAAAATGATCCACATTCTCCGGCGTGATCACCTGATGCCCGGTGAACACGGCCGGCGGCACTGCCCTCCGTCCCAGGATATCGAGCGCCAGCCGGATGAGCCCATCCCCGTATTTCTCGGGAAAGAACGCCACCGACGCAATCAGCCGCGTGTTGGCCGTGCGCAGCTCCACGCGCGCTTCAGGCTCGGCGTTGTTGCCGACGATCGCGCACTCGTTGGCGCGGCCGGCTTCCTCGAAGGCGCGCAGTGCGCCTAACGCCGTCGGATCGTTGGCCGCGCCCACCAGGATGCGCTTCGATTTCGATTCGCGCAGGTGTTTGCGCACGCGCTCGAGCGAAGTCTGGAACTGCCCGTCGCCATCGATCGATACCGTGCGGCAGCGTTCGGTGAGTCGCAGCACCTCGCCGATGCCGGTTATCATGCCGCGAATGCGAGCCTTCGGCAGCGAGCCGGCGCGATGCAGCTCGATCAGCAGAACCTCGTCCACTTCGCCGTACCAGGACCGCTTCGCCCAGCGGCCCAGATAGTGGCCGCCCAACAATCCCGCCTGGTAGTTGTTGGCGCCGCAATAGGTTCCGCCAGGGTGGGGAATATCGATAGCGATGAAGGGAATGTCGGCCTGCATGTACTTTGAACCGATAGCGGGGGCGATCAGCTCGTCGGTCTGAAACTCGATCACCAGGTCCACCTGCTCCTTGATCAGGTAATCGGCGGTGCGCAGCGCGATTTTCGGCTGATAGCGGTTATCCACCACCAGCAGCTCGATGTGCTCGCGTTCCGCTGCGCGAACCAGGCTGGTGCGCACATCACTGTCGAAGGAGGTGTCCTGCCCCTGCGCCGCATAGCCAATGCGGTAGAGCCGCCGGCGGCGCATCTCCGACGCCAGGCGGTAATGGTTCTCGCCCACTTTATCGAGGAACCCGCACTGGTGCAGCGTGTAGAGCGGCGGAAACACATGCCCTTGTTGTATCCGGTGCGCGTAACCACGTCGCGCAGGCGAAGCACGTCGCCCGCCGATTGGAACGCCTCGAGCACGCGCGAGGCATGCACCAGCGATTTCACCATGTACCGGCTGTGATTCGTACTCTGCACGGCCCCTGTTTTACCAGTTTTGGATACCAAGACACAAGCGCGGCGGCGGAGCTGGCGGACTCGTGAGACTCGAACACCGACATCGCACCGCCCTGGTTTCCATTCCACAGCCATCGTGTGCTGCCGTGGCGCGCCAATCGCTTGCGGTTCGATTCATCCGGCCTCATCCGATTCGGACGGCGGCTGGAATACTCTTCGAAATCGCTCATCGCCCGCTCCGGTGGAACCTCCTCTTCCAAAACTCGATGCACGTGGCGCGCGCACTCTTGCGTGCAGCGTTCACAATCGTGTGAACGCATCTTTTGCTGTCGTGGCATATTTCGCAGCCGCGCGGCGCCCGATCCTCTTTGCAATCTCTTTACAAAACCTTAAATCCGCGCCGCGCGTCCACCGCGTTCATATAGGTGGAGGTTCGCATAGATGAAATCCAGGCTCCTTCGAAAGTTCCTGATGGCGGGCGCCTTGGCGTCCTTTGCGTCGCTTGCGGGCGCCGCCGACAAAACCAACCCCGCTTTGCCGAAAACCGACACTGAGATCGCCAAGAGCGTGCTGCATGAAATCCGAATGTATCCCCGCTATACGCTGTGGGACTATCTCGATTTCCGCGTCACCAACGGACAGGTGGAGTTGATGGGCGCGGTGACGCAGCCGTTCAAGAAGTCCGACATGGAGCACATTGTCGCCAAGCTGCCGGGCGTAACCAGCGTGACCGGCAACATCGAAGTGCTGCCGCTCTCGCCGAACGACAATCTGCTGCGCCGCCAGGTTGCGGCTGCGCTCTTCCGCGACCCCGTGTTCCGCACTTACGCCACCGAGCCCGTTCCGGCGATCCATATCATTGTGGATAACGGCCACGTCACGCTGGCTGGGGTCGTCGCCAACGATTTCGAAAAGAATCTGGCCGGCGTCCGCGCATCCGGAGCCGGTTTGAGTTTTGGTCCCATCGTCAACAACCTGCAAGTGGAGCATCCGGCTAAGAAGAGTTGAACCCCCAGTCATCCCACCACTTCGGGCGGCTGGCTTGACAACCAGCCGCCTTTCTTGTGTTCAGCCGCTGCTACAATCGTCACTTCGTGTGGCGATGGATTCAAAGCGGCGGCGCGCTCGAAGCGCTCTCGGTCTGGTTCGGCGCCGGTTTCACCGTCCTGGTTTCGCTGGCGCTGGGGAGTCTGGTTTGCGGCAAGTCCGCAAAGGATTGGCCGGTCCGGTTCGTCGCCGGAGCGGCAATTCTCAACCTCGCCGTCTTCTTCCTCTGCTGTATCCGGTTGGCGTACCCGCTGGTTTTCGCAATTCTGGGAGCGGGGGCAGTCTGTGTTTGGATCGGGCAGTCCAAGCCCCGTTTCCAGAAGCCATCGCGTTCTGGCAACTATCTGTTAGTTCTTATATTTGCCATCTATTTCCTGCTGTATTTCTTTAACTCGATGTCCCCGGAGGCCAGCCCCGATGGAGCGGGTTACCACCTTGGCTTCGTTGCGCGATATTTCCGCGAGCACGGCTTCCACCCGATCACCTGGAATATCTACGCCAGTCTCTCCGAAGGCGCCGAAATGCTGTTCCTGTTTGCGTTCGCCTTCGGGAAGCATTCGGCGGCGGCGATGGTCCATTTCGCGTTCCTGGTCGCGCTGGTCTGGCAGATGATCGCGTATTCCCGCCGCGCCGGATTCCCCCTGCGCGGCATGTGCGCGGCGCTCCTGGTCTTCGCCAGCCCGGTAGTGGGAATCGACGCCACCAGCGCCTATAACGATGCGGCCCTGGCGTGCGTTGCGTTCACCTTGTTCTACCTGCTGCAACTTTGGGACGCGGAACGGTCCACGCGCCTGCTGATTCTGGTTGGCCTGGTCGCCGGTTTCGGCTATGCCGTGAAATACACCGCCTGTTTGGGAGTGCTGTACGCCATCGGATTCGTAGCGTGGAAGAGCCGCCGTGGCGCGGGCCCATGGCCTGCGGTGTCCCAAGCCGCTTCGAGCGCTTGGGTCTCTCGCTGGGCAATTGTGTCTGCCAGCGCGGCAGTGATGGTGATGCCGTGGATGATCAAGAACTGGCTTTGGGTCCAGAACCCGCTCTCGCCATTCTTCAACCATATCTTTCCAAATCCATACGTAACCAGTTCATTTGAAATTGAATTCCGGCATGACCTCGCAACCTATGACTTGCCCACTCGCTGGATGATTCCCTGGGCGGTGACCACATCCGGGCGACTCGCCGGCGTGCTGGGTCCGGTCTTCCTTTTGGCGCCGATTGCGCTGCTCTCGCTGCGGCGGCGCGAAGGCCGGCAATTGCTCCTGGCCGCCGCCGTCTTCGGCGCCACGTACTTTAGCAATATCGGCGCGCGGTTCCTCATCGCGCCGCTGCCGTTCGTCGCTCTCGCCATGATGCTGGCTTTGGGTAACGGCGCTTTCGGCCGCACGGCCGCGCTGGCATTGGCGCTGCTGCACGCGGCGATCTCCTGGCCGCCACTAGTCCTGAAATACGCGGCTCCCGGAGTGTGGGCGATGGAGAAGAAGGTTCCGTTTCGCGAGGCGCTACGGCTGAAGCCGCCGCAAGATTACCTGCAGGCGCATCTGGTGCACTTCGGGATTGACCAGATGATCGAGCGCAGCAGCGCGCCGGGCGCGACCGTTTTCAGCTATCAGGCGATTCCCGAGGCTTACACCTCGCGGCGCATCTTGACCGATTACGAATCGGCCGCCAACCACAATGACGGTCTAACTTTGTGGACCGGGTTCGCCGCCGCCTGGCGCCCTACGTTGCAGGTGCGATTCACGTTCGCCGGGCAACCGCTTCGCGCGATCCGCGTGGTGCAGACCACCAGCGGCCGCGGCGAGTGGCGCATCCATGAGTTGCGCGCCTTTGATGGAGCGGCGCCAATTCCACGAAACGGGTGGCGGGCGACGGCCAACCCGTCCCCTTGGGGAATTGAAAGCGCTTTCGATAATAACTCCGTAACCTTCTGGAAATGCGGCGATAAGCTGCGGCCTGGGATGTACGTGGAGGTGGAGTTCAACGCCCTACAGGAGGCCGATTCGGTGCTGATTGAAACGGCTCCAAACCAGCCGGGCATGCGCCTGCGGCTGATGGGGCAAGATCCGGCTGGGCAATGGAAGGCCCTGGCTGGGGAGCCGGACATTTCGAACGCCGATGCGCCCGAGCTGCGGCGCGCGGCCGTGGAGGAGTTGAAGCGGCGAGGCATCGGTTACCTGCTGTTGTTCGACGCCGATATGGCGGCGGCCGATTTCCGCCGGAACGCGGCGCTGTGGGGCGTGCGCGAAGTTGGCCAGTCGGACGGAGCGAGGCTCTACGAACTGCAATGACATACTTCCTGGGAGTGGATGGCGGCCAATCCGGTACCACGGCGCTGATTGGCGACGAAAACGGACGCATTCTCGGTACGGGTGAAGCCGGACCGTGCAACCATGCGGGCGCTGAAGAAGGTCGCGCCAAGCTGGAGCGCGCCGTTACCGCAAGCGTGGCTGCGGCGTGTGGCCAGGGGGGGCTCGATGTGGAGGCGATCCGCTTCGAAGCGGCGTGTTTCGGCATGAGCGGCGGCCCGGAAGATAAGGAAGCGATTTTGGGTTCGATTTTGCGCGTTGGCCGGTTGATGGTTACCAACGACGCGGTGATCGCGCTGGCCGGAGCCACCGAAACGGGGCAGGGGATTATCACCATCGCGGGTACCGGGTCGATTGCCTTCGGGCGCAATGGCGAAGGGCGCAGCGCGCGCGCCGGCGGATGGGGTTACGTCTTCGGCGATGAAGGCGGCGCGTTCGATATTGTCCGGCAGGCGCTGCGCGCGGCCCTGCGTATGGAAGAAGGTTGGGGAGCGGAGACCGCGCTGCGGACTGCCATTCTCGAAGCGACCGGGTCGGCGAATGCCGATGAGGCGGTGCATCGAATGTACACGGCGGATTGGCCGCGCCACCGTACTGCGACGCTCGCGCCGCTGGTGGACGCAACGGCGGCGGCCGGCGACCGAGTGGCGATCGAGATTCTGACCAACGCGGCGGCGCAACTGGCGATGCTGGCGGCGTCGGTACGGAGCCAGCTCTGGAAACCGGGAGATGCGGTGGAAGTGGCCTACATCGGCGGCGTGTTCTGGAGCAGCCTGGTGCTGGAGCGGTTCCGGATGCTGGTGGAACTGGAGGATGGAATTAGGTGCATTGCGCCGAAGCGCGGGCCGGCGGAAGGGGCGTTGCGGGAAGCGTATCGCGGCGCCGGTTTGCGGGTTATTTTGACGGGACCGTGAAACCCGGTCACAAGACATCGCGCGAATTTTGCAGCAGGCCCAAATAGCTGATAATACAGAATTTACCGCATCTGCTCGGATGCCGGCGGCCGTGATATCTTAGATTGCGCGTGCTAGGGTGGAATTGAGGTATTTGATCTGTCTACTTCTTCCGATGTGATTTCCAAGGAGTTTGCTTCGCTATTCGCCGGGGTTTCCTCAGCTGGCGAAAGCCGCGCGTCTGCCGATTCGCTTGGCGGCGGCGCCGATAGCGGCCGGGCTTCTGCCGATTCCCTCGGCGGCGTGGTTGCTGGCGCCGGCGGGTCTGGCAACGTGCAGAGCTCTCCGTCCAACTCCGGCGTGGGTTCTCCGCAGAGCCAGCCTTCGGGCGGCTCGTCGTTTCTGTCGGAGGCTGCGGGCCTGGCCGAGAGTTTGCTTGGGCCGATTCCGTCCATAATCTCCGATATCGCCAGCATTTTCGGCGGCGGCGGGACGAAAGCCGCGCCCGTGTTCGCCAAGTATGAGCTGCCGGCGTCGATTGACTTCCAGGGCGCCGTAAGCTCCAGCGGTAGCTTGGATGCGAGCGACACGAATCAATACGGCGACCCTCGCGACCTGGTTGCGGCTTCGGCGCCGCTCGCCGGCGGCTCGGCTGCCGACACTGCCGCGCCGGCGTCTTCCGCCGCTCCAACCGCCGCGCCGGCCGGTGGGGGCACTGCATCGCGCGGGACTTCGGGTCACACGTTCAACCAGACGTTCAACATGCAGGCCTTCGACGGTGACGGCATGGCGGGCATGTCCGACCAGATCGCCGCATCTGTCCGGCAGTCCCTGCTTACGTCGAATGCCCTCAGCGACGTAATCACCAACGATTTAAATTGATGCGTGGGACAGACCTCCCGGTCTGTCCTCCGGCCCCACCCGCTCCTCTTCTGCATGGCACTGGCGTCTTCCATCGCGGACTTCTGACCCAGGACACTAGCTTGCGCATACGCGTATTCCGCCGGCCTGATCCCCCGTGCCTGATCCCCCGTGGTCACTTGACCGGATATCGTCATCGCCAGACGAATTCAGCTACCTGACAATTCCCACCTGAGATACAGGGATCGGCATTTCCAGGGGGAAATACCCCATGGGCGTTGCGCGTGCTCTTACGATTGTGAGGTGAACTTAATGCGCGGCATTGCATTTTTAGTGTTAGCTGCAGTCGCTGGAATCGGCTTCACGACGGCTACGGCCCCCAAAGCACAGGCTCAGGTGAGCGTTGAAGTCGGAGTCGCCCCTGACTGCCCTTATGGTTACTATGACACCGCTCCCTTTAATTGCGCTCCCACGGGGTACTACGGCCCGGAATGGTTTAATGGGGATGGCTTCATTGGCGCCGGCTCATGGTTTCATGGCGCTAACAACTTCCAGGGCAACGTGAATAACCGTTTACATCCGGACCACGGCTATACTGGCCCGACGCCAAAACGCGGCGAGAAAGCCGAGCCGTCAAAGCGTGTCGATAGCGCGCATTTCCAAGGAAACGAAAAGCGGGATGGGCGTGGCCACGTAGGCAAAAAATAGCCCAGGGGGAATTTCGACCGACGTCAACTCGCCACGCCGTTGACGGGCCAGAATTCTCGCTTCCGTGATTCCGGGCGCCAGCTTGCGGGTCTCCTCGGTCGAATATTCGGAAAGAGGCAGCCATTTGCGATCGGCGAACTCCACCGCGCTGGTCGCATAAGCCAGCTGAAATGCCATCGAGAAGAGCGTATAGACCGCGCTGGTGCTCGGCCATAAGTGCAGCTAATTAAGCCAGCGAGCCGGGTTCCGCAACGCCTCCCATTCGCGTCTCATGGCTGCGGACCCGGCTTCGGCTGCTTTGACTCCATTCGCCCAAGACTACGGAACGATCCACGCGCCGAGACGCCAGCCAAGCTTCCCGTTGTCGACCCAGAACAGTGGCCGCCCGAACCAATTCGAAGGCTTCCGGCCCTTCATCCCGCCGATGGCCGTTAGAACGAATGCGCAAGGCGAATCGCCGTAGTGCGCGATGCGCTGGGCGAGCCATGAGACTGGCGTCAGAGGTGCGGCGAGCGCCACCGGGGTCCCGTCGAACCATGCCAGATCGGTGCCGAACGCTTCGTCCCGCTGCCGCTTCGGCTCGGGCAGTTGGAACGCCTTCCGGTACTGAGCGATCGACTCTTCGAGACTATGGACTCCGATCACCACCAGCCCGACGCCACCGAAGCGCGTCGACGTTGGTTTCCCGGACGGGTATACGCGGTTATCGCGCGGCGTGAAATCGCGAATCAGGAACGGGAAGAACGATCCCCGCGGCCCCGGACCGGCATCGGCAGTCTCCCACGAGAGAGCCACGCCGTCCGGGCGCGTGCGCCCGCTCTTTTCGGTGCCGCCGACGCGGATGCCCGCGTGGGAGAGCCGCTCAATTTCCGCGTTCACATCCGTCACTCGCAGCGCGAAGGCGCAGGGCCCGCCGTTCTCGCGGAGGAACCGGCTCCAGGTGTGCGCCGCCACCGCCGCCGGATCGGCTCCCTGCTGAATGCCCATCAGCTCGATATAGGAGCCATCCGGAAAGCTCGCCAGCGCCATCTCCGTTGCGTGGTTCGAGTGCGGGCCGCCATATTCGGTGGGAATGCCAGCGGCGGCGCTGAAGGCCGCGCGCATTTCCCCAAGCCGCGCACCGGCGATAGTGACGTGATCGATTTTCAGTTCAACCCCGCAGGCCGGCAGAGCCAGGACCATCAGAACAACAGCGCTTCGCATTGAATTCATGGTAGCCCCGAATTTCAATCGCAACTCGACCATTGCCCCCAAGCGCCCCAAGCGAGAAGTGCAGTCCGGTAGCCAGAGTGTCCACCGGATAGCTTCCGATAACAACAACTATCCTCGCCGTCCCGCACGTTGCAGTGTCCCGATCCGCATTCCGCGCAGCCATGCACCCGAATAGCATTTCTGCCGAAGTAGTCAATAGGAGAATCAAAAAGATGTCAAAAGCCGTAATTCGAGACCAGCGGGAATTCAGGCAGCCACCGGCAGCCCGTCTCTGGCGGTGCGTCCGCGGCGTCGCAATCCGGCTCGGTATTTTGTCGGTCGCCTTGGTAGCGGGGATCTTTCCGATAGCCGCCTGGAGTCTGCAGATTCAGTCGTTTCACCCGCTTTATCCGACTCGCCCTCCCACGGCTCACGCACCGTCTGTAAGGACTCCGGCGGCAACAAAACCCGCGAGCGTGCCCACCAAACGCAAGGGCAAGTTGACGCCGGAAGAACGCAAACGAATGGCTCAAGCCATGAACCGCCGCACGCCAAACCGGAAGGCGCCACAAGTTCAAAAGAACGTCCGGTAAAAGGGGGCTTGACTGCCGATATCGTTCTCCCACGTCCCGCACGCGATATGGAGAACAGCCTTCGAGCTTCCTCCTCGCCCGGTGTTTTTCGCTGTTCGCCTCGGCCGCCCCACGCCGAGTGCCGACTTCGACAAGGGATCGGCGCCGGGCACAGCGGGCAACTGGCCGCTTGCTTTCGCGCCGGGCATTCGCGCCGGACATTCGCGCCGGGCTCAGCGCGCTCGGGGCCATTCCAAATTGATAGAATGGCGTCGTGTCCGAAACATCGGGAGGCAGCCAAATGCGTCGAGCGATATGGATCACCCTGGCGTTGCTTGCGACGTCAACGGCCGGCGCGCAGGACGGCTGGATCTCGCTGTTCAACGGAACGGATCTGACTGGATGGAAGGTCGGCGGGAACGCGGCCAGTTTTTCCGTGCAAGACGGAGCCATCGTGAGCAACGGGCCGGTCGCGCATTGCTTTTACGACGGCGGCGTCCATAATCATAGCTTCACGAACTTCGAGCTTCAGGTGGACGTATTGACGGAGCCTGCGGCCAACGGCGGCGTCTACTTTCACACCGAGTACCAAGCCCAGGGCTTCCCCGCCAAAGGCTTCGAAGTGCAAGTCAATAATACCCATTCAGATCCGATAAAGAGCGGCAGCCTGTACCACGTAGTAGATCTGGGGGCAGAGGACATCAAGGGTCTCGTCAAAGATGGCGAGTGGTTCACGCAGGATATTCTGGTTCAGGGAAAGACGGTCACTATCAAGTTGAATGGCAAGCAGGTCGTACAGTGGACACAGCCTGAAGGTTGGTCCGGAACCAGGGATTTCGCGGAGCGCCGGATCGGCGCGGGCGGAACTATTGCGCTGCAGGGCCACGACCCCCGCAGCATCGTGCATTATAAGAACATTCGGATCAGGCCGATCGGCTGATTGCGTCGCGCACCGGCGTGGGACATCCGTGATAAGGCCGCTTTCGTCTGTCAACCCGGCGATCTCGGCGATTGTTCCCCAGATCGGTTAATCGCCCCTCGTCTCTTTTCATTCGCCTTCTGCTATAGTGCGGCCCATGAGCCCAAAACCGCAACACTACGACTTCGCCAACCAGCTGCTCAGAAGCAAGGAATTCTTCGAGCGCTCAACCAGGGTCCTCGATGAGGCCGACTCGGGGTTCCGTCCGCAAGAAGGCATGATGACCGTCGCGCAGCAGATCGCGCACGCGGCTCAGACTCTCGACTGGTTCATCGAGGGCGCATCCCGGCGCGAAGGTTTCGCCCTCGATTTCGAGAAACAAGCCATGGCCCTCGATGGCGTGACCTCACTCGCCGCCGCCCGCCGGATGCTCGAAACGGCATACGAGAACGCGATCCGCTTTCTCCGCTCGCGCAGCCCGGAGGATCTCGCGCGGCCACTCCCCCCTGGCCCGATCATGGGCGGCCAACCTATCAGCGACATCGTTTGGGGCATGGTCGAACACACCGCGCATCATCGCGGCGCGCTGACCGTCTACTCCCGACAGCTCGGAAAAGTGCCCCAGATGCCCTACGGCGGCTGAATCGATCTCTGCCGCCGGAGAACACCGCACTTCCGACCAAGCCGCGGCGGCCAGGCCGCGAAGGTTTGGCTGGTCGAATCGCTACTCTCGGATCGCCACCCGCAGCTTCCCGTCATCGAGCACCCGATAAACCGGGAATGGCGTAGGGGGCCGTCCACTCCTTCGTCTGCCCGGCAGTCAACCCCTCATTCCCGAGCAGGCTCGATACGCTTGATGGCGGGACTCCATCACCAACCGTCTAAACCAAGCGGTCTTTTGAGTGTGGGGAACAGTTCACTCAGGCGCGATGCCGGAGGGTTGGGAATGCCTGCGAGGCCCTGCCCTGCAGGTGAAGCACTGCGATAGCGCACTCATGCCGCGCGCCCTCGGTTGGCGTTTTCATCGGCCTCGCGGGTTCGTCTGCATTTCGCGCCTGAGGACCTCGTTCATGTAGGTCTGGTACTTCTTACCTAGCCCTCGATACCAAGAGAGTACGTCGGCATCCACGCGAAGGCTCACCAATTGCTTAATTGGCCGGTAAAAACGTCCCACCTCAACTTCGGACGCCCGCGGCTTTCCTTCAGGCGCATCGGAAAAGTCGATCTGTGAATCGGGACGGGCCGCGAGCCGCTGCAGTTCCCGGCGCTGCTTGTCAGTGATAGGAGTAGTAAAGAGCGCGGTCGCTGGGACTCGCCTTTCTTGCCGAGATGATGCGGATTTCTTCTTCGCCATTTTGTTCCTCGCTTGTGTGAACCACTAATAGGATCGCGATGCCGCCGGCGCAACCGATCGCGTGCCAGCGCTCCTCGGCGCCAACCACGCGATCCCGGTACGAGACGACGTTTGGATCTTCGAAGATCCGCGCCGCCGTTTCAAATGAAACGCCATGTTTTCGGCGGTTGATACGGTTCTTCTTCTCATCCCACGCGAAAACCATTTGTATCTACAAAATTGTAGCACGGGGCGGCGCGAGATTGGCTCTCAGGCACCGGCGGTGCGCGGTCATGAGTCACATCGGTGGGATGGCTGCCGCGACCGCGTGGATCGGCTGACGCAAGCGCGTTTGTTCAAACGCCCCAATCGAAAGTGCCCCGGCCCGCATCTCTCGGCTGCGCCTGGGGCCTCACGCACCGGGGCACTTCCGATTGAGTCATAGCGTTTTCGAAATCGTCCGGCGAGACGACGGAGAGACAGAGGGATTCGATTCCGCCCTGCTGCGCGACTCGATTGCGAGCGGTCTATATAGAGGATTGGCAATCGCCGCTCTTTGAGTTGCTTTATACAGGCTCCGGGAGGCCGATTGGGGGCGCCCTCTGGGCCCGGCTA
Organism: Bryobacterales bacterium; assembly: GCA_003135055.1. GTDB lineage: Bacteria > Acidobacteriota > Terriglobia > Bryobacterales > Bryobacteraceae > PALSA-243. The sequence continues at coordinate 58,911 of PLDF01000500.1, read as the reverse complement.
CAGCCTAACAATCTGCTCCGGAAGGCGGAACATTTCCCCGGTCCCCGGCGTCTATTCGCCATGCTGGAAGTGTGTCAACTGACCAAGCGCTATGGCGGCATCGCCGTAGTGGACCGCGTTAGCTTCACCATTCGCCCCGGAGAGATTCTGGGCTATTTGGGACCCAACGGAGCCGGCAAGAGCACCACCGTCAAGATGATCATCGGCCTCATCCAGCCGAATGCCGGGCGCGTCCTTTTTCGCGGGCGCGACGTCCGCGAGAATCTCAAGGAGTTCCAACACAGCATCGGCTACGTGCCCGAAGAGCCGCATCTCTATCCGCATCTCTCGGGCCGCGAATACCTGCAACTCGCCGGACGCCTGCGCGGCCTGCATCGCTCGGCGCTCGAAGCGAAGATGGATGAACTGCTCCGCCTCTTCGGCCTGTGGGACGACCGCCGCTCGCCGCTGGCATCGTACTCCAAAGGCATGCGCCAGAAGATTCTGCTATCCGCCTCCCTGTTTCACGATCCCGAACTGCTGATCCTGGACGAGCCGTTTTCCGGCCTCGACGTCAATGCCGCGCTGGTCTTGCGCAGCCTCATCAAAGCGCTCGCCGGACGCCGCAAAATGGTGCTCTACAGTTCGCACGTGCTGGAGGTGGTGGAGAAGATCTGCGACGCCGTCCTGATCCTGCGCAAAGGCCAGGTGGTGGCGCACGATTCCGTCGCCAACCTCCGCCGTCTCATGGCCGAATCCTCGCTGGAAGGCATCTTCGCGCAACTCACGCAGGCCGAGGATACCGATGCCTTGGCGCAGCGCATTTTGGACGTGGTGGCTCCATGAGCCGCTCGATGAGCCGCCCCATGAGCCGCTCGATGAGCCGCGCCATGACCCGCGCCCGTCAGTGGATGGATGCCACCCACGGAACCCACTTCGAGCTGGCGCGGCATTTTCTGGCCCGCTTCTGCGACAGCGATTGATCTCCGCCTCCATTCTCATGGCGCCGATCATGGCGCATCGTTATGGCTGCCTGGAAATCGGCGGCGATTCTGCTAGGCTGACACTAACCCCGGACGGCGCGCTTACGTCCGGATCCCGCGCTCGACCGTCCAGTCCTGCTCAGTGGCCGCAGGATTCTACCGGGCAGCCGAACGAAGTTTTCAGGGTGCAACAGGCTGGCCACCGAAATGTCCTCGTCAATCGCCTCCCAATGAATTCCGATGCCGCCGCCAATTAACTCCCAGCCGGACCGTTGTCGCGGTGGGGCATCCGCGAGTCGCGGGAACCACACGAGAGGCACTGAAACAACTCGCCCATCGGTCAGCGTAACCGAAAGCGCATCCGCCGAACACGACACATCGATCACCAGTACTTCAGTTTTCTCCGTCAAAGTACTCATACCATCTCTCCAGGAAGAACTGCGCATTCTCAACTACTATTTTTCTAATCTCCGTCATCTCATTCGCTCGAAAACCCCTCACATCGGCGACTCCTACGGGATCAAGCCAAAACTTCGCGTACCGCCCGGCGTGGGTGACGTGGATGTGCGGTGGCTCGCGCCCCTCCATGCTGAAAAAGAAGAACCGATACCCCCTGACCCTGAGAAGACTGGGCACATCCCAAGTCTACCCCGTCGGCTGATCCAGCGATTCAGGCGCTCATGCCGCCGTAATTAGGCAGCGACAGGGTTGTTCGAGTGCTCATGATCCTGATTATCGCGCCGAACGCGGTTTCGAAAAACGGCCAGTGCGGGAACAGCGTCCGTCGTCTCAAAAAGGGTAAGTTTTGGGACGCGACAATGAAAGCTGATTCCGTTTTCATTATGATCGCTATGTCCTCGATGCCGACCGCGGATACGACCAGAAGCTTCCAGTGGTCTTTTCACAAGTAAAGGCGATAAATTACATCCGTGCTTGGAAGGTGCTGCTGCTGCTTCTCGGCGGACTTCTCGCATTCGACATTTACGATACGTTTTTTGCTGGAATGGTCGCAAAAGTCGGAAGATTTTTTCGGCCACATGCTTCCTGGCGCTTCTGGTTCCGCAAGGCCACTTGGCAGTATAGTCGCCTTATCCGTTCAAGTGGCCCTTGCCGAAGATCCCTCAAGAGTGAAAGCACTCGGACGAAAAAAGAAAAGCGCCCAAGGTGAGGTCGCCAGAGGCTGCTTCAACATTGGCCGGTATTTAGCGACCAAGTAGGATCGATCGCTCAGACCGTCGAGTTCGGGCCCCCGGCGGGGCAAAGTCCGGCAAACCGTCAAACTGGATCGCTTCCGTGTAGCGACGATCCAGGAGTTGACCGGCCGCATGCGCGTCTATGGTTCGAAATCGTCCGTGAAACCACGGAGAGACAGAGGGATTCGATTCCGCCCTACGGCGAGACTCGATTGCGAGCGGTCTATATAGAGGATTGGCAATCGCCGCTCTTTGAGTTGCTTTATACAGGCTCCGGGAGGCCGATTGGGGGCGCCCTCTGGGCCCGGCTACAGCCTAACAATCTGCTCCGGAAGGCGGAACATTTCCCCGGTCCCCGGTGTCTATTCGCCACGCTGGAAGTGTGTCAACTGACCAAGCGCTATGGCGGCATCGCCGTAGTGGACCGCGTCAGCTTTACGATTCGCCCCGGAGAGATTCTGGGCTATTTGGGACCCAACGGAGCCGGCAAGAGCACCACCGTCAAGATGATCATCGGCCTCATGGCTGCGCGGTGTCGATCGCTTCGTAGTGTGCTGCGGGCTGGTCCCGGTGTACGCCTGCAGCGTTCCCGCCGCCATCGCGGTGTTCGGCGTGTGGCAGGCCCTGCGCGTGACCGTTCTGGGCTTCTTTCTGGCCCTGGTGGTCTACGAGTTCCTCTTCCGCGATTGGCTGAAAGTGCCGTTCACCTGCTCTTACCTCCCGGGCAAGCGCCAGCCCGTGCAGTTGATCTTAATGGCATTCGGCGCCCTTTCCTATCTGGGCGCCGCCGCTCTGGCCGTCCATGCCTTCGCCGCCGGCTGGGCGCCCTTCGCCGCCGCGTTTCCGCTGCTGTTTGGCGCCTGGCGTTCTATGCGCCAACGCCGCACCGCAAGCTGGCCCGAGGCGGCGCTTGTCTATGACGACGTGCCCGAGCCCGCCGTCGAAACACTTCAGATCAACTTCGAACGCGGTTCGATCGAAGACATCGAAGACTTCCAACCCGCCGTCGAAGCCCCCGCCAAACCCACACCCTTCTGGAGCTCCCTGGCCGAAGAGGAGCGTGACCCCGCCCCGTTTTTCCGCCTCGCCGGACTGGCCGAAGATTTCCGCTTCGGCTTGCGCCTCATCCGTAAGAACTGGCGGCTCTCGGTCACCATTGTTGCCACACTCGCTCTCGGCATCGGGATGAACGTCAGCGTCTTCACGCTGCTCAACGCCGTGGCCTTCCGCCCGCGCGTGCCAGATCCGGACAGCTTCGTGCGTGTGTCGCCGCTGCACACCGGCGACGGCATGTCGCAATACGGCGCGGTGACGGACGATGAGTATCGCGCCTACCGCGATGGCGCGCGTTCGCTGCGCAGCGTCGCGGCGTCATACCGTGCCTCAGTCACGTTGGGAACCGACCGTTCGTCCACCGTCCCGGCCATGTTGGTTTCCTGCAATTTCTTCGAGGTGTTCGGTACTCAACACCCGAAATCCGGCCGCTTCTTCCGTCCCGATGAATGCACCGCCGCGGGGCAGGCGCCGGTCGCGGTCGTCGCCGAAGAGGTGTGGCGCGACCGTTACGGCTCCGACCCGCAAATTCTGGGCCGCAGCATTTCCGTCAACGATCAGCGCTTCACAGTGATTGGAGTCGCGCCGGCCCAGTCCGCCGCGCGCATGAACGGCGCCGCCGTTTGGGTGCCCTACACCATGCAGCCAACCATGGATCTGGGCTTCGACACCGTTCACCAGGACACCTCCTGGCTGTGGCTTGATGGCAGGCTCGCTCCCGGCGCCTCGCGCGATTCGGCACAGGCCGAATTGACGGTGCTGGCGCGCCAGTTGGACCACGAGTACCCCGGCCGCAAGACTACCCTGCTGGTCACCGATGGTTCGTTTCTGGCCATGCAGTCCATAATGAGCTGGAAGGGCGGGAGCACTGCCGCCGGCTTCTGGATGATGATGTTCCTCATGCTTGGGCTCGGCATGGTGCTGCTGATCACCTGCGCCAACGTCATGACCTTGCTGCTCTCCCGCGCCGTGGCGCGCCGCAGGGAAATCGCCGTGCGCCTCTCCCTGGGTGCGCCGCGCGCCCGCCTGCTGCGCATGCTGCTGACGGAGGGCTTCATTCTGGCTGCCGCGGCGGGCGCGATCAGCCTCTACGCTTCGTTTCATATTCCTGCAATTCTCTTCGAGTTCGTGGAGCGCCAGACTGCGGATTTCCCGCTCGCTCCCGACTGGCGCATTTTCGCCTACATCTTTGGCGTCGCCTTCGTGGCCGGCTCTCTCTCCGCACTCGCCCCGGCCATGGAATCGCTCCGCGTCGATCTCACCGCGTCGCTGAAAGGCTACAGTTCCACTGCCAGCGATGCCCCCAGCGCCCGCCTGCGCACCGTGCTGGTGACGTCGCAAGTGGCCTTGAGTCTGGCCCTGCTGGTGGCTGCCGGCATGTTCCTGCAGGTCTACTGGCGTCTGTTCCACGCCAACCCCGGCTACGATACCCGCCACGTTCTGGTGGCGCCGCTGCGCTTCCCGGCCGGCTCTACTCAAGGCGCGTCGAGCCGTCTGGCGCAGGACGCGCTGGCGCGCCTCGCGGCCCTTCCCGGCGTCTCATCGGTCGCCCGTTCCAATGCCGTGCCGTTCGCCCCGGGCGGCGCTACGTCGGCCAGATTCGCCGATCGCGGCGTCGACACCGCCCGTACCCTCAACTTCCAGTCAGGCGCTCCGGACGTGCTCCGCACGCTCGGAATCAAACTGCTGCGCGGCCGCGATTTCTGGGAGCCCAACGTGCCGTCCGACGTGCCTGCCAGTGGTGCGTCCGCCCGCGCCATCGTGTCGGCACGTATGGCGCGCGAAATGTCGCCGGACCGCGATCCCGTGGGCCGCGTTCTGCAATCGCTGCAGGGTCCGCAATATGAAATCATCGGCGTCGCCAAAGACGTGAATACCGCGACCGACAACCCCATCGTCTACACCTTTGAAGGCTGGGACCGCCGCCAGACCTTCCTGATGGCGCACTTCCAGGGGGACGCGCACGCCGCCGAAGACGGCATGCGCTCCGCCGTCCGGAACCTGCGGCCCGATCTGTTGGTGATGCCGCGCACCTTGCAGTCGTACATGGATGACGCCATCGAGAATACCTGGCGCGTCGTCATCCTGATCCTGATGCTGGGACTCGTCACCATGACCCTTTCGGTCGCCGGAATCTACGGCGTCGTGTCGTTTACAGTCACGCAGAAAACTCGCGAGCTCGGCATCCGCGTCGCCTTGGGCGCGCAGAAGGCCGACATCTTCCGCGAGGTGCTGGTCTCCGGCGCCCGGCCCGTGCTCCTCGGGTTATTCGTGGGCTTGTGGATCGCGCTGGCGGCCGACTCTGCAATTCGCACCATCTTCCGGAACTCGCCCTTCGAAGTGGACGCGGCCAACCCCGCCGTCTATCTCGGCTCGGCGGCCGCGCTCGCTGCGGCCGCGCTCGCCGCTATGTTCTTCCCTGCCCGCCGGGGCGCGCGCGGCGACCCCATGAAGGCGCTGCACTACGAGTAGTATTGTGGGGCAGCCTGTTAACCTGCGCGGCGATTGCCAATCGCCGCTCTTCGAGTGCAGACAAAGGCCTGGGGAGGCCGATCGCCAATCAGCCCATATAGTCTGTGCAGTTGTGTCTCACTAACCGTATACTTTCTTTTGGTGTTCTCAGAGGGCGCCCTCGAAGCCCCACCGGTCGAGTTCTCAAGAGTTGTTTCAGGATCGCGTGTCGGAGATTGAAGGATCGAGACACCCATGGTGCGAGCCAAGTAGAGTTAGGAACGATAAGTCGGCTTGTCGCGGTTGATTCGCCTCGCTGTGCAAGCCCGCTCCTTGGCGGCAAGACACCCTGCCTGTAGAAGCGCGAACCAGTTGCCGCCGCCAAGCGTCCTTCCAGGCGCTTCAGGCGCTAGCCGCTTTACACCCAGAGGCGCCTTTAGTCATAATAGATTCAGGCGTTGGAGTTCGCCGCAACCGCCCTCGGGGGAAGATGACTCCTACAGAGAGAACTTCCTGGTTGTGAGCAGCATGGACGACGCGCGCGAAGCCGGTCACCTCAATCCGTCGCAGCGGTTGCATCTGCTGACCAGTTGCCAGTACGCCGACAAGCTGCTTTCGGAAATTGAGGCGACTCTCGCGGCATCCCAGTCGAAGTCTGCATTTCCTAAGTTCAAGCCGGATATCTCGCCGGCGCAGGCCAAGGTGGTCCAGGACTACATCTCCGGAATGCGCGCCCAGTTGCTTCGCATCCTCGACAGTCAGGCCATTCCCATTCCCGAGCCGCGTATCGGGTCGGTCCACTCCGTTCGAGTCACGCTCGGATTTGTGGATATTGCCTTCGATGAGTGCCGTCCCAAACGCATGGCCGGCTACGGAAAACTGGCGGACGCCGCCGCCGCCGTCCGGATCGCCGGGCTGGTGGATGAAATGCAGGGCATCGTTTCCCGGTTGAGCTCGTACCTGGCGCAGGACCAGTCCGCCGGCCTGGATAACCGGTTGCGGCGCTTGGAAGAGGCTGGCAGCGACATTTCCGTGGTGAAAGCGCTCGAGCGGGCCATCGACCAACACGGCCTGGTCGAGTTCCGCCCGGCGTTAGGGACCATCGTCGACCGGTTGGAAACGGAGACGTTCGAGATCGCTGTTTTTGGCAGGGTCAGTTCCGGAAAATCGTCTCTGCTGAACCATATCGCCGGGCAGGATCTGCTGCCGGTGGGCGTAAACCCCGTCACAGCCGTACCCACGCGCCTCGCTTACGGCCCCGAGCCGCGCGCCACCGCCTGGTTCGCCGACCGGAAGCCGGAGCAATTCGGCATTGAGCGCCTGGCGGAGTTCGTTACGGAGCAGCGCAATCCCTCAAATTTTCAGCACGTGACCCGAATCGTGGTGGAACTGCCGGCGCAGCGGCTTCGCGAAGGCGTTGTCTATGTGGACACGCCGGGGCTCGGGTCGCTTGCCACTTCCGGCGCCGCCGAAACCAGGGCCTATCTTCCCCGGTGCGATTTAGGAGTGGTGCTGATCGATGCCGGGTCGACTCTGACCCAGGACGATCTGGCGACCATTGAGACGCTCTATGCGGCCGGCATCCCCGCGTCCGTGCTGTTGAGCAAAGCGGATTTATTGGCGCCGGCGGACCGGGATTGCGCGCTCCAATACGTGGCCGGCCATATCCGCTCGGACTTGGGTCTTGAGCTGCCGGTGCATGCCATCAGCGTCAAAGTTGATCACAGCGTTGATCACAGCGCCGAATACAGCGGCCTCCTCGAAAAATGGCTCGACACGGAGATCCTGCCGCTTTATGGCCGTCACGCGGAGCTCGCGCGGCAGTCGCTGAACCGGAAGATCGGCGCGCTGCGCCTCGGAGTGGAGGCGGCGATCAAGGCGCGCTTGAAGCACTCGGGCTCCGCAGGGCACGACGGCGCCAGGATCGACATCGGCAAGGTGCGGGAGTTGGAGACGGAGATCCGAACAGCCTCCGGCAAAATTTCGCAGGCGCGGACGGCGTGCATCGATACCACCGATGCGCTCCGCGAATGCGCGGATGATCTTATCCGGGCAGCCGCAAACAATCTGACTGAAGCGTGGGCCTCCGGTGCAGCCGCAACCGGCGAGGGCCTCATCAAAAACAAGCTGGAACAGGCTGCCGCGGAACCCGTGGCGCAGATTGCCTCAGCCATTGAGGAGGTTGCCCGCAACGCCGGGAGCGTGCTTGCGAAAGCCGCCATGGCGCTCGAGCTTGAAAACAGGCCGGAGCAGGACGAGTTACTGGATGTGCTGAAGAATATGCCGCGCTTCGATTTGGGCGACCTGGAATTTGAGGTGGCTCCGAGCGCCGTGGCCTCACTGTTGGGCCGCCGGTGGTCGGCCGCACGGGTGGAGCGGCGGATCAGATCTCAAGCTGGGAACCGGATTGCGGACGCGGTTGGGATCTATGCGCGCGTGCTGCAGGCCTGGGTTCGCAAGACCTTCACGGAATTGCAGGAGCAATTTGACAGCTACGCAGGCGCGTACCGGGCGCACCTGGATCGCCTGGCGGCCAACTATACCGGCGTTGAGGGCGAGCAGGCGCAGAGTGTGGGGCAGACCCCTGGGTCCGCGCGGGGCCCCCTGGACCCCCTCTTCGCGCAACCAAATCAGGCCGACGGGGGCGTCGGCCGCGGACCGGGGGGTCCGCCCCACTTATGAGAGAGTGGCCGGCGATCGATTCCCGCCAGTACATCGTGGCATTCGAGCTTCGCTCGGCAGACGATTGCCCGCCCGATTTTGAATTCCCGTCTACCCTGCCCAGATTCGATGCGGGTCTCTTCCTGCCGCGCGACGATCCCGATTGGTTCGGGCGGTCGTCATATCCGCCCCGCATCCTGCTTCTGAAAGGCCGTGCGCTGCATATGATTTCGCACCCGAGCGCTGGGGAGCCGCCTCGCCGATGGGACCTCGATCAGATCTCCTCCGTGGAATCGGGGCATATGCTTCTGAAAGGGTGGCTGCGTTTCGCCGGGCCCGGATTCGACTGCACCGTCCGCTACAATACCCGCGGCTTCCCGCCGGTTTTTCGGTTCATGCAAAGCTTCCGCGACCAGTTGCTACGCGGTCCGAGTGGCGCGGGCCCATGGCCTGCGACCGCCGCGTCCGTTGAGTTGCCCGAAGCCTCAGAGGTTCCTCTTTTGGCCAGCCTCGATATCAAATTCACCAACGCCTTAGCGCGGGAACTGGACACCGGAGAGATCGTGGTTATGCAGATTTTCCAACCGCCGAAAGAGCTGAGGTCCGGAAGCTGGCTGCTATCGCGCCGCCGCTCGATCGCAGGCGATTTGCTGGCGCTGACGGGCAGGCGGCTGCTCTGGATTACAGACCGCGAGCGGGGATACTATTCGCGATTCGGGAGCATCGCGTCGTATGCTCCAATTGACGCCGTGGCAAATATCGGTCTTACATCCGGTCGCGGAGGAGACATGCTCCAGGTGGACCTGAACAGTGGTTCCGCATGGCAGTTTCCGATGGCGTCCGAAAGCCGCGAGGGGCGCCGGCGAATCGCGGATGGTTTCGCGGCGACGCTGCAGGTTCAGAAGCTGCAGGTCCACAAGAGGCGCAATGGAGCCACGCGGACGGAAAGCCGATAGCGACATGCCGCCGGGCGATCCGGAGGTTCTGCGGCTCATAGCCTGCCTTCAGTCGCTGATCGACGGCCAGTCTGCGATCGGGGCGTTGGCAGCTTGCGGGCCAAGAGCCATCCCTCCCTTGCGCGAATTCCTGTTGTCCGGCCGCGCGACCAGCGTGCCGCAGCCCAGAGTGTGGGCGGTGGAGGCGCTCGCCTTGTTGGGAGCCCGAGAAGTACTCATTGAGTACCTGCAGACGCCGAGCCGGGTCGTGGACGCCCAGATCCGGTTTGCTGAGGATGCCGTCAGGAACACCGCCGGCCGCGGCCTGAGCGCCTGGCGCGACAACGAAACGTTCGATACGCTGCTCGACCTTTGCCGGAAACGGAATCTTCCCGGCATCGTCGAGACCCTGGCGGGATTCGAACGTGCTGAAGCTATCCCCAGTTTGGACCGTGCGCTTGAAGATGACATGTGCCGGAAAGCGGCCGAAGACGGACTTCGAAAATTGGGGCCGATCGCTCAAAGCGCACTGCTGCTTTCCGCCCTGACACCGCTTCCCGATACCGGGGAGGAGACGCCATCCAGTCTCTGCCGGCGGCGGTGCGTGTTGGGCCTGCTTACGGAAATCGGCGTGGAGCGCCAGAGCTGGGCGGAGCTGCGGCCGCTTCTCGCCGAGCGCGACCCCGAGATGCTGGCGAGGCTTGCGCAGATGGCCTCGTCCGTAGCGGATCCATGCGACCGCGCCTTCGCGGCAGCGGGTCTCGTCGGCGTGCTGGCCCGTCTGCCCTGGTTCGTTTGGAAGGAAGCGGAACAGGCGCTCGCGGCCCTCGCTCCGGAATCCGTACCGGCGATTCGTGCGGAGTTGAGCCGCCGCTTGTCGAATCCGCCGCTGGTGCGAGCAGGTGACGAGGTCTTGCGAATGTTGCTGCGGTTGCGCGTCTGAGAACACAGCCAAAGGAAGAGGCGCGCGTTGTCCACGGCCGTGCAATGGTGGGCTCGCCTGGCGCCTTGCTTTATGGCGCCTTGCTTTTATATCGTGGACCATGCGGCAATAGCTCGCTAACTGCGCGGCCATGGACAACGCAGCGATGGCCTCTTATCGCGCGAACTACATTTATCCATGACGCATTCAGGCGCCTTTCCCAGCGCTCATGCGCGCCGCGATGGCGACGCACCCCCGCGCTGACGAAGCGCTCGAAAAAGAATTCGCCCGGGCTTCAACCGTGATGGATGTGCGGAGCCGCGCCGGACTGACGCAAGGCGAGTCTCGCCCGGAAAATGGGGACCACGCAGCCAGTCGTCGCCCGGCTGGAGGGCGGCCGCTCGCGCCCGTCTATACCCACGGCTGGAGCGCACGCTCGGGCGGCTGGCAGAGGCGGCCGGACCGCGCTTGCGCATCGGCTTCGAACCGCCCGCGACGAAGAGGACTGCGCGGTAAAAGAGAGAACCCGCGCATCCGGCCAACCGGCGCGCCTTCCCCTCACCGCAGCATCCCGAAAATCGCCCGCGCCCCCGAATAACTCCACTCGCTCATCCAGCGCCCGATGTCGGACACGCCGATGGCCAGCACCAGCAGCATGAAGCCGGCCCGCGCCAGCTCGCGATAGATCGACATCGGGATGCGCATCGCCAGCAGCAGCTTCGAACCGTCCAACGGCGGTATCGGCAGCATGTTGAAAATCGCCAGATACAGGCTCAGCCGCACGCCATCCGCCAGGTATTGCGCGAACGCCGGGAAATGGCCCACCGCGCCTAATGCCACGGCCGCCAGCGCCACCGCCATAATCACGTTGCTGAACGGTCCGGCTAAGGCAACCAGAAGCAGCCCGTTCAGACCGCCCTTGAGCTTTGAGACGTCCGACCGCACCGGCTTGCCCCATCCGATGAATCCGCCGCCCAGCAGCGATGTCGCAAACGGCAGCAAGGTGGTGCCGATCCAATCGATGTGCGCCAGAGGATTCAGCGTCACCCGCCCGTCCAGCAGCGGCGTATCGTCGCCCAGTTTCGTCCCCACCCAGGCGTGGGCAAACTCGTGCGGAGCCGTGAGTATCCACAGCAGCAGGACGTTGAGAACGGCTTCCTGGAAGTGCAGGTGCATGGCGTTGCCTGTCGCCTACCTGCGGCGAATCACCGCGGCCCAAAGCCCCAACAGCGCCACCACCGCAACCACCGGAATCACCGCAGAAGCCGCCACATCCGCCATTGTACGTGTTGCGATGGAATGCAGCGCTGCCGCGGGCGCTTACACGCTTTCGGGAGGGCGCAGCCAGAGCAGCCTTGTGGGGCAGATTATCAATCGGCGGCCGAGGCCCAGAGGGCGCCCCGAATCCGCCTGCCGGGCTTTGCCGCCTGGGCCGCGCGCTATTGAACCCGCCAATAGCCGGCGCGTGTGCGGACCTGCAGTTCCGGCCTGCCCTTTACTTCCCTGTCAACCAGTATTATTGACTAATAATACGACGTCAAGATCGCAACCATTTCCAACCATTTCCGTATATACGCATCTCAGCCCGCCAACTCTTTTCCTACCGCTAAGTCGCCGTGGGAAACTCCCGCTAGCTGTGAGTCCGCCGATGAACCGGCCTCTGAGGCCGGTGACGGTGGCAGGCGCAATCACCAGCGGGACAGTGCTCTTGAATTGCGCGGAGAGCGGGTAAACGGCGAGAGTTATGAGAGTGAGGAGGGCCAGCGCACGCACTACCGTCATCGCCTTGCACATCGGATGCCAACCCGTCGTGGCGCACGCACTCATCCCGGCACCACACACACTCGTGTGAACGCGCTTCGTTGGGGAGCGCCAACACATGTTGAGATGAGTCGAGTCTCGACGCCGCACGCAAGAGAGTGTGCCGCCACGCCCTAAGTCTCATCCGAGAGATCGATAAACTCAACCCTCCACGGCGACTGTCGCAGATCAATACGTGCAACGGTAATCGGCAACTTGAAGCGCCGCGGGCCGGCGCTCCCCGGGTTCAGGTACATCACGCCGGCGCGTTCGCTGCGGCCAGCCTTGTGCGAGTGTCCACTCACGACGATTTGGAACTGAGCGGCAGCCGGATCGAGATCAAGTTGCTGAAGGTCGTGCACGACATATATCCGCGCCGAGCGAGCCTCGACGACCGCCGTCAACGGCAACTGGGACGCCCAGGCGCCTTTGTCGATGTTTCCTCTAACCGCGACAACCGGCGCCAAAGCGCGCAACTGTTCGACGATCTCAGGCTTGCCAACATCGCCGGCATGAATGATCAGATCGGATTCTCTCAAGGCGGCCAACGCCTGCTGACGCATGAGGCCATGAGTGTCGGAGATCAGCCCAATAATCGCAGCGCCTTCCATTATTCGATCCTACCGGAACCGGCTGCTCGCTCAAATGGAACCACCACAGGTTTTGTGAGGCAGGTTGATGGAGGAACGCCAGCACCGTTTGCGGCTTGCCGCTAGGTGGGACCGGCCTCCCGGCCGGTCCGCGCGGAGCGCGCCCTCGTGAGCGTCGACCGGCCATGAGGCCCGTCCCACATTTACGGATGCGGAATCTTCAGAATCACGCGCAACGTGTCGCGCGCGATGAGCAGTTCCTCATCCGTGGGGATCACCCAGACTTTGGTGGGCGCCGCGTCTTCGCTAATCTCGCGCTCAACGCCTATAGCCGCCTGGTTCTTCGCCGCATCCACGCGAATGCCCAGCGAACCGAGCGACTGGCAGATCTTCTCGCGAACCGGCGCCGCGTTTTCGCCGATGCCGCCCGTGAAGACCACTGCGTCCGCGCCATCCAATGCCGCAAAGTAGGCGCCGATATATTTCTTGACGCGGTAACAGAATGCGTCGATGGCCAACTGCGCGCGCGCATTGCCCTTGCCGGCTTCGTCCAGCAGATCGCGCATGTCGTTTGACGTGCCGGAAATGCCATAGAGGCCGCTGAACTTGTTCAGCGTCACGTCCACTTCGTGCAGGCCCATCTCTGCGCGGCCCACCATGTACATCACCGCGCCGGGGTCCAGGTCGCCCGGCCGCGTGCCCATGATCAGGCCCTCGACCGGCGTCAACCCCATCGAAGTATCGACGGACTTGCCGTAGCGGATGGCGCAAACCGAGCAGCCGTTCCCCAAGTGGCACGTGATCAGCTTGTAATGCCCGCGCGTGGCGGTATGGAGGTAGGCGAAACGGTAGGAGACGTAGCGGTGCGAAGTGCCATGGAAGCCGTAACGCCGGATTTTATCGCGCGTGTAATAGAGATACGGGATCGCGTAAATATACGCTTCGGGCGGCATCGTTTGATGGAACGACGTATCGAAAACCGCCACGTGCGTGGCCTTGGGCAGCAGCGCCTTGGCTGCGTAGTATCCCTTGAGGTTGTGCGGATTGTGCAGTGGCGCAAGGTCGCTGGCGGCTACGATGCGCCGCACGGTGTCGTCGTCTATAATGGCCGATTCGGTGAAGTGCTCGCCGCCGTGTACCACGCGGTGTCCCACGCCTTCGACGTCGTCAAGCTTCGCCGCGCCCGAGCCTTCGAGCAGCTTGAAAGCCTCGGCGATGGCATCCTTGTGCGTGAGCACGGCGTACGCGTCTTTCGTCTTGGCGCCGCCGGCTTCGAAGGCGATGGTGGAATCCGCGCCGCCGATCTTGGCGATGGCGCCGGCGGCCAGTTGCTGGTCCTGGTTGGCGGCGATTTGATCGGGCGAAGTTTCAATAAGCTGGAACTTCAGCGATGAGCTTCCGCAATTGAGCACCAGAATTTTCATAAGTAGGGCGGACCCCCTGGTCCGCAGCCGGCCCCCTGGCCGGCTCTTTTTTCCGAGAATTTAGCGACCGGTAAAGAACTATTCTGTCATGAGCCTCTATCGCCGCCGTCTTCCGCATATCGACGAACCCGGGGAGGCCGTCTTCCTCACCTGGCGTCTTCACGGAAGCTTGCCGCCAAACAGGGCCTTTGCTGAAAGCGCGGCCCGCTCTGGCAAGGCATTCGCGGCCATGGATCGGCTGTTGGACGAAACCCAATCCGGCCCCTTTTACCTTCGTCAACCCGCGCTGGCTCAAATGGTAGTTGAGGCCATTCACTTCAATGCCGCAGTACTCGGACACTACGAATTACATGCCTTCGTGGTGATGCCGAATCACGTGCATTTGCTGGCGACGCCTGCGGTGGAACTGCAGAAGCTCACGAGGTCGTTGAAGGGTATTACTTCCAAGAGGGCGAACGCGATGCTTGGGCTGACAGGAAGTCCGTTCTGGCAAGAGGAGAGCTACGATCATCTGGTGAGGGTTGGGGAGTTTGAGAAGATTCGGGGCTATATTGAGGAGAATCCCGTGCGCGCGGGGCTGGCTGGGGAGGCTGGCGAGTTTTTGTGGTCGAGCGCGAGATGGCCGGCCGGGGGGCCGGCCGCGGACCAGGGGGTCCGCCCCACTTTGTAAACGGCATGTTACCCTGGATTTTCCAACTACCTTGATCAAAGCCGTCAAAGGAACCAGGGATTTACTGCCCCCATCCACCGAAGTCTGGAACCGCGTGGAAACTGCGGCTCGCGCCGTTTTACGCGCTTACCACTACGGGGAAATCCGCACGCCCATTTTCGAGGAAACGCAGCTCTTCGCCCGTGGCGTCGGCGCCGATACCGACATCGTCACCAAAGAGATGTACACCTTCGACGACCGCGACGGCTCGTCACTCACGCTACGCCCGGAAAATACCGCGTCGGTAATCCGCGCTTACATCGAGCATCGCCTCGACCAACGGCCCGGCGTGCAGAAGCTCTACTACATCGGCCCCATGTTCCGGCGCGAGCGGCCGCAGAAGGGCCGCTACCGCCAGTTCTTTCAGATCGGCGCCGAGGCTATCGGCTCGGAGTCGCCCGCCGTGGATGCGGAAGTGGTCGAGATGGTGATCGAGGTGTTGAAAGCTGCCGGACTCTCCGGATTCCACCTCATCGTCAACTCCGTGGGCGACCACAATTGCCGTCCGCAATTCATCGAGCGTCTGCGCGAAGAGTTGAAATCCGTAGCCCACCTTATGTGCGGCGATTGCCAGCGCCGCGCCGAAACCAATCCGTTGCGCGTGCTCGATTGCAAGGTCGAGGCCGACCAGCCTATCATCGAAAAGCTGCCGAGCATTCTCGATTGCCTTTGCGACGATTGCCGCGCGCACTTCGATACCGTCCGCCGGTATCTGGACGACCGCGGCATCGAATATGAAGTGCGCCCGCGCCTGGTGCGCGGCCTCGATTACTACATGCGCACCACATTCGAAGTGGTTCATGGCTCGCTGGGCGCGCAAAATTCCGTGCTCGGCGGCGGGCGCTACGATGGCCTCGCGGAAATGCTCGGGTCGAAGATTCACTCGCCGGGCATCGGATTCTCTATCGGCGAAGACCGCCTGGTGATGAGCGTCGAAGGCGAGCAGCCTCCGAGCACGCTCGATCTGTTTATCGCGCCTCTGGGCGAACCGGCCCTGCGCCGAGCCGCGGTGATGGCGCGCGACCTGCGCCGTTCCGGACTCGTGGTGGAGCTTTCCGAAGGCAAGCTCAAGCGCGGCATGGAGCTGGCCAACAAGCTGGGCGCCCGCTTCGCGCTGATAGTGGGCGACAATGAGTTGGCCGCCGGACGCTTCGCGCTCAAAGATATGTCCTCGGGCGAACAGGAAAGTCTCACGCCCGATGAAATTGCCGCGCGGCTCGCGGAATCGCGAAATTAATCTCAACGGAAGAACCGATTATGGAAACATCCGTAACACTCGACTTTCTCGGCGACCTTCGCCGCACCCATTCCTGCGGCCAGTTGCGCGCTTCCGACGAAGGCAAGAGCGTCGTCCTCATGGGCTGGGTCCATCGCCGCCGCGATTTGGGCGGCGTGCTCTTCATGCATCTCCGCGACCGCGATGGCATCACGCAACTCGTCTTCCGCCAGGATGTGGACCCGGCCGTGCTCCAACGCGCCACCGCCGTGCGCTCGGAGTACGTCATCGCTATTGAAGGCAGCGTGCTTAAGCGCTCGGCCGAGACCATAAATCCCAACCTTGCGACAGGCGAAGTGGAAGTGGCCGTGGCGAAGATTTGGATTCTCAACGAATCGCGCACGCCGCCGTTCCCCATGGAAGACGAGGTGGATGTGGCGGAAGAAGTGCGCCTCAAATACCGCTACGTGGACCTGCGCCGGCCGCGCATGCAGCGCAATATCGTTCTGCGCTCCAAGATCTCGTTCGCGGTGCGCGAATCGCTCTACGCGCAGGGCTTCCTCGAAATCGAAACGCCGTTCATGACGCGGTCCACGCCCGAAGGCGCGCGCGATTATCTGGTTCCGTCCCGCGTGCAGCCAGGCACGTTTTACGCGCTGCCGCAATCGCCGCAAATATTCAAGCAGCTTCTGATGATTAGCGGCTACGAGCGGTATTTCCAGATTGTGCGCTGTTTCCGCGACGAAGATTTTCGCGCCGACCGGCAAGCCGAGTTCACGCAAATCGATCTGGAAATGTCGTTTCCGCAGCAGGAGCAGGTGTTCGAGGTGATCGAGCCGCTCATCCAGCGCGTGTGCGAGGTGGCGGGATACAGCGTGGGCGCGACCATTCCGCGCATGACCTACGTCGACGCCATGCGCCTCTATGGCAGCGACAAACCGGACCGCCGCGTGCCTCCCATGCACCCCGTGGAAGATCTGCTGCCGGCGCTAACGTCGGGCGGTCTCCCGCTTCTGGCGATCCACGTTCCCGCCACCGGCGTCCTGAGCCGTAAGGAGCGCGACGATATCAAAGCGTTCGGGAAGGAGCGCGGCCTGCGCGTGTTCGACGACCCGAAATACCTCGAGAAGGAGTACGCCGCAGAGATGGCGCAGGTCCGCGAGCGATGCGGCGCGGGCGAAAACGACCTGCTGATGCTGGCCGCCTGGGCGGGCGAGCCGAAAGGCCATCGCCCCGAAGAGACCGTCTACCAGGCGTGCGGCCAGTTGCGCCTGCATTGCGCGCAGAAGTTCAACGACCGCCATAAGCTGCTCGACCCGAAGAATTTCCAGTTCCTGTGGGTTGTGGATTTTCCGATGTTCGAATGGGACGCCGCGGAAAACCGCTGGAACGCCGCGCACCATCCCTTCACTTCGGTGCACGATGAGGACATCGAGAAGCTGACCGCCGATCCGGCCCGTTGCCGCGCCAAGTCTTACGACCTGGTGCTGAACGGCGTCGAGCTCGGCTCCGGCTCGATCCGTATTCACCGCCGCGACGTGCAGTCGAAGGTCTTCAGCGCGCTTGGCTTCACTCCGGAAGAGGCCCACCGCCGTTTCGGCTTTCTGCTGGACGCGCTGGAATACGGCGCGCCTCCGCACGGCGGCATCGCGCTCGGGCTCGACCGGCTGGTGATGATTCTGGCGGGCGAAACATCCATCCGCGACGTGATCCCGTTCCCGAAGACCGCTCGCGGCGCCGACCTGATGTGCGATGCGCCATCCACGGTGCCTGAGCGGCAACTGCGCGAGATCGGCATTTCGATTCGGCCGCAGCAATAACCGGGTAGGACAGACCATCGCCTCTCGTGGTGACCCTTGTCGCCCTATCTAAGTGGGACAGACGTTCGTTTTTTGTCGTCTGTTGGGNNTGGCCTCGGGGGATTCCCCGATATGCCAGGTGGTTTTTCGCCCCTGTCAACTGTTGACCTGACGGGAATAAGAAGGTGCTATATAGCGCCTTCTTAACAAGAACCTTTCCAATCGCCTACAGATTCGCGGGCAGCGTCAACCCAGCCTTCGACAAGGACCGCTGCAGCGTTACCGCCGCATGAATCTCGGTGACTTCGCGGGCGATCGAAATCTCGGAAACCAGCATATGCCGCGCCCGGTCCAGCATCTTCTTTTCGCGGAACGAAAGCGGCTTCTCGACGTGAATCTGCAATAGCCCCTTGAAGACCTCCGCGGCCCGCAGCAGATCGCCGCT
The DNA here is from genome assembly GCA_003135055.1 of Bryobacterales bacterium. Classification (GTDB taxonomy): domain Bacteria; phylum Acidobacteriota; class Terriglobia; order Bryobacterales; family Bryobacteraceae; genus PALSA-243. The sequence goes on along the minus strand of PLDF01000500.1, from coordinate 40,751 downwards.
CTGCATCTTGTCGGTGTTCTCTTTGAAGCGGACTTTCCAATCGGGATTGATGGAGCACCAGCCATTCGAAAGGAAGGACAGGATGCGCGAAATCTCCCGGTCTTTCGTGACTCTTCGGAGGCCGATGTCGGCGGCGTTGGAAAACGGCACCATCACCGTCATGGCCTTACAACCGAGGCGCAGCAGATAGAATTTCTCAAAGGCCGCGCCGAAAGAACGAATGCTGATGTTCTCTATTGTCCCAACCCCTTGGTTGGGATAAACCACTTTATCGCCAATGGAAAATGTCATACGGTGACCCCCACAACCACCGATGTCAAGTGCTGTAGTTTTTGCAACGTTACAACTCTTGAATAGTACGCCCATGTACGGCTTCTGTCAAGGGGTGTTAAACGAAGAACATGGTATTTGGCGTGGGTTTGAAGTGCAACAGCAAAATCGGCGAAGAAACGTTTCCGTGGCGCGGAACGAGCCGCGCAAACCATAGAGTACACCTTGCAGAGGTGTTACCTCCGCAGAGGGGCGGCGATCTGTCTTCTACGCAGGAGGCGCTAGTCGCTCCCGCCGTTTACGGCACGGGGCTCCTCGGCGGCGGCCGCGGGCAAGCCCCGCTCGGCCAGAAGGAGTCTCCGCAGAGACCGCAAATCGTTTAAGATTCGCCGGCTGGTGGTGATGTGCAGGTTGAGCTTTGCGAGGTTGTATGAGACCAGAAGGAGCGCCTGCTTGCGGCGGTCCGCGCCATCGCGGTCGGCAGCCGCAACTTCAGCCTCCACATCGCGCCGGGCTTCTTCAAGGGCCTCAGCGAGCAGCGCTACGTACTCGTGCGATCCCTCGATATTGTCAAAGGGCGTTTCGGCTTCGTAACTCACAAATACGCCTCCAGCCTTCCGCCTGAGCGGCCAGCCTTTTCTCAAAGATTGAGATTTCTTCATTTTAGCTCAGTTCATCATCGAATAGTCAACCGGGAATTTTGGACCTGGCTTCCCAGAATTGCTGAACTCTCCTCGAAAAAAGGCTGGCCCGGGCGCGGCCTCCGACCCACAGCCAGCCTAAACAGTGTGCTTCGCGAAGCGATGCTGGCAGACATCAAGCAAAGCGCTTGAATTCGGGTTCCCGATAATCCGGCGTTAGGTTTACCCGAAACCGGGAGGGCGCCGCTTCGCAAGGATAAGATACCTACCATCTGTGCCCCGTGTCCGCCACTGCTCCTCCACGTTGTAGAGTGTCTATGAATGCCGCTTCGCGCAGTAATCGTCGACGATGAAGAACTGGCGCGAGCCTACCTGCGCGAGATGCTGCAATCGCATCCCGAGATCGAGTTGGTCGCCGAGTGCGCCAACGGCTTCGAGGCCGTAAAGGCCGTCAACGACCTGTCCCCGGACCTGTTGTTCCTGGACGTTCAGATGCCCAAGCTCGATGGCTTCGAGGTCCTGGAGCTCATCGACGCCGATCCCGCCGTGATCTTCGTCACCGCCTACGATCGGTACGCCATGCGCGCGTTCGACGCTCAGGCGATCGACTATTTATTGAAACCCTTCAGCGCCGAGCGCTTCGACCGCGCGCTGGAGCGGGCAAAGGGGCGAACGGGTAAGAAGCGGCCGCCCGCCCCGCGCCAGGTGGATCGCATCGTAGTGCGCGACGGCGCCAAAATCCACGTAATTCCGCTCGACAAGCTCGATTACGCCGAAGCGCAAGACGACTACGTCGCGCTGCACAGCGAAGGCAAGAGCTACCTGAAGCAGCAGCCCATCGGCGCGCTCGAAGCGATGCTGGACGCCGCGCGGTTCGTGCGCATCCACCGCTCGGCCATCGTCAACCTGGAGCGTGTGACACGCATCGAACCCTACGCGAAAGATAGCCGCGTGGCGATTCTGGCGGATGGAACGCGCCTGCCGGTGAGCCGCTCGGGCTACGCGCGGCTGCTCGAAGCGATGGGCGATTCGCAGGGCGGCAGGGAGTCCGTTTGATACCGCTGTGACTTACTCTTCTGTTGGTGTTGCGGATGCCAGACTCTTGCCGTACCGGTCCCGCTTGCCGGAAAATGGGTGGAAGGTGTTGCGGACGATTAGCCACTTCAGCCCGCCGATTTACGGGCCCTCGCGGGTTGGCCAAAACCCTTGGTGAAACGTGCGCAGCGACCCGATGTGCCTAATAAGGGCGGCGTGACGCCTGTCCTCTCCACGAATTTTCCGCTCCTTGACGGATCGCCGTACATCAAGGCTGTGTCGCGCTATTTTGTTGACAGGGCCACGCATCGTAATCAGAGTCAACAAGTGGTTCCACACGGCCGGAAAGACAGGTCTCATGACCGGAATTCAGTTCATTACCGACGCGAAGGGCCGGAAGACGGCGGCGGTGATCGACCTCAAGAAACACAGTGCGCTGTGGGAGGACATCGCGGACTTGCTGGTTTCCCGATCACGGCGGCATGAAAAACGCGTTCCGCTCGAAAAGGTGAAGGCCGGCCTGATCGCAAGCGGAAAGCTGCGTGGCTAAATACTACGTCGCCTTAACGTCAAGTGCTGAGAAAGAACTCAAGAAGCTGCCCGGCCTATTGATCGCGCGCATTGTTCCTCGCCTGGAAAACCTCGCTGCCAACCCTCGTCCGTTCGGCTGAAAGAAGCTCAGGGGCGGTGATGGCGAATGGCGTATACGCGTAGGGGACTGGCGCGTGGCGTACACCATCGACGACGCAAAAATGCTGGTGGAGGTGACACGAATCCGGCACCGAAGCGAGGTGTATGAACGATGACCCCAGGCCGGATGGTTGTCACCCGGGCTTGAGACCGTTTGCGCCGTCCGAGGGAGAGCTTCGCTATACCCCTCGCCCCATAAACAACGAGGCTTTGCATCCCTCGATACCTTCAAGTTTGCGGGCGAATTGTTTCGCTCGTTCAATTAGCACCTCGTCGGCGTCGACAATCGTGAACCAGCGAATGCGCGGAACTTTCTGCCGCAACCCTCTCTTGTTTACGACGGTCACGGAGACACACGTGCGCACTGTGGCTATTGATACAGCACCCGCTTGGCTGCGCAGCAAGCCGTGATACGCCTCGATCCGCTTGTCGTGCTTCTCGCCATGCCCCGGAAACTTGATCAAGACCAAGGCCCGCCCCGGCTCTCTCGTCGCTGCTACTTCCGCAACTGTTAGAGATGCTTCCTGCTGGGGCCGCCAAGGGCGTTATCCGGATCGAGGAAGATGATCCTGGCTTCCCGCAAGGTGCACCTCATATCATCAGCCCAGAGCTGCCGGTTTCCTGCAGACGGCATGGGAGTGCGATGAAACCGAGTCTTCAGCGGCCATACTGGTAGCTCCTCCAACGCCTTTACAGAGCATTCGGGTAGGTCCCTCAGCTCTTTCAACGCCGTGACCAGCGCCACGTCTACGGCGTTCCACTTCGGCTCGTCGCAATACTCACGGTGGCGGCCATCTTGATGCCGCCCGTCCGGTTCGCCGTTGTAATACCATCCCACGCCAAGAGTTCGATCGTTTGCCGCAAGTACTCGGAGAAAGGCTAACTTCAGTAGATCGGACACATCGCCAGCATACTGATCGCGCATAGGGCACTCGGTGAAACCGGCGGGAAAGCCGATTATATTTCATAGGATTGCACGAACCATCCGTCAACCAGCAAGCGAACGGGAGGACGTCGGGCAGCCCACTACTCGCAAGGCAGCCGCAGCGATACGCGGTAGACCGCGCCATCAGCGCGCGCGCTAAAGAAGGCATCATCGCCGTAGCGCATCGCCAGGCGGCGGCGTACGTGAGCCAGTCCGATGCCGTCGCGCGGCGGCGCGGCCGATTCCGGGTCGAAAGCGTTCTCAATCTCGATTAAGACCCCGGCGCCGGTGCGGCAGGCGGAGAGCCGGATGGCGCCGCCTTCCACCAGACCCGCGACGCCATGTTTCACCGCATTCTCCACCAGCGGTTGCAGCAGCAGCGCGGGCGCAAGGCAATCTTCGCAGGCGGAATCGACGCTTTCTTCCACTTGCAGCCGCGCGCCGAAGCGCACGCGCTCCACTTCCAGATAGCTGCGGGCGAGCGCCAGTTCTTCCCGCAGAGGGATGCTCTCACGGTCGCCAAGCGACAGGCTCGAGCGCAGAAAATCCGAGAGGCGAATGCACATCTCGCGGGCGCGCGCTCCATCGAGCGTGGCCAGCGCGGCGATGGAATGCAGGCTGTTGAACAGAAAGTGCGGGTTGAGCTGGAATTTCAGCGCCTGCAGTTGCGATTCGCGCGCCAACGCGCGCGCTTCGGTGGCGCGGCCCTCGGCTTCCCGCTGTTCCACCGAGGCGATGGCGGCATAGTGCAGGCCGGTGGAGAGCAGGTAGAGCAGCACGCCCAGCGCGAATAGCAACGCGAGATGCGGGGCCAGCAACGGCGATGCCAGGCGAGCCGCTCCCACAAAGATCGCGCTGCCCGCCGCCGCTGCGCCCAGCGACGGAGCCACCGCTCGATTCGGCGCACGCAACGGCAGCGCCCGGCAGAGGTACCAGGGCGAGAGGCAGACGAAGGCGAAGAGCAGGCAGGCGGGGGCGAGTCCGAGCACGGCCGTCCGCCAGTCTACTCCGCTGGAAGCCCACAAGATGGCGGCCAGCAGCGCAAGTATCAGCGCCCAAGCCAATACGTAGAGCAGCACGCGCCGGCCGGATGCGAGGATGGGATGCATCGGGGCTTCCAGTAAACTCCCGCTAGTTCTTGATGTTGACGCCGCCGAACACCGCGGCGCCCTTGAAATAGAGCCGCTTGAAGTTCGGCGTTGTGGCAATGTTCGGCTGTGTGGAGTTGTCGGTAACGCCTCCGAAAACGCCCGCGGCTTGCACCACCGCGCTCCAGTTCGTGGGAATCCGAACCTCGGCGCCGCCGAAGACGGCGTTGATTTCCACGGTGGCGGAATCGCCCATAATGTTGGCCTCGCGGAAATCGATCTCAAAGCCGCCGAAGACCGCGTCGAACTTCGCGTATTTGAAATCGTTGGTGTTGATCTTGCGTTTTCCGCCGCCGAAAACCGCGGCTTCCGACCGCATATTGGTTGTGTACCTGCCCCCGCCGCCCCACGAGAACCCCGTGCGGCTCATCAACATGAAGACGCCTGCGGCGATGATCGCAAGCGGCCAGAGATCGCCGGCATCGATTGGAATCAAGCCGAGGTTGGACGCCAGCAAGATGCCGCCGCCTGCCAGCAGAATGCCTCCCAGCGCGCGGCCCTTCGGTGTGTGCGCATCGGCCAGCTTGAACGCACCGGCGATCATCGGAGTCACCGGCCAATATTCCCAGAGTTCGCGGCCGGGGAACAGATGCAGGTTGTCGAGAAGGAATATCACTCCCACGGCGATCAGAATCACGGCGGGCATAAAGCGTTGCGTGGAGCCCCAATCCTGGGCTTGTTGAGAATCTTGTTGCATGATTCGAGCGTAGGGCCGTGCGGCCCGCGGATCACCGGGAAATCGGCGAGTGGAGGTTGGTAACCGGCGAATGGAGCAGCGCCGCCATCTTGCGCGAAAATTCGCCTTCCGAAAAGCGCGCGGCCCAGGCTTGCAGCTCCGCCGGGTGAATGTCCGCTTCCATTCGCTCAAAACGCTCCATCGCCTCCGCGAAACTCGCCTGCGTCTGATCGGCGAACAAGACGCCGCCGAACTCCGGCACCGTTTCGAGGGCGCCGCCGCGCCCGTAGGCGATCACCGGTTTGCCGCTGGCCAGGGCCTCCACCGGGGTCATCCCGAAATCCTCTTCGCCGGGCAACAGGAAGGCGCGGCAGCGCGCGTAGAGATCGCGCAATCCGGCATCGGACACGCGGCCCAGGAATTCCACGTTAGGCGCAGCCACGCCGCGGAGCCGGCGCAGCTCGGGGCCCGCGCCCGCAATGCGCAGCCGCTGCCCGGTGCGTGAGAAATGGCGCACCGCCAGATCGATGCGCTTGTAGGCCACTAACTCGGAAACGGTCAGGAAGTAATCTTCGGATGGCGCCCAGTGAAACGATTCGACGTCCACCGGCGGATGAATGGTTTGCGCCTCGCGGCGATAAGTCTTCCGGATGCGCGCGCGCACATTCTCGCTATTAGCCACGAACTCATCGACGCGCGCGGCGGAGGCGTAGTCCCATAGCCGCAGATAGTTTGAGAGCGGCGTCATGAGCGCGCGCTTCAGGCGCGAGCGCGTGTATTCGTTTCGATAGGCCGGATAGAGGTCCCACAAATAGCGCATGGGCGTGTGGCAATAACAGACGTGGCGCGTGGTGGAGGAAGTGAGGACGCCCTTAGCGGGCCCCGATTCGCTGCTGACCACCAGATCGTAACCGCGCAGATCGAACGATTCGAGCGCCATCGGCATCAGCGGCAGCAGATTGCGATGCCACCGCCGCAGCGGATTCAGGAACGACGTGTGGATCTTGTGGCGGCGCAGCTCCGGGCTAAGTGTTTCAGGGTCGCAGAACAGGGTGAAGATATCGGCGCCGGGCAGCAGCCGGCAGAGCGCTTCCAGCACCTTCTCGCCGCCGCGCCGGTTAATCAGCCAATAATGTACGATGGCGGTGCGCATCTGTCTTATTACTTGTCGTGGCGCACGCACTCATGCGTGCAGCGTTCACACTCGTGTGAACGCGTCATTTTCCCAGCCCGCGAACGTATCCCCATAAGTGGGGAGGCTGCACGCATGAGTGCGACGCATGAGTGCGTGCGCCACATCGGACCTGAAGCAAAGGCGCGACTCGGAGCGCGTACCCGCCCACCACAAGATACTTAACTCCGCAGCGGTCGAATGCACTCAACAGTTCTTTGAAATGCGAGTTCGGACTCACTCTTCCCCTTCAACCGGTAAGCTTCCACCACCATTTCCCAAGCCGCCGCGAAAATCGCGCTGGACCCCTGACGCTGCCAGAATTCCACGTCGAGTCGCCGGTTGCTCTCGCTCGCCTTCCCGATTCGCTCCATGACCAAAGGAATGGAGGCGCCCTTGCGGGTGCTCATCACGGCCATTATGGCACGGGTAAAGCCATGCGAAACGGTCGTCGATCGGGAAGGGCACGCCGCGATTATTGCGGCTCGTAACATAGTCCATCGATCGCACTGAAGGGACGTTCGTCCGGAGGTCCTACGTCGTATTCCGCGGCGGCAACGCCGGCCGCATTGCGGTAGCGCTTCTCGGCCAGCTTGACGGTAATCCGCCGGCCGATCGCCGCGCCTTATTTCGCGTCGCGCCAGTTTTCGCCGGCGCCGATATCCGCCACCAGAGGCACTTTGAGCTCGCCCACGCCTTCCATTTCGCGCTTCACCAGTTTCGAAATCGCATCCACTTCCTCGGGCGGGCATTCGAACACCAGCTCGTCGTGAACCTGCAACAACATCGCGCATCGATAGCCGCCGGCGGCCAGCGCGGCATCGATGCGCACCATCGCCAGCTTGATCAGGTCGGCGGCCGTCCCCTGCAGCGGCGAGTTCACCGCCGTGCGCTCCGCGAATCCGCGCGCGTTGGTGTTGCGGCTGTTGATATCCGGAATGGGCCGCTCCCGCCCGAACAGCGTTCGCGTCACGCCCGTCTGCCGAACCTGGGCGATAGTCTCGTCGAGAAAACGCCGCACGCCTTTGTACCGCTCGAAGTAATTTCGAATGTACTTCTCGGCTTCGCCGCGGGTGATGCCAAGCTGCGCCGCCAGGCCAAACGCGCTGATGCCGTAGACGATTCCGAAGTTCACGGCCTTGGCGTCGCGCCGCGCTTCGGGCGTGACCATCAGCGGGTGCACTCCCAGCACTTCGGCGGCGGTGAGCGTGTGAATGTCGTCGCCGTTGCGGTAGGCTTCCACCAACAGCGCGTCGCCGGACATGTGCGCCAGCAGCCGCAATTCGATCTGCGAATAGTCGGCCACCACCAGCTTCCACCCCTCGCGTGGAACGAACGCCGCGCGAATCTCGCGCCCCAACTCGGTGCGAATCGGAATGTTCTGCAGGTTCGGATTCGACGACGAGAGCCTCCCGGTGGCCGCGCCTGTCTGGTTGAAGCTGGTATGCAGGCGCCCGGTGTGCGGGTCGATCAGCGCGGGCAGCGCGTCCACATAGGTGCCCTTCAGCTTGGCGAGTTGCCGGAATTCGAGCGCCTTGCGGACGATTTCGTGATCGGCCGCGAGTTCCTCCAGCACGTCTGCGGCGGTGGAAGTGGTCTTGCCCTTGCCGTACTTCACGGGCGCGGGCAGCTTCAAGTCTTCGAACAGCACGCGGCCCAATTGCTGCGGCGATGCAATATTAAACGGCTTGCCGGCCAGCGCGTGAATCTCCGCGGTGAGCCGTGCGATCTCGCCTTCCATCAATTGCGATAGGCGCGCCAGCTCGGTGGAATCGATGCGCACGCCGGTGCGTTCCATGCGCGCCAACACGTGCGTCAGCGGCAGCTCCATGGTGGCGTACAGCTCGCGCAGCCCGCGCGAATCCACCGCGGGCGACAACTGATTCCAGATTTCCAGCGTGATATCGGCGTGCTGTTCGGGCGACGGACCGAGTTTCAAATCGAACCTTCGCCGCGCCTGTTCCTCCAATGCGCAACCGGAAGGGTCGGCATCCAGAAGGAACGCGTAGAGCATCGCGTCGTGATCGAAGCCACGCGCGTCAATCCCCATGCGCCCCAGCTCCAGCAGCGCGCTTTTCACGTCGCAGGCAATTTTGGAGACGCCCGCATCTTCCAGCCATGGCTTCAGGTGCGACAGATTCTCGCCCGCCACGGCGCGCGCCTCGCCGGACCGCCATGCCAGGCCAATGGTATCCAAAGCGAATTCGCCTTCGGCCGACCTCGAAATGGCCACCGCCACGGGCACGCCCGATGGAACGGCGGCGAGCCACGCATGCAGCTCGTCCGGCCCGGCGATGCAACCGTAGTCGCGGGCGCGCGTATCCTCCGCGGGCCCCAGTTCCTTGAGCAGGCTGTGAAACTCCATGTCCTTATAAATGGATTTCAGCAGCCCCTCGTCGCACGGGCGCGCCTTCACCGCTTCCAGGGAAAACTCGATGGGCACGCCGGTCTCAATGGTTGCGAGGCGCTTGCTCATGCGGATGCGCTCCACATTGTTTTGCAGACTCTCGCGGTGCATCTTGCGCTCCACCTCGCCGGCGCGCTCCAGCAGCTCTTCCACCGAGGTGAACCGGGCGAGAAGATCGCGCGCGCCTTTTTCGCCGATGCCCGGCGCGCCGGGAATGTTGTCGACCGTATCGCCCATGAGCGCCAGCAGGTCGGCCACCTGCGATGGCTCGACGCCCATGAATTCCTTCACCTTCGCGGGGTTGTACCATGTATCGTCCTTGGCCGGATTGAGCATCGAGACGCGCTCGTTCACCAGCTGCAGCATGTCTTTGTCGCTCGACACGATCACCACCTCGACGCCCTGATTCTCGGCGCGGCGCGCGATGGCGCCGATGACATCGTCGGCCTCGAAACCGGGATATTCCAGAATGGGGATGCTCATCGCCTCGATCACGCGCCGCACGTAGGGGATCTGCTCGACGAGGTCAAGCGGCATCTCGGTGCGGTTGGCTTTATATTCAGGGAACTCCTGGAGGCGGTGGGTGGGCTCGCTGCTCTCGAAGATGGCGGCGATGTAGGTGGGATGGTGCTCTTTCAACAGCTTCCTCACCATGTTGTTGAAGATGAAGACCGCTTCGGTGGAAAGCCCGGTGCTGGTGCGCATCGGCGGAGCCGCGCTGCGCGCGCGCGCATGGTAGGCACGGAAGATGAAGCCGAAGGAATCGATCAGGAAGAGGCGCGGAGTGGGCACTTCGTCATGATAGCGTTACGCCCGAGCCGTGCATGCTAGCGTGCGTTCCATCGTGGCTCGCCTTGACTACGCCCCTTGCTCATTCCCAATCGCCGGCTCGATCTTTTCGATGTCGGCTGAAAACCGGGTGGCGCGGCGCCATGCCCTGCGATGGTTGGCTGAAAACCACCAGCACGGCCAGCCACAGCGGACCGTCCGGGTTCATTGGACGTTTTCAAGAAGGGTTTCCGAGACGCCGCTTTCCGTCGTCATTCGGTTAAAAATCGCGCTGCCGGCGGCTCCAAGTCAACTCTTTTCGCTTCGGCCCGCGCCCGAGGGGTCATGCACCAGCAGCGACGGAAAAAGCTCCCGATAGAAACCCCGGTCCCGCGTCAATAGGCGCGTCGCCTGTCTTTCGGCATGCGCGCCGATGAGGAAGTCCGCCAAAATTCGAGTCCGCTTCCCACCCTGTCGCCGATAATTGCGCCATGCGCGGCTGGCGCGAAAATGCGAATCCCGGCTCAGAGCCTGAACGCGGATTTCGTTGGCGTCCAGAAAGGCATCGCAATCCCGCTGTTTCTCAAAATGAACGCAGAGCTCTGCATACACAATGTCGCAGATTGCGAGCGAGCCGCTGCTTACCGCCTTTTCCAGCGCCTCCTCGGAAGCGCCGCAAAACTCATCGTTCGGGATCAGAATGTCGAGCAGGATATTGGTGTCTATAGCTGTGATCATCGTCCACGAATGTCCTCGATGAACTGGTCCACCGATCTATAGCCGAGTTTAGCGAACGCACCGCCGCAGCGGCCTTTCCATTTCGCCAGGTTCAACTTCTTCGGCGCCTTTTTGAGGACAATGGCCCCGTTCAAGACGTGGAACTCGACTTCCGTCTCGGGCCCAAGGCCAAATTGGTCCCGAATCTCCTTGGGAATGGTAACCTGGCCGCGCTCACCGATTCTCATATCTGAGAGTATGACACACAATTCATACCCGGCGGCGGGTGGGCTCGGGCGCATGAGTGCGCGCCACACGATGCTTACTCCACGCGCGGCGTAAACCGGTTGCGCTCCATCGCGCCGTGAGCCGCCTCAACGGCCTCCGGCAGCACGTAGAAGAACGCCCCGACGCGCGCGCTGCGGAAGATCACCCCGCCGCGGTATTCGTCGGCTTCCACTCCGTAGTCGATTCCCGATTCTGTCAGCGCGGTTTCCAGGCTTAGCGCCTCCTTCAGCTTCTTCGCGATATAAATCAGCACCGCGTCTTTGCCCTCGAAAAAGGCAGCGTCCTGCTTCATACTAGGTCTTATGATAAGCCGGATGCTGCCGTTTATCGCCTTCGCTCCGCTGGCGCTGGCGCAAATTACCGCGGACCAAACCATGAAAGCGCGCGAGCTATCCGACCCGCGGTTCTCGCCCGCGGGCGACCGTGTCGCGGTGGTGGTGCGCGACCCCTTCACGGCGCGGTTTGCAGTGCGCCACATCTGGGTATACGACGCGGCGAGCCGCGAAATGCGGCAGTGGACCGCATCGAGCAAATCCGAGCAGAGCCCCCGCTGGTCGCCAGACGGCAAGACGCTGGCTTTTCTTTCCGACCGCGACGAGAACGACCAGATCTGGCTGATGCCGGTTGCGGGAGGCGAGGCCGTGAAACTGACCAGCGGGAAGAGCGCCGTGCAGTCGTTCGCGTGGTCGCCGGACGGCGCCCGCATCGCGTACATCGCGCGCGACGCCAATAGCGAGGCCGACGACAAGAAGGCGAAGGAATTCGACGACGCCCGCGTAGTCGATTCGACCGACAAACTGGCGCGCCTCTTCACCGTCGATGTAGCTTCCAAAAAGATCAGGCAGGAAACCAAAGGCGCCTGGGCCATCCACGAATTGGAGTGGATGCCGGACGGCAAGCGCCTGCTGATGGTCGCTACCGACAAGCCGTCGGCGGAGAGCCATACCAACCGCGTCTTCACCTTGACGCTGGCGGATGGCGGCATGGAGCAGGTGCTGGCGCCGCGCGGGCCATTCGGGTCGGTCCGCATTTCGCCCGACGGGAAATCGTTGGCTTACGCCGGCTCGCGCCTCGACGGGCCATCGGAGCACGATCTCTTCATATGCGCGCTCGACAGCCGCACGCCGCGCAACCTGACCGGCGCCGCGATCGACCGCCCGGCGACGCATTTCGAATGGATCGACAACACCGAAGTCGCCGTCCTGGTGCAGAACGGATTCCACGCCGAATTGGATGCCGTGGGCGGCAAGCAGCGCCGTCTGGTGGCGGACGATTCCGTGGACCCGGCGAGTTTTGCCGTGAGCGCGCGCGGCTCGGTAGCCTACGTGGCGGGGACGGCTGCCGCCATGGCGGAACTGTGGATCGACGGCAAGCAAGTCAGCCATTTGAACCGCGAATTCGAAGGCGTGGCATTCGTCAAGCCCGAGTTTTTCCGCTTCAAGAGTTTCGATGGCACGTCGATTGAGGCGGCGCTCTATCGGCCGGCCGGCGCGCGCGAAGGCCAACCCGGGCCGCTGGTGGTGATGGTTCACGGCGGCCCCACCGGCGCGTGGTCGAATCGGTTCGACGCGCTGACGCAGTTGCTGGTGGCGCATGGATTTTCCGTGATCCAGCCGAACATTCGCGGATCGGTAGGTTACGGCCACAAATTCATCGAGGCCAACCGCGGCGATTGGGGCGGCGCCGATTTCAAGGATGTGATGGCCGGCGTGGACGAGATGGTCCGCCGCAAAGTGGCCGACCCGGCGCGGCTCGGCATTTACGGATGGTCCTACGGCGGCTACATGGCGGAATGGGCCATCACGCAGACGGACCGTTTCAAAGCCGCGGTGTCGGGCGCCGGTTTGGCAGACCTGGCGACGGAATTCGGGACCGAATCGAGCGCACTATACGACGAGTGGTTCTATGGGACGCCCTATGAGAACCTGGCGAATTTCCAGAAATCGTCGCCGATCACGTACATCAAGAACGCCAAGACGCCGACGCTGATTTTGCAAGGCGAGGCCGATACCACCGACCCCATCTCGCAGAGCCAGATGCTGTATCGCGGCCTGAAGCGGTACAACGTGCCGGTGGAGTTCGTGGTGTATCCGCGCGAGCCGCACGGGCTGCGCGAAGAGAAGCATATTTTGGATCGCTATGCGCGGACGGTGGAGTGGTTTGAGAAGTATCTGAGGTAACGCCGGCGGTCTTGCCGCCGGTAAGCCGATGCCCGCATCCAGTTGCTCCGAATGCATCCACGAAAGCCGGGCTCGTCGTCTCAATTTGTACCATACTCATGTGGCTGTTGAAAAAGGTCCACACATACGCTGGATTGCTCACATTCGTCAACTTAGCCGTGTATGGCGCGGCCGGACTCTCCGTGACGCTCCTCCGGCAATCCGGCCGTCCGGCGCCGGTCATCAGTTATCAGAATTTCTCCATCGAACCGAACCTCACGGACCGCCAGGTGGCCGAGCGCGTCCGCTCGCAATTGAGCCTTTCCCTCGCGACGCCGGTGAACAGCGCCGCGATCCAGCATGACGCCGCCAACAACCTGTTCCTCGATTTCCGCTACGCCAGCGGCAGCCACCAGGTCACCGTTCTCGAAAAGGAGGGCCGGCTGCGCATCGAAACGACTCGCAACAGCTTCGTGGCATACCTCTACATCCTCCACACAAGGACCGCTACGTTCCATTCGGGCGACTGGCGGATGCAGTTGTGGGCGGATTATAACGAGTTCGCCATGTGGTGACTGCCGACGATGATCGCCTCGGGCTTCGCGATGTTCCTGGCCGCACGCGCCCGAAGCAGGCTCGCGCAGATTTCGCTCGCCGCCGCCTGCCGCGTTTTCGCCGCGCTGTATCTGTGGAACAGATGAGCATGTACCAAAAACTGCGATCTATCCACACATCGGGCGCGAATCACGCCTTCAATCGCGGCCGCTCCTTGCGCACGTACAAATTATCCTGATGCGGCTCGACGTCGCATTCGATCGCGAGCGTAGTCACGGGGTCGTCCGGAGCCTTCTCCGGCAGGCCCGTGAACCGGACGCGGAAATCGTCCTGATCGAACTTCACTTCCTTGCCCGATGCGGCGAGCTTGGCCGATTGCACTTTGTTGCGCAATCCGCCGAGCGCCACAGTGGAGCCCGGCCAGAAATGCACGTGCATGTAGAGCGTGTTGCCCTTGCGCGAGAAGCTGGCGAATGCCGACCGGTTGGGCTGGCACTTTTCGCTTTGATAAATGGTCTGACCGTTGGCCGCCATCCATTTGCCAACCTTGGTCAGAATAGCTACCGATTCTTCCGGAATCGATCCATCCGCCCTGGGCCCGATGTTCAACAGGTAGTTACCCGTATCGTGCGCGCAAGTTACTAAGTTGCGCACAATGGTCTTCGGCGTTTTCCAGTTATCGTCCGCGCGCTGGTAACCCCAGCTATCGTTCATCGTCATGCAGCTTTCCCAAGCGCGCTGGTCGGCCGTGATCCGCTGCTCGGGCGTCGCGAAATCGCCTTGCAGCGCGTTGCGGTTGTTGACGATGATTTCGGGCTGAAGCTGGAACACCATGGCGTTCATTTTTTCGGATTCCCAACCGGCTGCGTCCAGCGGCCAGGAAACGTCGTACCACAGCACGTCGATTTTGCCATAGTTACTCAACAACTCGTGGATCTGCCCATGGATGTAATCGACGAAGCGGCGGCGCGCGGCTTCGTCGGTGGCGCAGCGCGCGCCATCGGGATGGTGCCAATCCATCAGCGAATAGTAGAAGCCGACGCGCATTCCTTCGCCGCGCGCAGCCTCCACATACTCCTTCACCAGATCGCGGCCCGGCCCTTGTTTGGGCGCGCAATAATTGGTGAGCTTGGAATCGAAGTGGCAGAAACCTTCATGGTGTTTGGTGGTCATCACCATGTACCTCTGCCCCGCCTGCTTGGCCAGCCGCGCCCAATCGCGCGCGGCGTTGGGTTTCGGCTTGAACTGTTTGGCAAGCCGCTCGTATTCGGCCACGGGGATGCCTTCGTTTTCCATCACCCACTCATGCCGGCCAAGCACGCTGTAAAGCCCCCAGTGGATGAACATGCCGAAGCGCGCTTCATGCCACCACTTCATACGCTGTTCGCGGTCGGCGTCGCCTCCGGCGGGGGAAGCGGTCACGGTGCGGGCGGCCGCGGCGGTGGCGGCCATCATTTGAAGGTAATCGCGTCGGGTCATGGACGTTCCTCGGTGAACCAGCATATCACGGGCGGAGTTAGCGGTAAAGTAAAACCTGGGAGCTGTGGAAACTGGATTGGTGTAGGATAAAGCACAGTTATCCTTGTAAGGAAGTCATGGATTTTCGCATCCGAATTCGGCCGCTAGTTTTGTTTTGCGCGGCGCTTTCCGGGACCGGGCAGGATTCGTCCTCTCAGCGCGGCGTCAGCCCTGTGCGCACGCCGCTATCCGATGCGCCGAACGGCCGCTACTACGCCCTGATGATTGGCATCAACCACTACGCGCATCTTCCGACACTTACGACAGCGGTCAACGACGCCCAAGCCGTGGGAAAGGTACTGCACGATGCGTACGGCTTCGAAACCCGGCCTTTGCTGGATGCCGACGCCACCCGCGTCAATATTCTTGATACCGTCAGTTGGTATCGTCGCAATCTGGGCACGAACGACAACCTTCTGATCTACTACGCAGGTCACGGCTACGACGATAAAGCGGCCGGCCGTGCCTATTGGCTGCCCGTGGACGCATCGCCGGATTCTTCCAGTAACTGGATCAGCGCGGACGACCTCACCACCGGAGCCAGGACGCTGCCCGCGCGCCATGTGTTGATCGTCGCAGATAGCTGCTACTCGGGTGGTTTGACCCGCGCCGGCGACATCCAAATCAGGCCCGCGGATCAGGACGTCTATTTGCAAAAGATGCTGATCGGGCGCTCCCGTAACCTGATGGCGAGCGGCGGAAACGAGCCGGTGTCGGATGCGGGGCGGTCGGGCCACTCGGTGTTTGCCAACGCATTTCTTAACGGACTGCAAAGAATGATGTCTGGCAGTTTCGCGGCGGTCGAGCTGTTCGAGCAATACGTGCGGGAGCGCGTGGCCGGCGGATCGGCGCAAGTGCCGCAGTATAACTTTCTGCGCGATTCCGGTCATGAGGATGGGGATTTCGTGTTCTTCCCGCACAGCGTAGCGACGACAGCCACGGTTGCCGGTCCGGCGCCAGACGTCGATGACGGCGCGGCGCGGTTGAGGCTGGCGGCGGCCGGCGCCCGGACTCTGCCGCAGGCAACTCAGGCCGGCGTCACGAAAGTCAACCCGAAGGACGGTTTGAAATACGGGTGGATTCCGCCGGGAAGGTTCACGATGGGCTGCTCGCCAGGTGATACGGAGTGCTCTGAGGAGGAGAAACCTGCGCATGAGGTCACGATCAGCAAGGGCTTTTGGCTTGGCCAGACGCCCGTGACGCAGCAAGCCTATCAGCATGTGATCGGAATGAATCCGAGCCATTTCAAGGGCGCCAATCTTCCCGTTGAGACCGTGAGTTGGGATGAGGCGCGGGGTTACTGTGGAGCGATCGGAGGAAGGCTGCCAACCGAGGCGGAGTGGGAGTATGCGGCGCGGGCGGGAAGCGCACAGAATCGCTATGGCGATATCGACCGGATCGCGTGGTATCTCGGCAATAGCCGTAGCCAGACCCACGAAGTGGCGCAAAAGGAACCGAACGCTTGGGGACTGTACGACATGTTGGGGAACGTGTACCAATGGACGGCAGACTGGTACGGCGAGAGATACTATCAGGCGGGCGCGAAGCAGGACCCGTCCGGGCCGCCGAGCGGGTCGCTGCGAGCGCTGCGCGGCGGTTCGTGGAACTATATTCCGCCGTACGTGCGGGTTTCGCTCCGTCTCAGCTTCGATCCAGGCAACCGTTACTACTTCATCGGGCTTCGGTGCGTGGGGGAATAACCCTTTTTCCTTTTCAAATATGTGCGGCCCGCTCGGGGCGGAGGAAAAAACCTGCGTCGCAAGCCGCGTCGAATTCTTTTGAGAAAATCCCGAGATAGGAACTGAGCCGAAGCATTGGGCGGCTGTTCAAGGTGATCCCATCCGGTCATGGACGTTGCCTCGGTGAACCGGCAAATCACGCGCGGCGTTAGCGTTAAAGTAAAACCTGAAAACTGGGTCGTGTTAACATAAGCACAGTCCCCTCCACAGGTCGCCTTTAAGGAAGTCATGAATTTTCGCATTCGAATTCTGCCGCTGGTTGGAATTTGCGTAGCCCTTTCGGGCTGCCGGCAGGTAACGCCTTCTCAGCGCGGCGTAAAACTGGTGTCCGTTACGCCGGCCGGCCGCTACTACGCCCTGATCGTTGGCATCAACCGTTACGGGCAACTTCCAGCGCTCGAAACAGCGGTCAACGACGCCGAAGCCGTGGGGAAGGAACTGCACGACGCGTACGGCTTCGAAACCCGGCCTTTGCTCAATGCCGACGCCACCCGCGTCAACATTCTCAACGCCGTCAGTTGGTATCGCCGCAATCTGCGGGCCGACGACAACCTTCTGATCTACTATGCGGGTCACGGCTACAACGATAAGGAGACCGGCCGCGCCTATTGGCTGCCTGCGGACGCTTCGCCGGATTCTAACAGTAATTGGATCAGCGCAGACGATCTTACCAGCGATGCCAAGGCGCTGCCCGCGCGCCATGTGTTAATCGTTGCCGATAGCTGTTACGCGGGCGGTTTAACCCGCTCCGGCGACATCCAAATCAGGCCCGCGGATCAGAACGCCTATTTACAAAAGATGCTGATCGGGCGCTCACGCAACCTGATGGCGAGCGGCGGCAACGAGCCGGTGTCCGATGCCGGGAAGTCGGGCCACTCGGTCTTTGCAAACGCTTTTCTTAACGGGCTCGACAAGATGTCCGACAGTTTTTCCGCGGCCGAACTGTTTGATCAATTCGTGCTGGTGCCCGTGGCCGGCGGCTCGGCGCAAGTGCCGCAGTACAACTTTCTGCGCGATTCCGGCCATGAGGATGGGGATTTCGTGTTCTTCCCGCATGGCGTAGGGACGGCGGCCCCGGTTGCCGGTCCGGCGCCGGGTGGCGATCCGGACAGATCCCGGACTCTGCCGCCGCCAACTCCGGCCCGCGCCGTGAAAGTGAACCCGAAGGATGGTCTGAACTACGTCCGGATTCCGGCTGGAAGGTTCGCAATGGGCTGTTCGCCAGATGATACGGAGTGCTCAGGCGATGAGAAACCGGCTCATGAGGTCACGATCGGCAAGGATTTTTGGCTTGGCCAGACGCCCGTGACCCAGGCGGCCTACCGTCAAGTGACCAGAAAGGGCCTTGTCAAGGGCGCCAATCTCCCCGTGGCGATGGTGACTTGGGATGAGTCACGGGGTTACTGCGGAGCGATCGGAGGAAGGTTGCCAACCGAAGCGGAGTGGGAATACGCGGCGCGGGCGGGAAGCGCGCAGAAACGCTACGGCGACATCGACCGGATCGCGTGGTATAGCAGTAACAGCGGTGGCCAGACCCACGGAGTGGCGCAAAAGGAAGCGAACGCCTGGGGGCTGTACGACATGTTGGGGAACGTGTGGCAATGGACGGCGGACTGGTACGGCGAATATCAGGTGAGTGCGAAGCAGGACCCGTCCGGTCAGCCGCCCGGGCCGGGAATTACGCTGCGAGCGCTGCGCGGCGGTTCGTGGAGCAACGATCCGCGGCTCGTGCGGGCCTCGTACCGTCTTAGGGTCGCTCCAGGAGTCCCTAACTCCAGTGTCGGGCTGCGGTGCGTCTGGGAATAACCCTGTCGCTGTTCCCTTGTGTCCGGGACAGAGGAGAAAAACCTGCGGCGGCGCAAGCCGCGTCGGATCTCTTGCGAAAATCCGGAGATGGGAAACCAGCCGAAGGTCGCGCGGCGGGGCGTGGAATAACCAGTAACCGTGACAACGTCAGGCTGCGGTGCGTCGGGAATACAGGCCGTGGCTGCCAAAAAGGCAAAGCCGAGAGATGTATGGGATTCCGATCCGCCGGGAGTTCCGTGCCCGTTTCCGGGCTGTGGTTCTGGCGAGCCAGCGCGAGGCGGAGCGACAAATCCAAGACCGTAATAGCTCGTGCGAAACCAGATCGGCGGTCTTGACGGCTGGCGACGCCGGTGGGGTGAGAATCAGCGGTGAAATCACTCGGATGAACTGGTATGCGCAGTGGAGACCGGCGATCTCCGTGGTCATCGCTTCTTGGATCGGCCTGATCTGCAACAACAAGCGCTTGGACGATTTCAGGGACTTTCTTAAAGATCTGCTGCGGGCTGAAATATCCGGAAATGAAGCGCGGATCAGGTCCGAGATTTCAGGAGTCAGGTCCGACATTGCCGGATAGACACCCGCATGGAGCGGCTTGGAACACCCGCCTGGTCCAACTGTAATATAGCCTCCAGCCGTGCAAGCCACAGCTACCAGATTTCCGAAAGAGGAATCCCACTGACTTCGGCAAGCGCGCGTGAGCGGATGTGGGCACGCCCAATCTCTACCTCGTCACGGCCGGCGAAATGGGTCAGCACGCGGCGCGTTTCCCCATAAACCACCCACACTTCCTGGCCGCCGTTAGCCAGATATTTCTCAATTTTGCGATCTATTTTTGCCGCATTTTTGAATTCCGAGATGACTTCGACGGCGATCAGCGGGGCGCCTTCGCAATACTCCTCGCCGGGCTGGCCGCGATGCGTGACGCTGACATCGGCCATCAGCCAGGAATCGGGCTTCCTTCCGATCTTGTAGCCTACCCCGAAATGCACTTCGCCCAGTGCGAGATCCGCGCTGCCCGCATTCAAGCTCTCCACCAGTTGATGAAGCCGAAGGAACAAATCTTCCGCAAGTATGTGGTCTAGCCGCTTTGCAGGCGGCATCCGGATCAACTCTCCATCCAGCAATTCCGTCCTGCCCGGTTCATCCGGCAGCCGCTCAAGCTCTTCGAACGTCATCAGTTCCACAGCGTTATACTACTACCGAATCGATCCTCCACAATTCGAACGCCGGAAACTTAAGGATCGCGTCCCGCGTCGTATCCCATCATGCGGCTTCTCGTAGCCCTTTTCTGCTCCGGTCTAGCCATCGCGCAGACTCACAAGCCCACGCCGATCGTTCAAGGCACTGACCCCAAAGCCAAAGCCGATGATTACGAAGCCCATGCGAAGGTCGGCACGGTGGAGATCGGCGCCGAGTTCATGGTGCGCAGTTTCTCGCGGGGCAATGCGATGTATATCGCCAACGACTACGTCACAGTCGAAGTCGCGCTTTATGCGCCGAAGGGCGAAAGCGTGGAAATCGGCTATCTCGATTTTCAACTCCGCATCAACGGGAAGAAACAGACCCTGCTGGCACAGAATCCCTACATGGCGGCTGCGTCGGTCGCTCATCCGGATTGGCAGCCGGAGAAACCCGGCATCGAAGCGACGGCCGGCGCCGGCAATGCCCGGGTGATCCTCGGCGGTCCGCCGCACACGCCTTTGCCGACAGGCGATCCGCCGGGCAGCGCGGGGCCGACCATACCGCAGGTTCCCAAGCCGGACCCTCCCGAGGGGATCGACATGCAGCCGGCGAAGACAGCCGATGAAATTGCGGTGGAGGCGGCGCTGCCGGAGGGTAAGAACCGCGCGCCGGTCAGCGGGTTTCTGTACTTCATCTATACCGGAAGAACCAAGTCGATCAAGCAGGTAGAACTGCTGTACCGGGATACGGTGCTGAAGCTGCGGTAGACTAACGTAAGCCAAAGGAGGCAATATGGCTTTCTGCACGACTTGCGGCGGCAACGTGAACGGAGTATTTTGCACGCAATGTGGGACACCTGTCAGCGCCTCGGGCGCCCCGCCGCCCCAGGCCGCTCAGCAGCCGGGCATGCCGCCGCCCTACGGTGCGCAGTCGCCGGGCATGGCCCCGCCGCCCTATGGCGTCCCACAGCCCGGCATGGTCCCAATGCCCGCGTCGCGCAAGACCAGCCCGCTGGTGTGGGTGCTGATAATCATTCTCGGTGTTTGTTTCCTGGGATTCGCCTCATGCGCCGGCTTCGGCTTATACGTGGCGCATAAGGTGAAACAGGCAGGCATCGATCCCGAACTGTGGCGGAGCAATCCCAGTCTGGCGGTCGGAAAAATTCTCGCAGCCACCAACCCGAATGTCGAAGTGGTGAGGAGCGACGAGCGCGCGGGGACCGTCACCATTCGCGATAAGCGCAACGGCAAGGAAACCACCATGACCTTCGACCAGGCGCGCAACGGGAAATTCAGCATCACCGCCGACGACGATCACGGCGGTACGGCGACCATGCAGTTCGGCGGAGCCGCCACCACTAACGATTTGCCGTCCTGGGTGCCGAAGTATCCGGGCTCGGAAGGGACCAGCACTTTCGCCCTCAAGGGCAGCGGCGCCGACGGCGCCGATGGCGGCAGTTTTACATTCACCACGCCGGATTCGGGCGAGAAGGTGTTGCAGTTCTATCGCGACAAAGTTCAGGACTTGGGGCTAAAGGTGAAGATGAGCAGCACCACGGGCGATACCAGCATGATCGTCGCAACCGAAGACGGAGACAGGCGTTCGCTCACGGTAATTATAAACAGCCATCCCGGCTCAACCTCGGCCAGCATAACTTACGGATCGAAACGATAGCGCCTTGTTTTCTAGCGTCTAGTTTTCTAGCGTCTAGCCGTGGCCCAGGTACATCAGCCACCCGAGCCCGAACAGCGCAACCAGAAAACACACGAAGGTGTAGGCGCCGTATTCTATGCGTTCGCGGTCCGTACGCTTGGTGACCACGCCCAGCACGACCGATGTAAATAGCGAAAATAGCAGCGCCGCTTCGAAGTGCGAGAGGTTCATCTTGGGCATCAGTCTTTCCTCCGCGCCGCGATCTCATATGCGTCCACCATCGCCAGAATGTTGAGCAATCCAGCGGTCACCAGGAATTTGGTCCCGTAATCGTGAACGTGCCCGGCCTGGTCCGGCTGGTTGTATCCCAGCCACACGCTCAACAGGTAAAGGATTCCCGAGAAGACGTCTCCCACGAAGCCGCCGGTGTTGATCAGCGTAGTGAGCAAGTCGCCACTCTGCGGGGTGAACATCGCGCCGCGCATCATCAGCCCGCACAAGAACATGCCCGTGACCGCCGCCAGCAACAAGATGCCGCGCCCGGTTCGCTTGAGCAGGAAATGCCCGCCGCCGGGTATCAGCCATGCGAGCGCCACGGCCGGAGCCCAAAGGCCGATGGGAGGCATAGGCTGGCTCAGTTCTTTTTCTATTGCCATCTTTTCACTCTGAGTTTAGCACCTGTGGACGCTGAACCGCGCCGCAAACGTCCCCACCTCTGAGGCGCATTGGTCTCGCGGGCAAAAAACGCGTTCATACGATTGCGTGCGCCACGCGCAGGAGTGCGTGCGCCACGTCCTTCAGCCGAGATCCAAGTCGGTCTCTCACGCGGCGCTGCGCGGACGCACATCCGATTGAATCCGCGTTTCCCATTCGTCGCGCGCCGTTTCCAGGTCGTAGCGCGCCTGCATGTTCATCCAGTAGGCTGGCGTAGTACCGAAGTAGCGCCCCAGGCGCAGAGCGGTCTCGCCGCTGATCGAGCGCTGTCCCGCGACAATGGCGCTAATCCTGTTGGCCGGGACATGGATTTCCTGTGACAGGCGGTTCATACTGAGGCCGAGATCCTCCAGCGCTTCCTTGAGGATCTCGCCGGGATGTACGGGCGGCCGCCTCGCCGGCGTGCGGGGCGTCCTATTGGTAGTGCTTGGCGATTTCGACGTCATGGGCGTTCTCCTCTTTCCAGGTGAAGCAGATCCGGTACTGGCCGTTGATACGGATGCTGTGCCGTCCTTGCAGATCTCCTTGCAGAGCTTCGAGACGGTTGCCAGGCGGGATCGGCAGGTCGGTAAGATTCTGGGCGCTGTCTAGCGCCGTCAACCGCCGCAAGGCCACAGCCGCGATGCTTTCGAATTCCTTGACCCGCTCCCGATTCCAAAGCCGGCCGGTCTTCTTGCATTGGAATGTCCGGATCACAATTCAGGATAGCCGATTATACGCTGTACGTCAAACGTAAAAGACGAATAGCGGCAAATGTTCGCGCAGGCGACTTCCGTATCGCGCGTCACGCCGCCAACAATCTCCGGCTTAGGCAATCCCCGCCAGATTGAGAATCGCGCGCATCCGCGACGCTGCCCGATCCGGATCGCGCAGCAGCCGCGCCTGGTCCGCCAGCACAAACAACTCGCCCAGGTGCGCCACGGAACGCGCGCTTTCCTGCCCGCCCAACATGCGGAAGTGGCGTTGATGGCCGTTCAGATACGCCAGGAACACCACGCCGGTCTTGTAGTAATACGTAGGCCGCTCGAAGATGTGGCGCGACAGCGGCAGCGTCGGGTCCAGCAGTTCGTGGTAGCGCGCGAAGTCGCCGTCATCGAGCGCGCGCAGGGCCAGCGCCGCGGCGGGCGCGATGCAGTCGAAAATGCCGAGCAGCGCGTGGCTGTAGCCGGCATCGTCGCCGCGGATTAAATCGGGGTAATTGAAATCGTCGCCGGTGTACATGCGAACGCCCTCCGCAAGGCGGCGGCGCATGGCGATTTCGAGGTCCTTATCCAGCAGCGAAATCTTGACGCCATCGATATGCTTCCGGTTCTCTTCGATAATCTCGAGGCAGCTCGTCATACACCCGGCCACATCCGCGCCGCCCCAATAACCGGCGAGCGCCGGGTCGAAAGCCTCCCCCAGCCAGTGCAAAATGGCGGGGCGCTGGAGCTGCGGCAGAAGGCGGCTGTAAACGCGGCGATAATCCTCGGGACTCTTTGCGCATCGGGCCAGCGAGCGGCTGGCCATCAGGATCACGCGGCCGCCGGCGGCTTCCACAAAGGCGCACTGCTCCTCGTAAGCGGCGGTCACGGAATCGAGCGTGGGGGTATTGCGCGGATCCAGCTGATCGGTGTTGACGCCGCATGCAATCTCGCCGCCGCCTTCGCCGCAAGAGACCTCGATCAACTCGCTGGCGCGCGGCCAATCGAGACCCATGCCGCGCTGGGCGGTATCCATGGCTTCGGCCACCGCGAAGCCCATCGACCACAGGTAGCGGCGGTAGCTGAGCGTGGCGTCAAAATCGATGACGGCGCCTTCGAAGGGATCGGCGGAAGCGATGGGATCGACGACCACGTGCGCCGCCGCATATGCGGTGCGTTTCGTGAAGGTGTCGCCGGTGGGGCAGGGTAGCGCCTCAAGCTGACTGAGCCGGTATTTCTCGAGACGGCCGCCGGGCCGGGGAACCAGAATCTCCATATCTACTACTTAGCATCAACTATGTAACGGGTTGTCGTAGCCGGGTGATGATCGAGGCGCGTTGAGCCGGCGCGACGCTGCTCATCTCTCTATTATGTCCTGATTGTCTTACGGCATCGGCTGGTTCACGGTGAACGCGTACAAGCTATCTCCGGCGGCCACAAGTAGGTACTGCTTACCGTCCAGCATATAAGTTATCGGTCCGGCGCTCGGAGCCGCCATGAGTCCGGTGTGCCATAGGATCTTCCCGCTGGCGGCTTGGAAAGCGATCAGGTTCGACCCATTGCTGGTGAACAGCAACTTACCCGCCGTGGACAGATTGCTGACCACTCCGCCGCCGCTCGGCCAATCGTGCCGCCACACGGTCTTACCGGTCCGGTAGTCGATCGCCAACAGCGCGTTCCCCTCGCTTCCGGCGGCGCTGTCGAGACCGCCCCATCCTTCCGGATGATCGTCCGTGTCAGTCAGGTAGTACATGCTATATGACCGGCTGGTCCCGACATAGAACAGTCCTGTCTGCGGACTGAAACTGGGGGCCTGCCAGTTAGTCGCTCCATTGGACGAGGGCGAAACCAGCACGCCGTCCGTGGTGGGAAACTTAGCAGGGTTGCCGATGGGCTGGCCCTTGGCGTCGAATCCTTTGGCCCAGTTCACCGTGTCGATGAATGGCCCGCCGACGAGTCTCTTGCCAGTGGCCCGGTCCAGCACAAAGAAGTAACCGTTGCGGCTGGCTTGCGCCACCAGTTTGCGAGGCTGCCCGTCGATGGTTCCGTCGAAAAGAATGGGCGTCTCCACGGCATCCCAATCGTGGACGTCATGCGGCGAGGCCTGGAAATACCAGACCATCTTTCCGGTGTCCGGATTGAGGGCCACGATGGAGCAGGTGTAGAGATCGTCGCCCTTGCGGCTTTTTTCCGCCATCACCGGATTCGGGTTGCCTGTCCCCACGATGTACAAGTTCAGCTCGGGATCGTACGTGCCCGGAATCCAGGCCTGACCGGTACCATGCGCGGAAGAGTATTCGTCGGGCCACGTCTCCATTCCCGGCTCGCCCTTGCGCGGAGTGGTCCACCACTTCCATTGCAGCGCGCCGGTCTCCGGATCGCGAGACTGGATGAAACCGGGGTTGTCCATATGATCGCCGCCGATGCCGACCAGGATATGATTGCCCACCACCACGGGCGCTACGGTGGAGGTGTAGTCCAGCTTAGGGTCGGCAATGGATACTTTCCAGCGCTCTCTGCCAGTACTCGCGTCAAGGCTCACCAGGTTGCTGTCGGGCGTTTCGAAGTAGAGCCAGTTTCCGTACATGCCAACGCCGCGATTGCCGATGGTGCTCCCCGTGTTTGGCGGGTATTGATAGTGCCACATCTCCCGGCCGGTGCGGGCGTCCGCGGCCCATACGTTATTCGGCGAGGTGAAGTACAGGATGCCGTTCACCAGCAGCGGAGTCGATTTGATTTGCACGCCGCCTCCGCCGCCAGTGCCTGGCGCCGCCATGACGCGCATCGCCCACGCCAGGGATAAAGTGTGGACGTTGGAGGAATCGATCTGCGTCAGGGAACTGAAGCGCCGGCCGGAATAATCGCCATTGTAAGTGGGCCAGGAATCGGCGGGAGGCTTGAGCAGCGCGCTGGGCGTGAGCCCTTGCGCGAAGGCCCCCTGGGGCGCCAAGGCAGCAGCGAAAGTTATTAATACGGAGAGCAGGAATCGCGAGTTAGTCATTTGAGTGTCACCAGATAGGCAGTTACATTGTGGATATCGGCATCGGTGTACTTTGCGAGCAGATCGGTATGGGCCTTCAGCGGATCGTGAATCTCGACCGCCGGGACGGCTCCCTCGCGGGTGAAGGAACGATAGTCGCCGGAGGAGTCGCGAAGGGAGACGCTGAAGTCGTCGACGCGGTCGAGGGTCCCCGAGACTTTCTCGCCGGAGGCCAGCGTGACTGTGACCGCGATCGCGCTCCGGCTCGCAACCGGGGCTGCGCCGCGGCCTCCGCCGCGCCCGCCTCTACCACCGCCGCCACCACCGCCTCTGCCGCCGCGGGGCTGCAACCAATGGGCCTGCAAGGCAAGGGGATCATACCGGGCGCCGATGCCCTGGAGGTCGCCGGTCGCGGAGTGACAACCGCCGCACGTGGCGCTGAAATAGGCCGCGCCCTTTTTCGCATCGCCGGTGAGGATATCGTGGAAAGCGTAGGTGGTGCGGTGGCCGGCGGCGTAGGTCTGCAGGTGAAGCCAGGCGACGACGTCGGCGATCTGGGGCTCGGTGAGGTTCGGCTTGGGCATTCCTTCATCGGGGCGGCCGTTGCGCAACACCGGGGCGATCAGAATGCCCTTTTCGTCGTCCAGCACCAGCAACGAGCGGAGCAGGTCGGGCGCGCCTACGCCGCCTCTGGCGGCAGGGCCATGGCAGCCGGCGCAGTTTGAAGCGTAAAGCTTCGCTCCGCGGTCGACGGCGGCGGGATCTTCCTTGGAGCCTCTAAGGGCTGCGGCGGTCGCGCTGCCGAGCGAGGTTCCGGCTCCGGCGACGGCGGGCTCCTGAGCGGTCGAATACCCGACTGCGGCCACGAGCAACAGGAGCGGCAGCGCGCTGCGTTTCAGAACATGCATGGTTCTTCCCCTAAGAAACAGTTTACGCCGGGCGGCGGCGCCGTACGCTCCGGGACGATGGAACGATCCTAAAAAGAAAGGACGACAGACCAGGAGGTCTGTCGCACATAACCGTAACGACCCCAAAAAAGAGCCTCTTGCAAATCCGGGCAGTGGAACTGCCAGCCGGTGAGGCTGCAAACCACTTGACGGTTTCCGGCACGTTCATCGAATGGTCGTCGGAATCCGTTCGGCTTCCCTCCTGAGCTAAGCGCTTCGATAGCAAGCGCCGGATATCCAATCTTACAACGTTCGCCGTTCGGAATCGCGATTTCCGAGGGGCCGGACAAGTGGATCGCTTTCGACATTGCCTATGGTCCGTGTGAGCCAATGCCGCAATAGCATGGGTCACGGGCGGCCACGCACGGAGTGGATCGAGCGCCGCCCCCTGCACCGGTGAGCGAAGAGGTTTTGCGCTGGCGCAAGAGCGGATGGAAGAACAAATATCAATCCCCGCGGCTTGGGGTGGGCCGGCACTGACTGCAAGAGATGGCGTTCTGCGAGCGGAGCGGCGAAGGGGTTGCAGGTCTCAGAATGGGCGAAATGCTTGGATGGCTTGATTTCTCGCGGCTTTTCTTGAGGCTGAACGGGCGCGGAATAGTGTCCGTTTGTGGGACTAGGGTCGTTTGGCATATCGGCATATCGAGACGGTGATTCGGGTGATGACAGACTGCAATAGTGAAGCAACAACAATAGTTTGTTGCGGGTACCTACGTCAAAACGGTTGAACGGCTGAGCGCCGCCGACTGGCTGGCGCGGAAGCAATCGCGGGCCTATCGAATTTTCAATTGTCAAAGATCGGAGGCGCGGCGAACGGCTGATCGGAGGAGCCGTGGACGCCGATAACGGTCGGTTTGTGGGACTAGGGTCGTTTGGTAAATCGAAGGGGACAGACCAGGAGGTCTGTCCTACTTATATTATACAGTATTGGAAAAAGCGCCTTGGAGGTTTGCGTATTGTTTTCATAGGGATACAGCTTGTGACTCGGTTTTGCCGCGAGCCGAGCCCGAACGCGAGGCTTGCCGTTGAAAAGGTGTAAGCGGGTTGCATTCACAAAGTTAATGTCCACTAGGAGAGTGGCTGCCGGTTTATCTTGCGGCAGTGCCGCCCGTGAAGCGGAGAGGGAGGGTTGACGCCGGAGATCAAATGTGTGATTATGCAGTGTGATGGATAAATATTCATTGGAGGTTGATCCCATGGCCGCCGCGTCAGTCCGGATCCAAATCCTCAAGGCCAATGCCTCGGATATACTGACCGATCTCGATCTGTCGAACGACGAACTCTCGTATTTGCTGGACCTGGCGTTGGAGGTGAAACGGGCGCCGCGAGAGTTCGCTCAGTCGCTGGCGGGAAAATCGATTGCGCTGCTCTTTGAGAAGCCTTCGCTGCGCACGCGGCTCACCTTCGAGCTCGCCATCAAGCAATTGGGCGGAGATTCGGTGTTCTGCGAAGGGCCCATAGGCGGCCGCGAGCCGCTGAAAGACGTAGCGCGCAATCTGGACCGTTGGGTAAACGGCATCGTGGCGCGGGTCTTTTCGCATGCCACCGTGGAAGAACTGGCGCGGTGGTCCGCCGTTCCCGTGGTGAATGCCTTGTGCGACGGTTACCATCCCTGCCAGGCGTTGGCGGATGTGCTCACGATCCGCCAGCGATTTGGCGATCTGCGCGGACTCAAGCTGGCATTCATCGGCGACGGCAACAATGTGGCGCACTCTTTGATGTTGACGGCGGTCCGGCTGGGAATGAATTTCGCCCTGGGATGTCCCGAAGGGTTCGGCCCCAATCCGGAAGTGCTGGCGCAGGCCGAAGGATTGAGCGCGACTTCCGGCGCTTCGCTGGAGGTCACCCATAACGCGGCGCGGGCGCTCGATGGCGCGCATGCGGTTTATACCGACGTGTGGGCCAGCATGGGGCAGGAGCAGGAATCCGCGAGGCGCACAGCGGCGTTCCGGCCCTATCAGGTGAATGCAGGGCTATTCGGGCTTGCCCGGCCCGATGCCGTGTTCATGCACTGCCTGCCGGCAAGGCGCGGCGAAGAGGTAACGGACGCGGTGATGGAAAGCCCACGCTCAGTGGTGTTCGACCAGGCGGAAAACCGCTTGCACGCGCAAAAGGCGTTGTTACTGATGATGCTGTGAGTGTAGAAGACGGCGGGTAAGACCGCTGTTGCTTACCGCTGTTGCCAGTGTCCCGAGTCGAGTCAGAAGCTCCGCAACGTAAGGGACCCATCGCTAGCCGCCTTGGCGCCAGATGGCGGCGACTGAAATCGAGTGCGGATGCCAGCCAAAGATTTCTCCGGACTTTCGCTTGGAAGTATGGACTTTACTTTGGAAAGGCAAGAGGCCCGTCCCGCACGGGTCTCAAAACGCACGCCGGGCGCCGCACAGATCCAATCGACCACGCAACAGCAGGACGAGTTGGATGGTTGTGGCCGCAGCCGCTCGTTGGCGGCGCGAACGGAGGCAAAAGTGTCTGCGACACCGCTCCGTGGAGACCGTCGAGGCACTGGAAAAAGCCATTGGGGAACATTTGTATCTGCGCAATCAGACCCCCAAGCCATTCCACTCGAAAGCCCCGGCGGCGGAGAGTTTGCGCAAGGCGAAACGCGCCTGGGGGTGCTGCACGACGCTGATGGCGCGAAGAAACCCTCCGGCGCCCCGGCCAGCATCGATCACTATCTCGCGGTTTTCGACGCCGCACCGGGTGTCAACGCCATACCGGGTTGACGGGGCCAGCGTGAGTGCGCGCATGTGTGCGTACGCTACGATTTGATCCGCGGCGCAAGAGATGGAAGCAGGGCTTGGCCGGCGTGTGGCGGGCGTGTGACGGGCGTGTGACGATCATAGGCGAATCGTAATGATGAGGCGACCGCGATCCGCTCGATCCGGACGGCATTTTAGCCCGAAGTTCTTGAAAACATTTAGGGGCCGCAAAACAATAAGGTGACCAAATGTTTCGACGGTGCGAAACCGCTCCCTTACGGTCGCGGCTCTGTCAACTGCGCATACCGAGCCGCGCGCGTTAGGAAGCGGTTGGGCCTGAGTGTACAGGGTATTTCTCCGCGGCTCCTTAGCGCCCGGCCGCGATTTGCCGGCGCGCCGCATCGATCGGTCGCTTGCCGATTTTCACAGCGCGAGCGATCTGGCATCTTTGGCACATTCCTAACTTCGTCTGTTCGTTGGGGCACAGACGTTATCTTGCAATTCGATCAGAATTAATTTGTGGCGACCCTCTGGGACGAGGGCCGATTCCAATCATCAAAGATAGGCCGCGATTCCTATCTCGGAGGACAGTCCTGCAATGACAGTAAGAACGCTATCGCTACCCGTGTGTCTGCTGGCCAGCCTGACGGCGGTCAATCTCTTAGCGGCGCAGATTTCCGGCGGGTTCAGGATCGCCGGAGACATGACCGTAACTCAGAACACGATCGACTGGGCCAATGTGAGCTCCCCATTCACGGCGATAAAGGCGACGGCCGGCGGCGGCTCCACCGGATGGTTTTCCGGCTTAGACGCCACGAGCATCGCCATCGCCGCCTTGTGCCGTTCCACTGGGCCTGTGGGTTCGGACTTCGGACCCGACGCCTTCATCAACTTCGATGCGGACCCAACGATGCAAACGCCGGGAATCGATGCCATCGTGGATGTCATATTCCCGGTTTCCGGGTGTTTGGCATCCCTTCCCGCCGTGGGCCAGACTGCAGTCGACGCAGTCGTGGCGCTTCGCCGCACGCCGGCGCTGCCAGTAACCCTGAGCGGCTCACCTTTCAGTTTCGTCGACAATCCGGGGACTGCGGGCACTCCACCGATTCAAACAACGTCCACCTGTCTGTTAGGCGGCACGGGCAGCGGAGCCCGGGAGGGGAACAGCGGCACGGCGTCGGGCGAACCGTTCCCGGCGGTGGTTTCCGATTCCCCAGCGAGCGCGGCGATTACAAACACTTTTGCGGCCGCAATCATCGTCACCGCGAAGCGTGAACCGGACAGTGAGTACATGTTCGTGTCGGGCTTGGGCCTGATACTGTTGTCGCTCGGCAGCCGACGCCTTTTCGGGAAGCGTTAGGTGAATGAAGGAACGTGGATAGGGCAGACCGCGAAAAGCGATGGTCCGCCCGCAAACGTCGCGCCGACTCCGTGCGATAATCGGTCTTCCCGATGAAAGCGCGCGTATTCGTTTCTCCGAAGACCACGGTTCTCGATCCGCAGGGTCAGGCGATCCGCTCCGCGCTGCATAGTCTCGGCTACGCGGCCATCGCGGACGTTCGTCAGGGCAAGCTCTTCGAAATTGCCATCGCCGATGGAGTGACGCGCGAGCAGGCGCTGAAAGACCTGGAGACCATCGCGCACGAAGTGTTGGCGAATCCGGTGATCGAAGAGTACCAGGTGGAGTTGCCGGACTGAGCCGGGCCGATTCCGTGGAAGCAACAGTTAGGGGCCGCGAAACAATAAGGTGACCAAATGTTTCGACGGTGCTGACCGCTCTCTTAACGGTCGCGGCTCTGTCAAATGCGCATACCAAGCCGCGCGCGTGAACAAGCGGTTGGACCAATGTACAGGATATTTCTCCGCGGCTTCTTAGCCGCCGATGAGCACCCATGAGAATTCTGTGTTATCCCCGTTCGCCGGCTCCCGAACAGAAACATCGCCACCCTCAACTGGGCTGCGCCGGGGTTGTTTAACCTAAAAACGGCAGTTGACTGCCAGGGTGGATGGCGAGTCTATGACCGGTCGAGGTTTCTCTCTATGGCGTGCTTCACCCAATGGGTGAGTCGGCTGGAGACCGCCCGCGGGAAAAAGAACCGGCGACAAGATCGCCGGCGCTACGAGGAACGGCCGCCATGCTCGTGAGTGGCGTTTNNTCAACTGCCGTTTTTAGGTTTAAACGTTTTCGGGATTTCCTCGCTCGGCCGCGAAATCCCGCTCCCTCACGGTCGCGGCCCTGTCTCGGCTGCTATCATGTGAAACATGCCTCATGCCACTCCTACAGTGGTCATCGTGGGCAGGCCTAACGTCGGAAAGTCCACCCTCTTCAATCGAATTACGGGACAGCGGCGCGCCATCGTCGGCGACCAGCCTGGCATCACGCGCGACCGCATCCACGGCGCGGCCGAGCACCACGGCCGCCGCTTCGAGCTGATCGATACGGGCGGCATCGTGGTCAACGACCAGGAATATATCCCCGTGCAAATCCTGCGCCAGGCCGAAGTGGCCCTCGAGGACGCCGCGCATATTATTTTTCTGGTGGACGGCCGCGGCGAAATAACCGGCTCAGACCGCGATCTTGCGCGCATGCTGAAACGGCTCGGCAAGCCCGTCTCCCTGGCCGTCAACAAGGCCGATACCGCGGCCCGGGAAGACCTGGCGAACGAGTTTCACGGATTGGGAATCGCCGACGTCTTCCCGGTTTCGGCGGAACATGGCATTGGCGTGGACGCGCTGCTGGACCGCGTAACCGAAGGCTTCGGCGTATCGCTAGAGGATGCCCCTCCGCCGGTGGAATCGGACATCAAGATCGCCATCATCGGCCGGCCCAACGTGGGCAAATCCACGCTGCTGAATGCGCTCACCGGACAGGAGCGCGCCATCGTTTCGCCTATCGCCGGCACTACGCGCGACGCGGTGGATGAAACCGTTACGCGCGACGGCAGAAACTACGTTTTCGTGGATACGGCCGGCATCCGCCGCAAGGGCAAGACGACGGAGATGGCGGAGAAGCTCAGCGTGGTGATGGCGCGGCGGAACATCCGCATGGCGCACGTAGTGCTGCTGGTGCTGGACGCCACGGAAGGCGTGGTGAGCCTGGACGCGACCATCGCCGGGTACGCGCACGAGGGCGGGCGCGCGGTGATTGCGGTCGTGAACAAGGCCGACCAGTTGCCTGGGTCCAAGAGGCGCGAATTCGAGGAGCAGATCGAAGACCAGTGCAAGTTTCTCGATTACGCGCCGGTGATTTTCATCTCGGCCAAGACCGGCGCCGGGGTGGAAAAGCTGTTCCCGCTGATTCGCAAGGTATACGACTCGGCCTCGCTGCGCATTACCACTGGCGAGCTGAACCGCTTCGTGGAGCAACTGCGCTTTGAGCAGCGCAAGATCTTCTACGTGACGCAGGCATCCATCCGGCCGCCTTCCTTCGTGGTCTTCATCGACAAAGGCGGCCCGCTCCATTTCTCGCATGAGCGGCATCTGATCAATCAAATCCGCCGGCGCTTCGGCTTCGAAGGCACGCCGATCGTCCTGAAAACCCGCGCCAAGAGCTCAAGACCGAAGCGATAGGTTCTGTCCAGTCCAAAGAACCGCTCAATCCGGTTTGCCTTTTCACGGTCATGCCCTTAATATGTATGCAGAAGCATGATTGCATTTATACCTAATCGAGGAGGACGGCAATAATGTGGAACAAACGCCGGGATGAGGAGCCTCCAAAGCCTTATGCTCCTTCTCCCAGTCCCGCTCCAGTTGCGCCCAGTCCCATAGAACCGAAAAAGGAGATTACGCCTGTGTCCAGCATGCCCATGGGAAAGTTTGAGCCGCAGAGTCCCGCCGGTTCCGCCAGCATCGGAAAGGCGGTCAAAGTCGTCGGCCAGATCTATAGCAAGGAAGACCTGTACGTCGATGGGGAAATCGAAGGCACAGTGGAGGCGCTTGAGCACAAGCTCACCATTGGGCCCAACGGCGTGGTCCGCGCCGGCGTGAAAGCGCGGGAAGTCGTAGCCCTGGGAACCATCCAGGGCAACGTGGAAGCCCACGAGAAGCTTGAGATCCGCAAGGACGCGAAGCTTGTGGGCGACATCCGCACCGCTCGCATCATCATCGAGGATGGCGCGTACTTCAAGGGCAGCATCGATATCGTCAAGCCCGAGCCCGCCAAGCCTGGCGCAAAGCCGCCGCAGGCTGCCGCGCCCGTTGCCGCGCCCGCTTCCACCGGGGCAACGCCGCCGGCGGTTGCGCACGCCTCCGTGGGCGGTCCCGAGATCAAACGCTAGGCGCCGGAGGCCGCAAAGTTGCTGCCGGATAAGCTGAGAAGCATGTGGCGCGGCCCACGCGGCGGGCAGCCGCCCGGCGCCGACAAGCCGGGCGCGCCGGGCCGTGCGTTGTTCGCGCGGAAAAGCGCCGGAGAGACCATCGCGCTGGACCGCGCCAGCCGCGGTCTGGAAGAGTTTTTCAAGGACATCCGCGACACGTCGGGATTAACCATTCTCGATCTCGGCGTAGCCACCCAGCAGAATGTAAGTTTTATCACTAACCTCGGCCACCGTCTATACGCCGCCGACTTTCTGCAGATTCTCAACGACACTTTTGGCTTGGACGACACGGTGGATCAATCGAACCCGGGCCAGATCGAGTACTTCCTGAAGCAGTCGCTCGATTTTCCGGAGGGCCATTTCGACGCCGTCCTGATCTGGGACGTTCTTGAATACCTGGCGCCTGCGATGCTCACGGCGGTGGTGGAGCGGCTGCATCGGGTTGTGAGGCCCAAGGGCTATATGCTGGCCTTTTTCCATGCGGACGACAAGTTGGAAGCGGTTCCGTTCTACACTTTCCGCATCCGGAATCTCAATACTCTGCACGTGGAACAACAAGGCCAGCGGAGGCCGGCGCAGTTATTCAACAACCGCAGCCTGGAAAAACTGTTCGGCCGGTTTGATTCGGTGAAATTCTTCCTCACGCGCGAGCGGCTGCGCGAAGTGATAATCAAGGCGTAGTGAATCGCCGCGTTGCCGGAATATTGATTCTTTGTTCGCCGCTGGGGCGCGCGGCGCAACTGACGTTCACGCACGATATCGCGCCCATTGTGGCGCGGAATTGCGATCCCTGTCATCGTGCGGGCGAAGCCGCGCCATTCCCGCTGCTGACGTATGAAGACGTCAAGAAGCGGGCGCCGCAGATCGCCGCCGTCACGCGCAGCCGATACATGCCGCCATGGCTTCCGGAGCACGGCTTCGGCGATTTCGCGGATGAGCGGCGGCTCAGTGCGGATCAGATTCGCGTTATCCAGGATTGGGTGGCGCAAGGGGCGCCTGAGGGGCCGGCTGAGGGAGCGTCGGTCTCGGCGCCTTCGGCGGCCGACGGGCAGGCCATGGTCCCACCCAACTTGGTCCTCGAAGCGCAATCTTCGTTTACCGTGCCCGCCTCCGGCCCGGACGTTTATTGGAATTTTGTCTTCCGTCCGGATATTGGCAAAACGCGCTATGTGAAATCCATCGATATCCGCCCCGGCGACCGCCGCCTGGTGCATCACGCTAACCTGCTTGTGGACCGCATGGCCATGGCGCACCTGCAAGAGACCGCGCCGGGCCAAGGGTTTCCCGGCATGGATCTCGCCATCATGCGCAGCCCGTTCGACCCCGATGGCGACTTCCTGTTTTGGAAACCCGGCGCAGCGCCGCACGTGGAGCCCGACGGTTTCGCGTGGCGGCTCGACCCCGGCAATGAGCTGGTGCTCAACGTCCATCTGCACCCCATCGGCAAGGCGGAAGAGGTGCGCCCCTCGATCGCGCTCTATTTCACGGACAAGCCGCAAACGCGCTTCCCGCTGCTGGTGCAGCTTGAGAACGATAACGCTCTCAACATCCCAGCCGGCGTCCGCGATTTCCCGGTCTCCGACGATTTCCGCCTGCCGATGGACGCCGATATCCTGGCCGTCTATCCGCACGCGCACTATCTGGGCAAGCTGCTCGAAGCCTACGCTACGCTGCCCGGCGGCGCGCGAAAGTGGCTGGTCCGCATCCCCGATTGGGACCCCAATTGGCAGGCGGTCTACTACTACCGCGAGCCGGTCTTCCTGCCCAAAGGGTCGGTGATTTCGATGCGCTACCACTACGACAATTCCGCTGCCAACGTGCGCAACCCGAACCATCCGCCGCGCCGCGTGAAGGGCGGGGACCAGGCGACGGACGAGATGGCGCACCTGTGGCTGCAAGTTCTGCCGCGCGGCGCGGGCGACCGCCGCCGCGAGCTGCAGGAAGCCGTGATGCAGCACCGCCTGGCCACGAGCCCGGACGATTTCGTGGCGCGCATGAACCTGGGCGCGGTGATGCTCTCGCGCCTGAATCCGCAGGGCGCGGTGAGCATGTTGCAAGCGGCGGTGCGCATCGATCCCAACCGCCCGGAAGCGCGCAACATGCTGGGCTTGGCGCTTTCGCAGACGGGCCGCACGCTGGAAGCGGCGGCGGAATTCGTAGCGGCGCTGAAGGCGCGGCCGGATTTCCTGAGCGCGCGCTTCAACCTGGCGGCGGTGGAGTTGAAGATGGGCGCGCTGGACGACGCCATCGCGAATCTGGAAATACTGGCGAAAGCGGAGCCGGACAACGAGACCATCAGGCAGAGACTGGCGGATGCAGTGGCGGCGCGGGCGAAGCGGTAAGACAGGCCTGAGGGCCTGTCTTCTTGAATGTGCGGGTTCTTGAGTCAGGCGGGGGCGATTGCGGCGCCGCGTCACCCCATATACGATTCAGGTATGAAGCTTCTTGTTACCTTGGAGCCGGATGAAACCGGCATGATTGTCGCTGAGTGTCCCGCGATCCCGGGGTGCATATCGCAGGGGCGCACGGAAACCGAGGCTCTGGAGAACATCCGGGAAGCAATCGCCGGCTGTCTGCAGGCGCGGTTGGCCAATGGTATGCCTTTGACGATCGAAGTCCGTGAGGTTGAGGTCCCCGTCTAATGCGACTCTGCCCTCCGTCTCCGGAGAGCGAGTTGTCCGAGCTTTTCAGAGGGCGGGATGGTCCAAAGACCGGCAGCACGGGAGCCATTGGAGTTCTCACCGATGATGGCATCCTCGACTACGTGAGCAAGAACGCTCCCGTTCAATGCCTGGCGGCTCGTGGAGGCGTGGTGGCGATGCGCCCCTGCTCATCCATTCGTCGTCTAAAGTAGAGAGCGCAGATCCCCGGCGCGTACTGCACATCGAATCGACGCCCGCCAGCGACAAAAGCCTCCCACCGGGTCAACTCTTGCCGTCGCGCTCGCTAATCATCTTGCCGATGGCGCTCACCAGGTTGTCGATGCGCGCATCGAGCGCGCGGCCCCTCTCGGCGTCAGCCTTGGCTATCTGGCTGATGCGTTCGTCGAGCTTGCGTCCGTTCTCGCGCATTTCGGCCATTTCACGCTCGTGGATCTCGTGACTGACGGCCATCCTCGCAAAGGCAAGTTCCATCTGCTCTAGCCACTGCTGATGCTCTTTGATGCGCGTTTCGTGACGCAAGGTTTGCGCGGATGTGACGGCGAGCGAGTCGCGCAACTGCTGGATGTTCTCTTCGAGGGTCACTTTTCTCCCGGCGTCGTCTTTTATCTTATATCTTACGCGAACCGCTGATTTTTCGGAGGACAGGCCAGGAGGCCTGTCCCACATGCTACTCTGACTTTCAGCCCCCTTTTATGCCTCTGACCCGCGAAAAAGCCCAGCTCATGAGCGCGTCCGAAATCGACCGGACGCTGGTTCGCCTGGCGCACGAAATCCTCGAGAAAACCAAGAACCTCGATAAGCTCGCCTTCATCGGCATCCGGCGCCGCGGCGTGCCCCTGGCGCAGCGGCTCGCGAAAAAGATCGAGTCGCTCGAAAACCGCCAGGTTCCCACCGGCGTGCTTGATATCACGTTCTATCGCGACGATCTCAGCACCGTGGATACCAAGCCCGTCGTCAATCCGACCACCGAAATCCCCTTCGACGTCGCCGGTCTCGACATCATCCTGATGGACGATGTGCTGTACACCGGCCGCACCATCCGCGCGGCGCTCGATGCGCTGTTCGAGCGCGGCCGTCCGGCGCGCGTGCGCCTGCTGGCGCTCATCGACCGCGGGCACCGCGAGCTGCCCATCGAAGCGGCTTTCATCGGCCGCAACGTGCAGACCACCGACATCGAAATCATCGAAGTAAAATTGCAGGAAATCGACGGCATTGAGAAAGTGCTGCTGGTCGAACGGACGGCAGTGAGCGAAGCTTAAGACATGCCCGCCGGACTGCTCGGTATCGAAGAGCTCGACCGCGCCGAGATCGAAGCGATCCTGACGCGCGCCAAGGATTTTCAGCCGCTGCAGACGCAGTCGGTCAAGAAACTCGACGCACTGCGCGGCAAGATGATCGTCAACTTGTTTTACGAAGCGTCCACGCGCACTCGCACCAGCTTCGAAATCGCCGCCAAACGCCTGAGCGCCGACGCCGTTTCCATCACCGCCGCCGGATCGAGCGTGAGCAAAGGCGAATCGCTGGTGGACACGCTGAACACGCTCGCCGCCATGCGTCCCGACGCCATTGTGATGCGCCATGCCGCTTCCGGGGCGCCGCATTTTCTGGCGCGCCACCTGCCCACGCCCATCATCAATGCGGGCGACGGAACCCACGAGCATCCCACGCAGGCGCTGCTCGACGCGCGCACCATTCTCGACCACCGCAGCGCCCTGGAAGGGCTGCGCGTGGCCATCATCGGCGACATTCTGCACAGCCGCGTAGCGCGGTCGAACGTATACTTGCTTTCGAAGTTCGGCGCGAAGATCGTGCTCTGCGGACCCGCATCGCTGCTGCCGCCGGAACTCGCCCAACTCGCGCCCGGCGTGCAACTCACTACCGATATCCGCGAGGCTATCCGCGACGCCGACGTGATCATGATGCTGCGCGTGCAGCTGGAGCGGCAGCACGAAGCCGCGTTCCCCGCGGGCGAGTATTTTCGCTTCTACGGTCTGCGGTTGGAACACCTCGATCTGGCGAAGCCCGACGCCATCGTGATGCATCCCGGCCCCATCAATCGCGGCCGCGAGCTCTCTTCGGAAGTTGCGGACTTTCAGCGCTCGGTGATCCTCAATCAGGTGGAAAACGGCATCGCCGTGCGCATGGCGGTGCTCGAAAAGGTGATCGGCTGATGGCGATCCTGATCAAGAA
This sequence comes from Bryobacterales bacterium, assembly GCA_003135055.1. Classification (GTDB taxonomy): domain Bacteria; phylum Acidobacteriota; class Terriglobia; order Bryobacterales; family Bryobacteraceae; genus PALSA-243. The sequence continues at coordinate 2,208 of PLDF01000500.1, read as the reverse complement.
CGGCCGCGTGATCGACCCGGCGTCGAACACCGACCGCGTGGCCGACGTCCTTCTTGCCGAGGGCCGCATCGTGGGGGTTGCGCCTAACCTCGAATCGCCGAACGCCGAAGTTTTCGATGCCACCGGTCTGATTGTGGCGCCCGGCTTCATCGACATGCACGTGCATCTGCGCGAGCCCGGTTTCGAGCACGCCGAAACCATCGAGAGCGGATCGCGCGCCGCGGCGGCCGGCGGATTCACGTCGATCTGTTGCATGCCGAATACCAAGCCGGTCAACGATAGCGTCACCGTGACCAGCTACATTGTGGAGCGCGCGCGGCGCAACGCGGTGGTGAACGTCTTCCCCATCGGCGCCATCACCAAGGGCAGCGAGGGCGTGGAACTGGCGGCCATTGGCAGCATGAAAGCAGCCGGCGCGGTGGCCATTTCCGACGATGGCCGGCCCGTCATGAATTCGCGCGTGATGCGCCGCGCCATGGAGTTCGCGAAGTCTTACGATCTGCCGGTGATCGACCACTGCGAGGATTTGAACCTGAGCGCCGGCGGCGATATGCACGAGGGCGCGAAATCCGTGCGTCTGGGACTGCGCGGCATACCGGCCGCGGCCGAAGACGTGATGGTGGCGCGCGACCTGGTGCTGGCGCAGCTCACGGGCGCGCGCTATCACGTGGCGCACATCTCCACGCGCTATGCCGTGGCCATGGTGGATTACGCGCGGCAGCACGGCCTGCCGGTGACCTGCGAGACCACGCCGCACCATTTCGCCCTGACCGACGACGACATGGCGCCCTATGACAGCAATTACAAGATGAAGCCGCCGCTGCGTGCCTGTTGCGACCGCGACGCCGTAACCGAGGGCATTGTGAGCGGCGCCATCGGCGCCATTGCCACCGACCATGCGCCGCACCCCGGCAGCGAAAAGATGCAGGAATTCGAGAGCTGCCCGTTCGGCATTATCGGCCTCGAAACGGCCGTCGCCTTGACGATGGAAATGCTGGTGCATCCCGGGAAGATCACGCTGAGCCGCATGGTGGAGCTGTTTACGACCGGTCCCGAATCGGTGATGCGCCTCGGGCGGGGAACGCTGGCGCCGAACGCTCCGGGGGACGTAACGGTTTTCAGCCCGGATGTTAGCTGGACTTACGATGTGAACCAATCTTTTTCGCGCAGCCGCAATTCCCCATTCGATGGCCGCACGTTCCGCGGCGGGCCGGTGGCCACTATTGTGAACGGGGAATTTGTATGGCGGCGCGACAGCTAACGGCTTGTCTGCCAGATTGTGGTAAACATCTACTTGACGCAACTGGAAGGAAGCAGTTCCAGCGAGTCAGCGGTTGATTCAGCGTACTTAGATATGCTCCCGCAGTCGCCTCCGTAGTAGTGTTCGTCGAGCCTGAGAAGTCTCCGTTACACTGATCTTGCGGCCTATGCGTTGTTCATTTCCGAAGAAGCGCGCGAGCAACTCCGCTCTCTTCCCGAGGAACTCCGACGGCACATTGGCTATCGGATCCACCTTCTGCAGCAGGAGTTCACCGGAGACATCAAAAAGCTCGAAGGGTCGCGAAACCATTATCGGCTTCGCGCCGGCGTCTACCGAATCCTGTTTCGCATGGACACGAATATCTTGAGGTATATGCTGTTAAGCAGAGGAAGGATGCTTATGAGCGATCGCCAGGAGCAAGAACTTGTCTCGACCGTCAAGCGCCCTACGGGTGAGCTTGCCCGCTTGTCTGAACGCGTGGAGGATTTGGAAGACGGAAGAGAGCTTGACGCCGCCATCCGCCGCAATGGCGATAAACCTCTTATCCCATGGGACCAGGCCAAGAACGAACTCGGCCTGGGCTAAGAAGCGCCGGCCGTTGCCAAGGACCTGAGGTAGAGCAAGCCCTGGGCCGGCTCCGCGGACGCCATCGTGATGCATCCCGGCCCCATCAATCGCGGGCGCGAGAAGTGGCGGACTCCCAGCGCTCGGCGATCCTCAAACAGGTGGAAAACGACATCGCCGTGCGCATCTTTGTGCTGGAAAAGGTGATCGGCTGACGGCGATTTTGATTTGCGCGGCATGCCGGCAGCGGCCGAAGACGTGATGGTGGCGCGCGACCTGGTGCTGGCGCAGCTCACGGGCGCGCGCTATCACGTGGCGCACATCTCCACGCGCTATGCCGTGGCCATGGTGGATTACGCGCGGCAGCACGGCCTGCCGGTGAC
>PLDF01000213.1 GCA_003135055.1 Bryobacterales bacterium | reverse complement strand
CGGGGTCATGGCGGCCGTCCCGATGTCTCTGTCCCTCTGATGATATTTCCCGCGCGCACCGCACCGCAAGCGGAGCCGAATCGAGAAAAGGGAACCGCTCTTGACGCCTGCCCAACAAAAACGCAAGCCCTTTGCGCATCAAAGTGGGACAGACGCTTTCGTCTGTCAACTCGGCGATTGTTTCACAGCTCTTTGACCTGACAGCCGCGGCTCGGCGTGCAGCGGAACTACTGCAGCCTGGCGTATTCCGCCTTGGCTTGCCGCAGGATCGGGATATCGAGGTCGGCGTCTTTCCAGAGAGTGAGGAAATCCTGGTAGGCAATCTTTGCCTTGGCCTTATCTCCCGACAAAACCAACGCTCTGCCCAGTTGCAAGCGCGCCACCGCGCCTACAGGATCGCAGAAAACGAGGCCGCGATGATCGAGAATTCTCTGAAACTCCGCGGCGGCTTTGGCGCCTTGGTGTGCGGCCAGATAGGCATCCCCTCGCACGTAGGCCGGATACATGAATCCGAAGAAGCCAAACCAGTCTCCCTGTGCGGCCGAATCGTAGGGAACGGCGCTTTGTAGCAGTCCGATAGCCTTTGAAGGCTCTCCGTTCTTGAGCGCCAAAACCGCGCGGAGCGCCGGCACGTAAATAAATCGCGCTGACGTATCCTCCGGGAAGCGCTTTTCCAAATCGTCCGCGAGCGTTTGAGACCGGGAAGGAACCCCGGAGATGGCCAGTGCGAACGCAGCGCCATACTCCACATCCCGGCCGCTCGAAAGCTCAAGCGCCGTCATCGCGCTCCGCCGTGCCTCGGACGCATTGCCGAAGAAGGCATCTCGGACTGCGGCGCCTGCTTCGTACATAGCCGCCTTTTCCTTGTGGCCAGCCTGCCGGGCCAGTTCCACGGCACGCCGTGATATGCCTCTTGCCTCTTGCAAGCGACCGGAATAGGCCAAGGCAAATGCCTCTTCGTCGAAAACCAGGTCTTCCGCTCCGGGTTTCCCCTGCACCAGGGCCACTGCCTGTTCCATTCCCGCCCTGTCGCCTTTCAGAAAGGCGATGTAATATCGCAGAACGAAAACATCCTCGATTTCTATTTTGCGCTGCGAGACTTGCTGCAGGACCTTTCCGGCTTCCTCAGGGCGATCAAGGAATAGATTGCCCCAGATTTGATTGATATACCCGGGGGTGAAGTCCGGATCGATCCCGACCGCTATTTTGGCTTCTTCGATCGCTCTCTCATACTTGCCGAGTCCCTGGTAAACAACCGACAAGAATCCGCGGGGCTGTTTATCGCGAGGATAAGTTTGCACCCACGACTCAAGAGTCTGTTGCGCCTTGTCCAGGTTTCCCGTCACCTGTAGATCGTAGTTAGCCGTGATAAAGAACCTCTCCTGCTCGCTGGCGCGGTCCCGCAACTGATAGGCCTTGGTCGTGCTCTCCTTGGCCAGGGCAAACTCTCCATTAATGCTGTAATAGAGCCCCAGGTGCGCATATGCCTTCGCGAACTTAGGGTCGATTTCAACGGCGCGCTGGAAGAGGGGCAGTGCGGCGGCAGCCCCGGTTGAGTAGGCCACCTTCAACGCCAGGCTATAGGCTTTCAAGGCTTCGAGCTTCGACGTAGTAGCCTCGGCGAGGGGAGTCGAGTACTTTTCGACTGTGGCCAGCGATTCGCCGGCTCGGGTTCTGAACTTACTGGCAATTTGACTTAGGACATTCAGGACGTCTTCTTTTCTGGCTGCTTGCGCCTGCTCGTCATCGAGGACATCCCCAGTGACGCAGTTCTTTGCCCGTAACCCCAGTATGTACGCGCTTCCGAGGCGGGCAATCGAGCCTTCCAAAACCGCGGCACTGGCGGTTCGCTCGCAGACTTCCTTAGCGAGTGCCGGAGTTAGCCGCGCATCCGCCGGCTGGCCCATCAGAGCGAGCGTCCGCTGGATATGCTGGTCGGAGACGAGACTCAGGAAGGGCGACTGTTCCAACTGTACAGCCAACCCTTGGCGAAGCGTCCCGTCAAACACGGGGTCGCCTGTCTTATTGTCGAAATCGGCGAGGACGATCGTATCCTTATTCGTGAGTTTTGGCGTGCGGTGGAAATAGAAGTAACCGGCGATGAACACGGCCAGCGTCAGCACCGTCGCAGCAGCGGCAGCTAGTGGGATAAGTGGGACAGGCCTCCTGGCCTGTCCGGGCCGGCCAGGAGGCCTGTCCCACTTCGAATCCGAATCCCGCTTCAGTCGCTGAAGGTCGGCGCCAATCTCCGCAGCGTGCTGGTAGCGCAGGTTGCGATCTTTTTCGAGACACTTGTCGATGATGCGCTCTAACTCCACCGGCAAGTCGGGATTCAGCCGCACCGCTGGCACAGGAGCGCGGTTCAGAATGGAATCGAAAATGACCCCCGAGCTTTCCCCGCGAAATGGCAGCTTCCCCGTAGCCATTTCATACAGCACCACCCCGAACGAGAATAAATCCGTGCGTGCGTCCAAAGGTTTAGCGCGGACTTGCTCCGGCGACATGTACGACACTGTCCCGATCGCGCTCCCTGCACTGGTCAGTTGGTCTTCCATGCTGAGGGTCGGCGACGCGGTTTCGCCGGCGGCGCGACGTTCGAGGACGGCGACCGATTTCGCCAATCCGAAGTCGAGAATCTTCGCATGACCGCGCCGGGTGATGAAGATGTTCGCGGGCTTAATGTCCCGATGGATGATTCCCTGTGCGTGGGCGGCTTCCAAAGCGTCGGATGTCTGGATGCCAAAATCCAGCAGTTCGTCCGTGGGGATGGGCTTTTCGCGGATTCGCTCCTTCAAGGTCTCGCCTTCCAGCAGCTCCATCACGATCACCGGCTGGCGATCATGTTCTTCCACTTCATAAATCGTGCAAATATTGGCGTGGTTCAGTGCAGAAGCGGCCCGTGCCTCCCGCTCGAAACGGCTGAGCGCCCGCGGGTCCCGCGCGATTTCATCCGGCAGGAACTTAAGCGCCACAAACCGGTGCAGGCGGATGTCCTCGGCCTTGTATACCACGCCCATTCCGCCGGCGCCCAACTTATCGAGGATGCGGTAATGGGAGATGGTCTGGCCGGTGAGGGAACCGGCGCTTTCCTGCGCGTCTTTGGTCTGAAGAGCGATTGCGCGCGCGGCCACTTCTATCGCTGGATTCTCCAGGAAACTTCCTGCCTGCTCCTCTAACGCCAGCAGTGACCGGACTTCCCGCTCCAGAGCCTCGTCCCCCGCGCACGCCTGCCTCAGATAGCCGTCTCGGTCCTCCGGCAGACGCTCCAGTACCGACTGCAACAGGTCATCGACTTGTTTCCATCGATCAGACTCCATCGCTCGCCCCTCCCGCCAGCTCGCGATAGAGCCACAACTTGGCGGTGCTCCAGTCGCGCTTCACGGTGACGGACGAGACTTTGAGCACTTCGGCCGTCTCTCCCACGCTCAGTCCGCCAAAGAAGCGCATTTCCACCACCTGCGCTTTGCGTGCATCGAGGCGCGCCAGCGCGTTCATCGCGTCGTCGAGAGCCACCAGATCCGCGGGCCGGTCCCCGCCCACTACGGCCGCTTCTTCCAGGGAGACATGCTGCAAGCCGCCGCCGCGTTTCAGGTTGTGGCGCCGCGCATGCTCCACCAGAATGCGCCGCATCAACTGGGCCGACACAGCGAAAAAATGGGCGCGATCCTGCCACTGCATGCGCTCATAATCCACCAGGCGCATGTAGGCTTCATTCACCAGGGCTGTCGTTTGCAGGCTGTGACCGGGCCGCTCGCGTCGCATGTAGCGGCGCGCCAGCCGGCGGAGCCCGTCATAAACGATAGGGGTCAGTCTGTCGAGCGCGCTCTGGTCTCCGCCGCTCCAGGCGCGGAGCAGCGTACTTACCTCGCCCACCGCCGGCTCACCGGATTGTGCCGCCCTCTGCATCGTCAACGGGCCTAATTATACCGCCGCGCCCGGCCCCCTCAAATCACAGCCCCCCGTGTGGGTCGCGTGAGTTTAACCAAGCCGGTGGCTCTGTTCGAAGAGGGCGTCGTGGCGCACTGGGCGCCCTTTGGGCACATGCGTGCAGCGTTCACACTCGTGTGAACGCGCTTCGGTCCTCCCGCGCCACGTTGAAAAGGCGCGGTTACTTCGCGTCAAGTCCCAGGCATCCGAAGCGCGCCGAGCCCGAAACAGAGCCGCGACCGTCAGGGAGCGAATCATGGTCACTGAGCGGCGATAGTCCCCAAAAAATGTTAAGCCCGCCTTGCGTGATCCTTCCCTGGCGCATTCTGCGCCTACTGGAATGGAGGCACATTATGAAATCGATCCTGACTTCGATGGCCGCAAGCACCTTGCTCGCCGCCCTTGCAACAGCACAGACGCCACGCTATACCGTCACCGACCTCGGCACGCTGGGCGGTACGTCTAGCGACGCTTATGGCATCAACTACGCAGGCCGGGTAGCCGGGGCTGCGAGTCTCCCCAACGGGAACACACATGCGTTCCTTTCGGGGCCTGGGGACACAATGTTCGACCTAGGCACACTGGGCGGACCGAACAGCGAAGCCAGCGGGCCTAACGCGAGCTACGCGCTGGCGATTCTTGCCGAGACTGCCAAGAAAGATCCGTTCGGCAACGACTTTTGCGGTTTCGGCACTAACCTTATCTGCCTTCCGGCCATCTGGAATGGGACCATGACGCCGCTTCCCACCCTGGGCGGCAATAACGGCCAAGCTCTCGCTATCAACAATCAGGGCCAGGTAATCGGACTTGCGGAGAACGGCACTAAGGATTCAACCTGCCCGCCGCCTCAAGTTCTCGATTTTAACGCCGTGCTATGGGGGCCAAATCCTGGCCAGGTCCAGGAACTCCCTCCGCTCCACGGCGACACCGTCGGATTCGCTTTCGGGGTGAACAACTACGGCCAGGTGGTCGGCACGTCGGGTACTTGCGCCAACACCCCACTCCTTCCGTTCAACTATGGGCCGCACGCCGTGCTCTGGCAAAACGGCTCGCCCACTGCCTTCGCCAACCTGGGCGGCACAATGCTCGGCGTTGGCGTCGGTATCAATGACCTGGGTGAAGTGGTCGGCGGTTCGGACCTGCCCAGCGAAATCCCCGGCTTTCCTTTCGTCCAGGTTCACTGCACCCTGTATAGCCAGGCCGGTCCCGAGGACTTAGGGACGGTGGGCACGGACTTCTCGAGCTTGCCAACAGCGATCAATAACAATGGACAGGTAATCGGCGCTTCCTGCGACAACATGGGGAACTGCCGCGCCTTCCTCTGGCAAAACAAAGCCATGATGGACCTCAACGCCCTCATCCCGGCGAACTCGCCGCTGTATCTGGTATTTCCCGAAGCAATCAACGATTCGGGAGAGATCGTGGGCCTGGCGTTGCAGACAAGCACCGGCGAGACTCACGCATTCGTGGCGACCCCGGCCAGCCCGGCCGCCGCCGGGAGCGTGCCGCCCGCCGCACAAGCCGCGGCCAGCCCAATGGTCCTCCCCGAAAATGCTCGCAAGCAACTCCAGCGACGGCTGCGCTTCGGCCGATCGGGAGCGCAACTCATAGGGCCGAAATGACCAAGGCTCAGCCGTCCCCAGATCAAATACAAGATATGGGCGGCAAGTGCCTGCATTGGATCGTGGCGCACGCACTCATGCGTGCAGCGTTCACACTCGTGTGAACGCGCTTCGGTCCTTCCGCGCCATGACGAAATGGCAAGGCTATATCGTGGCAAGTCCGAGGCTGGTCAAGCCCGCTGGGTTTCTACGGAAGCCCAGCGGCCCAGCGCCCCGCATTGCAGACCTATCCTGGCCCCTCCGTCTCATGCGCCTGAACGCCGCAAGAACTCCGATGGCAGGACCGGTCCCGCGACTTACTTCGATCCGCCGCGGCCGCCCTTCTTCGGGGCTCCCTTACCGCCCTTGCCGCCCTTTTTCCCGCCCTTCTTCTTGCTTTGAGGAGAGGCAAACGTGGTTGGAACGACGACCGTCGCCAACATGACGCCCAAAAGTCCAAGGCCAAGATATCTGCGAAACGATTTGTGCATAGTGATCCTTCAGCGTACCTAACCTAGTCTGCAATGAGCGTTGGCATCGAGGCAAGAGGTCCGCGAAAAATAAATGCCGGCGTCTGTCTTTCGCGCGGCTAAAAGCCGGCTGAAAGCCAGGATTGGTTGCCCCACAGTCTGTGCCCAATGGTCGCGGGGAGCCAAAGTAAGTGAGATTGGGATGCCATTCTCCGCGGCGGTCGCCAACCGACGCTGTCACCGTATTCAGCGAGACTCGATAGTAGGCGCGCTGGCGCCCGCCGCCACCGCCGTCAGCCCTTGCCAATCTCGTAATGCTTCAATATCTCTCCCCACTTATCCTGCGCCTTGAGAATCAGCTCCACCACTTCACGCACGGCGCCTTCTCCACCCACCGCTTCCGTGACATAGTGCGCCTCGCGCTTCACTTCCGCCCGCGCATTAGCCACGGCGACCGCGAAACCCACGCGGTGCATGATAGTGACATCGGTGAAATCGTCGCCGATGTAAGCTACCTCGCCGGCGTCGACTTTGGCGTCGGCTAAAATCTCTTCCAGAATCGGAATCTTCTCGATATGCCCCTGGTAGATGTACGCCATCTTCACCTGCCGGGCGCGCTCCACGGTCGCTGGAGAAAGTCGTCCGCTGATCACGCCGGTCTTGATGCCCTTCCAGCTCAACCACGTCAGGCCGATGCCGTCCTGCGAGTCGAAGCCCTTGGTCTCCACCATCTTGCCGTCCGGATTTGGGACCTGGTAGAGCTTGCCATTGGTAAGGACGCCATCGACGTCCATCAGCAATAACTTGATGCAGGAAGCGCGTTCGCGGATATCCATGAGGTTTCGAAGGTTTTCGTCAGACCTGCCGGACGCTACAATCGTCTCGTGCTGCAGCGGGCCATAGCGGCCATCACTCGTTATAACATGTTCGCCCGCGGCTCCCGCGTGGGCGTAGCTGTCTCGGGCGGCGCGGATTCCCTCTGCCTGCTCCACGTGCTCAGCGAGCTTGCGCCCCAGTGGGACCTCGCTCTCACCGTGCTGCATCTGAACCATGGACTGCGCGGCGAGGAATCGCGCGGCGACGCGGAGTTCGTGCGCGAGCAGGCGCAGCGGCTCGGCTGGCCGGCGATCGTCCATGAAGTGGAACTTCCCGCGGACGGCAATCTGGAACAGGCGGCGCGCGAGGCGCGGCTCCAGTTCTTCCACTCGGCGATGCAGAGTGAGCGCCTCGATTGCGTCGCCACCGGGCATACGCGCTCCGATCAGGCGGAAACCGTCCTGTTCCGCTTTCTGCGCGGGTCGGGAACCGCTGGGCTGGCGGGAATCCGCCCGGTAACCCACGGCAAAGTGGTGCGGCCATTGATCGAGTTGAGCCGCGGGGAAATCGAGCAATACCTGCGCAGCCGCAACCTGGAATGGCGCGAGGATTCCACCAACGCCACGCTGCAATTCGCCCGTAATCGCATCCGCCACCAGTTGCTGCCGCAGCTCGAGCGCGAGTGGAATCCGGCCATCCGCGAAACCCTGGCGCAGACTGCCGAGTGGGCGCGCGCCGAGGAGGCATATTGGGAAGCGGAGATCGATCGCCTCGCCGCGGAACGCCTCACCACCGAGCTTGGCTTCGTTTTTTCGAACGCGCCGGCGCTTGCCGGGCTGCCCCTGGCCGTCGCGCGGCGGCTGGCGCGGCGAGCCATCGAACTGGCCAAGGGCGACTTGCGCGGCATCGATTTCGGCCACGTGGAAGCCGTTCTAGCCTTGGCCGCCGGTGGCGAGGGCCATGGGCGTCTCCAGGCGACGGGCCTGGATGTTTTGCGCTCGTTCGAATGGCTTCGTTTCGGCACTTTGGGCAGCTATGGGAAGGGGGACCGTGCCTATTCGGTTGAGGCTACGGTCCCCGGAGTTGTCCGCGCAGAAGCGGCAGGCGTCGAAATCTCCCTGGAACTGATCGAACTGGTACCGATTGAAAAACTGGAAACCTTCGATTCTTCGCATTGCGTATATAATGGTAGGGAAGGCTATTTAGACTGGGGCAGATCGTCTGGCCGCATCGTGCTGCGAAATTGGCGGCCGGGGGACCAGTACCAACCCATAGGCCGGTTTCGCGAGGAAAAGATCAAGACTCTTTTTCAGGAATTCCGTATACCTATATGGGAGCGGCGGCATTGGCCGGTCCTTACGGATGGAGAATCCATCGTGTGGGCGCGGCGGTTCGGTCCAGCCGCGAATCGGGCGGCAAGTTCCGGAAGCGTTACGGTGTTGCGAATACGAGAATCGGAAACAAGCCGGATGGCGTCTATATAAGTAAGTAAAGGCCGGTCGCGGAGGCTTCGTGAGTTCAAATCTGAAAACATTACTCTTTTGGGTGGTTCTACTCCTGTTGGCGGCAATGCTGTTTGTGTTTGTCAAAGCCGGCCCGGGCAAGAAGGAAAGGGCGATCACCCTGACCGAGTTCGTCAACAAGGTGCAGGACGGCGAGGTGAAGGACGTTACCATCACCGGAAACGACGTCCACGGCACCCTGAACCAGAATTCCGGCGACGGCTTCAAGACCAAGATACCGTCGAACTATCCCGAGATCTACACCATCCTCT
>PLDF01000502.1 GCA_003135055.1 Bryobacterales bacterium | reverse complement strand
ATGAAACCTTTATCAGTCACGCCCGATCCAACTTTTTCTTTTCAATCCTCTCTATCACTTACAGCCATCCACCCCCAAAACTCCGCGATCCAGCCTGCTAAGTTGAAATCGGGTGGAGCTTGCGTGCCATTTCGCAAGCCCAGCAGTTTCCTTGCTGGCCGGCAAGCGTTGGCAACTATTAATGCGGTGCTGCAATTCCCGTTGGCCTTTGCAAGCTACGCGTCATCGCCGATTTGGATGATGCTGCCAGGATGTCTCAAAACATCCATAGAGGGAAGATAGCGTTTATCGCTTCACAGGAGAATCTCAGGGAGCCAACGCATCGGGGCGCCCTCATGGGCCGGGCAACGATATGTCCGCCATCCAACGGGCCTCGGTCATCGAAGATGCAGCCTTATAAGATCATGAGGCGGCGGCACGCACGGCGAAAAATCCGGGAGCTGCGCCGCCCGCAACGGAAGTCACTCCCAACCCTTATGCCCTTAGTGTCGCCACTCGCAACGCCCATCTCTGCGCCTCAGCGCCTCTGCGTCGAGTCTCAGCCGCTACAACGCCTTCCCATTAATCGTCACATTGCGCGCCGTCAGTCCTTCGACATTCTCCAGCCGGTTGGGCTGCGCCACCTTATCGAATGTACAGTTCTCAAGGGTAATGCCGCGAATGGGGTCGTCCTTGTAGCCGCGAAAATACAGCGCGTACTTACTGCTCTTAGATGTCACATTGGCTATGTTAATGTTGCGCACAGTTGGGTTGAAAGGCCCGCCGGGTCCCTCTTCGTAATAAAAATCGACTTCAATCACCGCCTCGGCGACGTTGCCGATCGTGACATCGCGGAAGAACACGTTCTCCATCGTCCCGCCGCGCTGCGAATTCGATTTCATCCGCAAAGCGCGCTGCAAGTTCGGGCTGTCCATCTGGCAACGCCGCACAAATACGTTGCGCACGCTGCCGGAAACTTCGCTGCCGATCGACACTCCGCCGTGACCGTCTTTCATGGCGCAATCCTGCACGATCAGGTTCTCGCACGGAACATTGACGCGCCGGCCATCGGTGTTTCTGCCGGATTTGATGGCGATGCAATCGTCGCCGGTATCGAACGTGCACCGATCGATAAGAACATCGGTACACGATTCGGGGTCGCAGCCGTCGTTATTCGGCCCGTGGCTGCTGATGTTGACGCCGCGCACTATCACGTTCCCGCACAGCACGGGATTGATCTCCCACATGGGCGAGTTGACGATGTTCACGTCTTCGATCAGCAAATTCCGGCAGCGGTACGGTTGAATGAAGTTGGGGCGCAGGTAGTGGCCCTCGCCGAATACGCGCTGGTTCACCGGGATGTTTCGGTCGCCCATGGAAATCAGGGCTTGATCGTCCTTCTGATAGCTGGCGTCGCCGCGCTTCCAGCCGCAATCGGTGCGCCCCTTCCACGGCCACCAGTGTTCGCAATCGGCCTGCCCGTCCAGCGTCCCTGGGCCGGTGATAGCGATGTTAATCTGCTCAAAGGCGTAAAGGAACGGCGAATAATTCATGCATTCCGTGCCTTCAAAACGCGAATACACAACCGGCAAGTAATGTTTGGGATCGCGGCTGAAGCGCAGCGTGGCGTCTTTTTCGATATGCAGATTGACGTTGCTCTTCAGATGAATGGCGCCCGTCAGATAGACGGCGCCAAATGCGCCCTTGGGAACCACGACTCGCCCTCCGCCAGCGGCGGAGCACGCGGCGATGGCTTGCGAAATGGCGTCGGTGGAGAGCTTCTTGCCGTCCCCATCCGCACCGTACTTAGTAACATCGAAGTCGCGACTGGGAAATACCGGCGCCTCGATGCGAGCGAGGATGGAACCGGCGTCGTCTGCGGCCATCGCGCACCGGGCGGCTGCGGCGGAGACAAGAAAGGCTCGGCGATTCAGCATGTCAGTGGGCGTCCGGTTTGACCGGGAACGGCACAAATTTGCCTTCGCAGGCGTTCGGGACTCCCTGGCCCGGCGCCCCTGCAATCTTCAAATCGTCACCCGCTGGAAGGAAGTTCACCGGCCCAGGGCCCAACGTAACCAGCGCGTGGACGCCGGTGATCTTCGTCTTGGCAGGATCGTCTAATGTTACATTGTCGAAACCGATGCCCAGGCGATGCGCGGAGTCGAAGCCATCCAGCGTGATTTTGCCCGGGCCGATCACTTGGACGTTGTGAAGAACAATGCCCGTGAACTCCGGCAACTTATCGCGAGCCGTTCCCGAATAGGAGTAGTTGGAATCCATCAGAATCGGATTCTTAGTGTCGCGAATGCACACATCTTCATAAATAATGTCGTGCACCAGGCCGCCGCGGCTGGAATTGGACTTAATACGGATACCGTTGTCGGCGCCGTCGATGGAAAGGTCGGATACGCGAATGGCGCTCGCGCCGCCATCGGTTTCGCTTCCGATCGACATGCCGTGGCCGGTATAGAAATGGTTGTGTGAGATAGTCATGTGGGTGGTAGGCGCCCCATGGCCGGCCTTGATGGCCACGTTGTCGTCGCCCGCATTGATATAGCAGTGAGTGATGGTTACGTTAGTCGAGTTACCAGGGTCGATGCCGTCGGTATTTCTTGCCATCTTAGGAGTATCGATGATGACTCCCCAAGCGGTAAAGCCGTTTCCACCGCTATAGGAAACATGGAAGTTGGGCGAGTTCTTCAGCGTGATGCGGTACAAGGTAAAATCGTCGGCGCCGGTCAGAATCATGATGCGCGGGCAACTCTGGTTCAAGTTTTTGAGCTTGGCTTCCTGTGCGAGGTCCCACCAGGAAACGTTCTGTCCAGTGAGTTTCGCGCCGCCGCGCCCATCGATCGCGCCATCGCCCATCACCCCGGCGTGCGCTACCCGATTGCCCGCGATCAGCGGTTTGCAGCCATGTCCGGCCTGGTTGACCACGCCGCAGCTACCGGGCGTAATGTCATAATCGCGCGGATTGCGGGAGCCGTAGAGCGTCACATTGGCGTCCACTGATAACGTGACTCCGGCTCGCAACTGCAGAGGGCCGGACAGAAACGAATTCGCCGCGCCATCGGGCTTCAGCTCCACGGCATGTCCGGCGTCGCAGCGGTCCAGCGCATCCTGAATAAGTCTTGTGTCGGGCGCGGCGTCATTCGGACCGATGGAACGGGCCGTCAGGACGGCGCAAGAAGGAGGAATGACTGGCTCAGTGACGTGGCGCAGATCCTGCGCCTGCGCTGCAACGGCGGCGAGAGCCACGAGAGACATGGTTAGGGAATGCTCTAGCTTGCCCCGCACTCTTACAAAACCGCGAGGGCAAGCTAAAGCATACCCTACCCCACCTACTGCGCGAACAAGTGACTGGCGAGCCATTTCACATACTCCTTGTTTCGTCGGCGAGTCTCTTCGATGACGGAGTCAGGCAGCTCGTCGAGTCCCTGTTTAAAGAAGCGGCCGTCTTCGTCCTTGCTACCCACCATATTGCCCAGCCAGAAGACCAGGAACAGGTTGCCATCCACGCGGCCGCTCCCGGCGTCGCCTAAATACGAGCCATGCCCCGAAGCGCGGTATTGCGCGGCCAGCGCGCTCTCTTCGCCGAACGCGCCCTGCGCGGCGAAACGCTCGCAGGCTGCCACCATGCGGTCGTAAAGCCCCCGCTCAGCCGAGCCTTCAGGCGCTTCCGAAAGCACGTCGAAAAGCTGGAGTTGCAGCTCGCCCGAAATCTTGTAGTTCAAGCGTCCACGCGTGGCTGAGCCTATGGAGCGCAGCACTTCCGGCTGCTTGCCGCTGCCGGAATGGATGCTGAGCGTGCCGTCGAAAAATCGTGCCACATCGGCCAGCTCGCGCACGCGGTCCTTGAGCTCCGGAATGGGGTTGCCCTCGAATTCGCCATCCACGCGCGGCATCACTTCCGGCCACATCTTGTGATGCGAGTATTTTTCCAGCGCCGCGCGCGTTTCCGGATACGCCTGCCTCTTCTTGAAGCCCAGATTCGGCGGGACGAGCTGCGCCGGGCGTCCGCGCTCCTTGAGCCAGTGCATGTAGAAGATCAATTCCTTGGCGCTGGTCAAAGTTTCGGCTTCGTCGAGCGATGGCTCAAAATCGAATGGCGCGCCGTGCCGGGCCTGGAGAATGGAATCGAACAGCTCCTCATTGAGCTTCAGACTGGGAACGAACTTGACCGCGAGGCGTTTGATCTCGGCCGCGTCGAACCGATAGGATGCCGCGCCGCAATCGAACGGCTTGGAAAAGGCAGCGCGTACCCAGGCGCGCTCGTCGGGCGTCAGGCGTTGCTGAAACAGCTCTTCGATCTGCGTTTCGGAAAGCGGCTGGGGATGGCGCACGTCGGCGCGCAGATCGAATACGCGCGAAGTGTCGGTGGTGAACTTGGTGTAGCCCGCTGCGTGACGAATCGCCTCTTTGACCCATTCCACGGACTTCGCTATCTCGGCATCGTTCGCGCCGCTGACAATGAAGTGATCGGCCTCGGCGGTGTATCCGTAGCGGTATCCGGAACGGATGGCGGCCCACAACCCGGCGTAGTAGAGGTGGCGTATGCTGACGCGGGTGTGCCCGGGAGCGGTGGGGTTCAATCCGTCGCGCCGCGCGATGTCGTCGTCGGTAGTCATCTCGCGCGTGGCCGAAAGCTGCACGGTGCTGGCGAGATTCAGTCCCGTATCGCGCAAGATGTCGCGAAACGCGTCGAACACGGCGGGCAGGCTGACCTCGGGGTGGCGGTTGCCGGAGGCGATCGCCGGCCGGTCGCGCTGGGGGCGCGGAAGAAACGTGAGGTCGATGCGCTCGGCGAACGCGGCCACGTTTTCGCGATCCGTGGAAGCGAATGGGTAAACGTACGCCTTGGCGCTCTGACCGGCGCCATGATCAGCGCCGTTACCAGCAAGCTCCGTGGGATGAGAGAGACCGCAGGCCCCCGCCGTTCCACCATATTGGAGCAGCAGTGGCGCGCCGTTCTCTTCGAACGCGATGAACAAGGCATCGCCGGCGCGGGTGAGAGATTGCGGGAACCACGTCACTCCCGGAGTTTCGGCGGTGGCGAGCCGCTGGGCCAGGCTGGCGCGGGCGGAATCGTCCAAGGGGCCCACCGCATACTCCGTCAACGCGGACGGCAGGAGCATTTCCTGTGTGTTCATAGAACTGTAGTTTACGATAGGGTCGCGCCGAGTGTTGAGTCAAATAGGGAAAACTCAACGGTAGGTTAAGTGGAATTGCACGGTGCGGCCTTGTCGCGGGCAGTGGCTATTTCACTCTGGGGCTTTGTGCGGTCGCGACCTTGCAGTGGCTATCGGTGCGCAGAATGCCAGATTGGTCGATGGAGTAAGACCGGTCGGCGGGGCAGCCTATGAAACAGCCATACCCGCTCAATTTGCGCACGGGGCACTGCCGTTAATTGGTAGTCATTGGCATGCGCGACAAGGCTTAGCATGATGGGAGGTCCGTGAAGTTGCCATACCGATTGTGGGCGCCATAGAATCGCGACTCCTCCTTCGCCGCCAATTTCGTTAGTCCTGCCGCCCTAGCCTGATAAAAGCCGGGCCCTCCGTCCGGGACAGGGGACTCCCACCAACACGGCGCTGTCGAATTGTCGAATAAACAGGCAGCCCATGGGAGCACCAGAGCGGCTAGCAACCAAAACTGGAATCTCCGATGCAGTGGTTTGGAGTGTAGTGTTGCGGTTCCTAATAGGATCGACGCGGAAAGCCGCGGAAAGCCGCGGAAAGCCGCAGACCTTGCAGGATGCCATCCTGCCAACCTTCCCCGCATAGCGGCAAGCCGCAAGCGGTGCTGGCGTCTCTCCTGCATTTTAGGAGCTGCCAGCAGGGGCCGATTGCCAATCGGCCGCAGGATGCCATCCTGCCCCACAGAAAATCGCCTATCCGAAATCCACCGCCGATGTATTCCCGCCACAGACCAGCACCCCGACGCGCTCACCCGGGCTTGGTCGATACTGGCCGGAGATCAATGCCGCAAACGCCGCGGCTCCGCCCGGTTCCGCCGCGATGCGGAGGGCCTGCCACAGCGCGCGCTGCGCATTCCGGATCGCCTCGTCGGGAACCAGCACGACCCGCTCGACATATCTTTGAGCGAGGGGAAACATCAGCTCGCCGACGCGCTTAGGCGCAAGCGAATCGGCTGCGATGCCGCCCGCTTCCGAATCCACCGGCCGTCCCGCGCGCAGAGCGTTCCAGAGCGTAGGCGCGGCTTCGGGCTCCACGCCGACAATTTTCACGCCGCCTTCGTACCATGCGGCCACGCCGCCGATCAAACCGCCGCCTCCCACCGCCACCAGCAGCGTATCGAGACCGGGCGCCTGCTCTTCGAACTCCAGGCCAACCGTGCCTTGGCCGAGCAGCGTTTCCGGCTGATCGTAGGCGTGGACGGCGAGCGCGCCCGATTCGGCGGCCCATTGTTCGCTGGCGGCCAGCGCATCGGCATAGCGGTCGCCCGCGATCGTCAGTTCCGCGCCGTAGCCGCGGATGCGCGCGATCTTGGTGGGCGAAGAGACGGTGGGAACGAAGATGCGCGCGGGCTTCGAAAGCTGCTTTGCCGCATAAGCCACGGCCACGCCGTGATTGCCGCCCGACGCGGCCACCACGCCCGCCGGCGGAACGGCGCGTGTCAACATGCCGGCGAAGGCGCCGCGCGGCTTGAACGAGCCGGTGTGCTGCAACAACTCGAGCTTCAGCCAGAGACGAACGGACTCAAGGCCGAATTCGGCGCCGGCGAGTTCGATCACCGGCGTGCGGCGTATATAAGGACGGATAATGGCTTCAGTGGCGCGGATGCTGTCGCGCGCGGCGGCGAGCGCAGTGGGGGATGTCATTCCTGAATACAGGATATACTCCAGGAGAAGAGTGATCTATGCCGATCAGCCGAAGAAAGATGTTCCAGAGCGTGACGCTGGCGGGTATGGCTGCCAGCGCGGCCGCAGCCGCGCCTCCCGCCGACGAGCCGAAGCTCGCAGAGTTGCCCGACTTCAAGTACGACATTGAAAGCCAGACGCACTGGGTTGGCCCAGGCGGTTCGGCGAAAGAAGCCACCGTGGCCGAGTTTCCCATCTCGCAAAGCATCGCCGGAGTGTCCATGCGGCTCAAACCCGGCGCCATGCGTGAGCTGCACTGGCACTCACTGGCCGCGGAGTGGGCTTACATGCTGGAAGGGCGATGCCGCGTGACCGTGATCACGCCCGAAGGTCAGGCCGAGGTGGCCGATTTCGAAGTGGGCGATACCTGGTATTTTCCGCGCGGGCATGGGCATGCCTTGCAAGGTTTGGGACCTGGCGAATGCCACTTTCTACTGGGATTCGACAACGGCCACTTTTCCGAATTCGGCACGTTCAGCGTGACCGATTGGATTGCGAGCGCGCCTCCGGATGTGGTGGCGCGGAATCTGAACCTCTCGCTGGCGCAACTGGCGCAGTTCCCCAGGAAAGAGGTATACATCGGGACCGGCAGGGTACCGCCGGCGGCGCCGCCGGCTCTGCGCAATGCGGATTTGCAGCCCTCGCAGTTTTCGCACAAGTATCGCTTGCTCGATCAGCCGGCAATCAAGCTGGAAGGCGGCACGGAGCGAATTGTTTCCTCGCGGGAGTTCCCGATTCAGACCACGCTGACGGCTTCGCGGCTCGATCTGGAACCGGGCGCACTGCGCGAGCTGCACTGGCACCCGCACGCCGACGAGTGGCAGTATTATATCCGCGGCCGCGCGCGCGTGGGCATTTTCGGTTCGCACGGGCGCGCGAAGACCGAGGAGTTCGGACCTGGGCAGATTGCATTTATCCCGCAAGGATACGGGCATTACGTGGACTCTTTGGGCCCGGAGCCGACCGAGGTGCTGATCCTATTTAATAGCGGCGTCTACCAGGAGATTTCCCTTTCGGCCTGGCTCGGCGCGAACCCGGCGCATCTGCTGGAGGACAATTTCTCGGCGCCCGCGGATGTCGTGAGCCGGCTGCCCGTCAAGTCCAAGGGCATGTTGGGCCGCCGCGGTTAGCCGCTCTCTTTTTTCGTCCGTACGGTCATACAGGCGTTCGATAGGAGCGCTGGCGCGCCGAGTAAGTCAGCCCGGCTGGCACATGCATAGCGGCAAGTAGAGCGAGCACGCGGAAATACAACCGAATCTGGTAAACTGGAACTTCCCTTGGCCAGGTAGCTCAGCTGGTAGAGCGCAGCCCTGAAAAGGCTGGCGTCGGCGGTTCGATTCCGTCCCTGGCCACCATGTTTTTAAGCGCTTACAGGCACTCTATTCCGGGTTTTGGTTCCAATTGGTTCCAATTATGGCCCGCCGATAGCTGTCTCCTCCAGTCTCGTCAGGCTCTAACTACCGTTCTAGAATCTAGCTAGCGGGAGTTTCCCACTGCGATCGCACAACTCCTCCGTAAGTTAGCGGCGGGAATAAAGCGTATACGTAATTAATGGCTTCTCTCCGGGCCTGCCCCTCGCACGGCATTCGGTGCTACCGCATCGTCGAGGATCTCTTCGGTTTCCGCCGGCGCCGTGACCGCGCTTCACCATCTCACGCAGGAGTTGGATCTGGCCGGTCGAATCAACCGTGCCGTCTCCCCGGATGAGGACGTCCAAGTCCGCGACGCCTTAACCGTGGGCGAGTCCCCGGTGGCCGCCATGATCGCGCGCGCCTGCGCCCCACGCAGCAAGCGCGCATTTGCCGATTGGGCCAAGAACACTTATCTGCCCGATCTGAAACGCTTCGCCGCCGCCGATCTCACCAGCCAACACTTCTGGGATCAGATGCGCGCCGTGCCGGTGGAGAAGCTGGCCGTGATCGAACAGGAACTGGTGCGAGAAGTATGCAGGCGCGGCTACCGGCAGTGTGTGGATGCTGGCCAACGGGCCACTTTCGAAAACCGAATGCGCAAAAGCTCGATATTTGGCCAGGCCGCCGCTTTCTACGCTCCGGCCCTAAATCGCTAACGATACTTTATGTCGTGCACTACATAATGGGTCATTTCTCGCGAGCGCCGAAGACCTGGAGTATGACGTCTTGAATCGTACCGGGCACAACCATTCGACATTCCCGGTTCGGGGATTTAGAATTGATTTGTCACCCATCCGGGATTTGCCCAATGAGCCAGTTGGATCGCATCTACAAGCTCGACTGGCTGCGGCGGCGGAAGCAGCCGCTTACAAAGCGGGAGATCCTGAAGATCCTCGAGATCTCGCCGGCATAGTTCAAGCGCGACCTGGACTTTATGCGGGACCGGCTCGGGCGCTGCCCAAAGGGCCGAGCGCTGGGAGCGGCTCGGGACACCGGAGGCCATGGGCCCGCGCTACTACACTACTTGCGGCGAGTGGAGGATACGGCGGCCAGAAGGAAGGCGGACACCAATAGGCCCGCGGCGATCTTCAGCACGGTCGTGCCTCCTGCGGGGACCTTGCCCGATTCGGGGGTGCTTAACCGATCTGGGGAGCCATCACCGGGATCGCCGGGTTGACAGACGAAAGCGTCCGTCCCACGCTGGCGCCCAACCGTAATGGACTGCCCCGTGGACAGCGCGGTGGTTTGCCGGCGCTTCGAAATCAGCTCCCGCTCTTCCGTGGCGAGCCGGGAAACGTCCAGGGGGAACTCGAGGAACGGAAACTCCGATATCTTCCGATCGCCACGGGAGAAAAAGAAAGTCGCGTTCGGAGGGGCGAAGGGCTTGGGCTGAATCAGCAGGAAAACGTGGTAAGGCTTGCCAAAGAACGTTTTGAACAGGAAGAGATCGTCCTCATTCAAGCGAAGCGCTTCTCCGTGTTCGGTCCGGTAATATCCCATCAGCAGACGCTTTCGCGGCTCGGCCGGCAGCTTCGCAATGGTTTCCGCCACGCTGCGGTTGGTAACGGGTCGATACTCGATAATCTCGATTGCGCCTTCAAAAACCCTGCCGAAGAGCAGTCCGTGTTCGGCGATGCCGCGCGCGGGATCGCGAAGGCGCTCTTGCAGCCCCTCAATGACGCCGAGGTCCACGTGCACCCTTACGGGAGAGCCGGGGAACCACCAAATGTAGTGGCGAGGGTCTGTTGACGGGCGAGTCGCAGTGATCGGCATTTGTCCAGCTTTGAGCGGTGTGCGGAATCCAAAATCGGGAGCAAACCCATCGCCAAAAGCAAGTTGTTGTTATAACCGCTTTGAGACTCAGTCTGCTGCAAGGGGAGAGGGGTGGCGGGAGAAAATCCGTCGAAATGTCCCAAACACTTGGGTGGGGCGCCGGTGGAGTTCAATGGAGCAATCCGAACTTCTCAGACAGGCGCTTCATGAATGAGGAATTTACTTTGGATGGGCCGTAGGGCGCCAATGACGGAATAAAGGGGTCGTCAAGGGGCACGTTAGGGAAGATGTTTGGCTGGGAAGGCAGTTCCGCCAGCGGCAGTTTCGGAGAAGCCTGGCGTTTCTCGACTGAGGACACAGTGGGGGCTGCTGAAAAGCTTGAAAGAAGGGGGAGCGTAGCCGGCAACTGAGGCTGGGACTCAACCACGCCCAGATTGGCGGCTGCATCCCGCACGTAATTTACGCCGACGAAAAGAGATTCGTCGCCATAGGCCATCAGAAGCGCGCTATCGCAGAGGGAGTTAATCACGCGAGGGATGCCCTGCGACCATTGAGCTATCATGGTCAGGGCTTCCTGGGTAAATGGCGGGGGATTCTGCGCGCCCGCCTTGGTCCACCGAACGCGAATGTATTGCTGGACTTCCGCGGGAGTGAGGGGATCGATGTACAGTCGCAGGCCGATCCGCTGCTTGAGTTGCCGCAAGTCCCGGCGGTTCAGGAGATCGTCCAGCTCGGTTTGGCCCAGGAACAGAATCTGAAGAAACTTCTCGGAGGCGCTCTCATAGTTCCCCAGCAGGCGGATCTCCTCAAGGACCTCGAGGCTCAGCTTGTGGGCTTCGTCAATCACCAGTACGGCAAATCTGTTCTGCCGATGTACCTGCGCAAGAAACTCCTGCAATTTCCAAAGGCGCTGCGCCTTGCTTGCAGGCACATCCGGTATGTCGAAATCGAGCATCACAATTTCCAGGAATTCGGATACTGTGAGGGTTGGATTCAGAATGAAGCTGGATTCGACGCGCTCGGCGGGCAAACGGCTCAAAACGCTGTTGATCAGGGTTGTCTTCCCGGTGCCGGCGTCGCCGGTCAGAACCGCAAAGCCTTTTCTTTCCAGGATTGCATAGGTCAACCCCGCGAGCGCCTGGCGGTGCTTCGGCGGCAGATAAAGAAACGCCGGGTCGGGGGTGAGGTTGAAGGGGAGCTTCTGCAAGCCGAAAAAGTCTGTATACATGTACGAAAACCAAGCAGCCGTGCGCTGGGGTAACTCTTAAGGATAGCAGGTGGAGCTAATCGACGAGCTATGATATGCACGCCTGCTGCCATTATCGATTGGCCAATTGGCGGAAAAGCAATTAACTCAAGTTACAGAACGGCCGTGAAATCCCGTAAGGCGTTCAGAATCAGTTTAGTTAGGGGATCGGCCTGGTGTGCACTGCATTGCCGCGCGGACCGACGAATTTGCGCGTCGAATCCGCCGATTCGCTGTCAGCGGCCGTCGCTTGGGGCCGCTCCGCCGCCAGCGGCGTCTTTCAGGCCGCGTCTGCCTCTTCGACAGCGATTGCCGGTGCAGGTTAGCCGCTTCCACGTAATCGCGATGCATGGGCCGGGGCGGCGGGGCGGAATACTCGACGATGGTGAGCCGCCGCAATCCGGCGCGAGCGCGCCTGGACATGGCAGGCCGTGGGCCGGCCACATGAGGCGCTACATGAGGCCCGCCCCACCGATGTGAGCCGCTGCACGCTCGCGCGAGCGCCTTATGAGAAACTGCCCCAACCCTCTTCACCCCGCAATTGCGGGTGCTTAACCGATCTGGGGGAGCCAGGCTCTCGGCGAACGCTCCCTTACGTTACGGTCGCGGCTCTGTAAGCATCTGAAAGCAGGGCGAGTCCGAAACGGAGCCGCGACCGTAAGATAGCGAATTGCGGCACTGAGCGGCGATAATCCCCAAAACTGTTAATCACCCCGCAATTGCCGCAAACAGGATTTGGCGCGAGTAGCGCGCGCTCTCGGACGCATTCAGTCACTAATTTTAACCGGTGTCACTCAATTTCGCGGGATGCCAGTGGTGTCTGCACGGTTTCGGGAAAGGCCGGCTAAAATGACCGCTCCCTTAGAAGCCGGGAATTAATGCCAAAAAGCCCAAAATAGAGGGAGCGGGATTTCGCGGTTCTGTCGCGGAAATCGTCCCTTACAAGCCGTGAAACATGTCGCGTTCACAGGAGTGTGAACGCGGCACGCATGAGTGCGTGCGCCACGAAGCACCCCGGGCCATGGGCCGGCCGACCCCACTGTTTGTCAATCGGTAATTTCGATCTTGGGGCCTTCTACTTTGGCCGCTTCCGCCGCACGCGCCACGGTGTTCCGCGCCAGCTCGAGGAACGCTTCGTCTTTGCGCGACGCCACCGGATTCCCCGTATCGCCGCCGACGCGCACCTGCGGATCGAGGGGCAACTCCGCCAGAAAATGCACCTGCATCTCTTGCGCCATGCGACGCCCGCCACCGTGACTGAACACGTCGATGCGGTCCTTACAGTGCGGGCAGATCAGGTAGCTCATATTCTCAATGACTCCGAGAATCGGCACCTTCACCTGGTGGAACATGAAGATCGCCTTGCGCGCATCCTCAAGCGAGACATCGGACGGAGTGGTCACGACGATGGCGCCGGTGAGGGGCGCCGTTTGGATCAGCGAGAGCTGCACGTCGCCGGTGCCGGGCGGGAGATCGATGACGAGATAATCCAGCTCGCCCCAATCGACGCCGCGCAGGAACTGCTGAATCACGCTGTGCAGCATGGGGCCGCGCCACACCAGCGGGCGATCGCCGGGATTGAGGAACCCCATGGACATCAGCTTCACGCCGAACTGCTCGAGCGGCTGGATGCGCTCTCCATGCGCCTCGGGCGGCCGCTTGATTCCCATCATCAGGGGCACGTTGGGACCGTACACGTCGGCATCCATCAGGCCGACTTTGTAGCCCAGGGACGCCAGAGAAACGGCGAGATTCACCGACACGGTGGTTTTGCCTACGCCGCCTTTGCCGGAGCCGACGGCGATCAGATGCTTCACGCCGGGAATCGGCAGCTTGGGAGGGGTTTGGGCAGCTTGATTGGGGGTCATTGGCTTATGGTACCTTCCTTCGGCTGCGCGGTTGCTGTGAGAACAGCGATTTGCGCCAAGGCCTGCGCGGCTTGGCGGCGGATATTATGTCGTCCTCAGGTTGACTTTGTGTCAAGAATCAGGGTCAAAAGAGGCAGATGCCGGCGCTTTTGGGGCTGGCAGCTGGGAAAATATCTCGGTGGCGCGAAGAGGGGAGCGGCCCGGCATACCATCCCAAAACAATGGTGTACTTTAATGGTTGTGGCGTGCCGGGAAGCGGGAGGAAGATCAGGTTGAACTCGGGAGCGCACAGTAGCGGAACCGGCGGAGCCGGAAGAGGATCAAAAAGGCTCCGGCGCAGAGCAATGCCCATGTACCAGGCTCCGGTGTGCCCGGGGCCGCCGCCACTTCCAGATTGTCGAGACCGACATCGTCGCCGGTGCGCGTGCCATTCTGCGAGAACACGACGGACCCAATGTCCGCAGCCGTGCTCAGAACGCCAAGGAAATACAGATTGTTCGGCTGGAAATTGAACTGAGCGCCGGTTGCCGTGCCCAGCAGAGTTCCCGTACCGTCAGCCCCAGTCCAGGCGCTCAATGAGAAGTTGTCATAGCCAGGCAGTGGGTTATACGCGTCGATGGTAAAGAGTCCGGCTCCCAGAACAGGCGTGGCAAAGTCCACCGTAGCATATTCTCATCGAAGGATGAGCCTGACTCTTGTCTCATGCAAGATGAGCCTGAACGGGGGACCGGATTCTCATACAAGATGAGCCTGAACGGGAAGTGCGGGATCTCTTCCAGAGCTCTTTTCGATGATCCGCGCCGGCGCCGGGGCCGCGACCACGCCGCCTTCCTCGCAGCGCTTACAAGCGCGCTTTTCGCGCTTGGTCACCACCACGAAGTACTTCGCCGGTTCCA
>PLDF01000002.1 GCA_003135055.1 Bryobacterales bacterium | reverse complement strand
ATGCGCTTCGAGTCCGACGAGGAGTCGAAGGGCAAGAATCCTTTCTGGATCGACAGACTTGTCCCGATTCAGATTGCGACCTTTGACCTCGATGAATACCGCAATGTCCGCAAGCAGTTCACGACGGACGAATGGATCGATCTCATCGTTAGGAGCATGGGGTATGAGCCCGGTGAGATGTCTCGGCGGCTCAAGCTGCTTTTCTTGGTCCGGCTCATCCCTCTAGCGGAGCGGAACTACAATCTCGTTGAGCTTGGACCGCGAGGCACAGGCAAGAGCTACGTGATCCAGGNNNNAAGACCTACTGCGAGTCAGGCACGTTTCAACGCGGACAAGAGGCCGTCGCGGGTGATGCTAGCATCGCGATGTTCGGTAACACCAATCAGCCCATCGACGTCATGGTGCAAACCGGCCATCTTTTCGCGCCTATGCCTGACACGATTCGCGACGACATGGCGTTTATCGATCGACTGCACTTCTATCTCCCAGGCTGGGAGATTCCACAGATGCGGAATGAACTGTTCACGGATCATTACGGGTTCGTCGTTGACTATCTCGCCGAAGCCTTGCGCGATATGCGCAAACACAATTTCACGGAGATCATTGACCGATACTTCTCGATGGGCGCGCATCTGAACGCCCGCGATCGTAAAGCCGTCCGGAAAACCGTGTCTGGTTTGATGAAGATCCTGTTCCCGCACGGCGAGGTAACCCAGGAAGATCTTGCGGAAATCCTTGAGCTTGCTCTCGAAGGCCGGCGGCGCGTGAAGGAGCAGCTCAAGAAGATGGGCTCCTTTGAGTACTACCAGACATCTTTCAGCTACACGCTGCAGGAGACCGGTGAGGAGCGGTTCGTCGGCGTGCCGGAACAAGGCGGGCGCGACCTAATCTCCAGTGATCCCCTGTCTCCGGGAACCGTATATACAGCCGGCGTTACATCCGACGGAACGGTCGGCCTCTACCGCGTAGAGGTTTCCGTTTCTAGCGGAACCGGGAAGCTGAAGATGGCGGGCGGCATCTCAGGAGTGATGAAGGAATCGGTGCAGCGAGCTTTCAGTTACGTCCAGGCGAAGAAGGCGGAATTCGGTATTGCACGCGAGCTTGAGACATCGGACATGCATGTCGAGGTGATTGACCTATTGGGCAATCGCGTCCAGGCGGAGATTGGGATTGCGTTTTTTGTGGCGACCTACTCAGCATTTCGAAAATCGCCGGTTAGTCCTGCGTTGCTCGTGCTCGGTGACATGAGTGTGCAGGGGAATGTCAAGCCGCTGCGATCGCTCATAGAGCCCCTTCAGGTTGCGAGGGACAATGGGGCCAAGCGTGCGCTCATTCCTATAGAAAACAAGCGAAGTTTCCTGGATGTCAGCGCCGACATCATGGAGCACGTCGATTCGATCTTTTACGGCGACCCTAAGACCGCAGCCATTAAAGTTGTTGGAGGCGCGTAATGTTAGCAAACCGGTCGGCCATACATACTTATGATCGGCCAGGCCGTTACACCGTGGCGGTCAAAGTAATCGATATTTTCGGCAATGACACGATGACGCTGGTCCCTGTGAACGTGGGGTAAGAGATGGAAGCGACGACCGAGCCAACAATAGTCTGTCCGAAGTGCAAGACTGCAATAAGGTTGACTGAGTCACTCGCTGCCCCTCTCATCGCGGCCACGCGTCAGCAGTTTGAGGAGCAGCTTTTACAGAAAGACGAAGCAATTGCCGCACGGGAGCAGGGTCTTCGTGAAAAGGAAAGACAGTTGGCGGAGTCCAAACGAACACTCGACGATCAGATTGTCGACCAGGTCGCGGCACAGCTAAAGACCGAGCGCGCTCGAGTGACGGCGGAAGAGGCCAGGAAGGCGAAGCTCGAAAGTGCGACCGAGATAGAGGCAAAGGCGCATGAATTGTCAGAGCTCCGAGAGGTGTTGAAGACACGTGAGGCAAAATTGGCCGAAGCGCAGAATGCGCAGGCAGATTTGATTAAGAAACAACGGGAGTTGGATGACGCCAAACGCGAATTGGAACTGACGATTGAAAAACGCATCCGCGATGGCCTAAATGATGTGCGAACGGCTGCGAAGCGCGAGGCCGAAGAAGGGCTGAAGCTCAGAATTATGGAAAACGACCAAACCATAACATCGATGCAACAAACAATTGAGGAACTCAAACGAAAGGCAGAGCAGGGATCGCAGCAACTTCAAGGCGAAGTACAAGAACTGGATCTTGAAAACCTATTGCGTGCCAAGTTTCCGTTCGATTCCATTGAGCCTGTCGCCAAGGGTGAGTTTGGCGGCGATGCGCTGCAGCGAGTGGTTAGCCAAACGGGACAGCAATGCGGTGCAATCCTTTGGGAATCGAAACGCACGAAGAATTGGAGTGACGGTTGGCTCACCAAACTGCGCGAGGACCAGCGATCGGCGAAAGCCGAAATATCTGTTCTTGTCAGCCAGACGCTTCCAAAAGGTATAGATGCCTTTGATGTGATTGACGGGGTTTGGGTAACTAGCCCGCGTGCTGCGGTGCCGGTAGCTACTGTACTGCGGCACACCCTCTTGCAAGTGAGCATGGCAAGACAGGTCAACGAAGGCCAACAGACTAAGACTGAGATGGTTTACCAATACCTCACTGGCCCAAGATTCCGGCATCGGGTTGAAGCGATCGTGGAGGCGTTTTCGTCGATGAATGAAGACTTAGACAAAGAGCGAAAAGCCATAATGAAGCAGTGGGCCAAACGCGAAGAGCAGATCGAACGAGTAATGGGCGCGACCGTTGGCATGTATGGCGACCTTCAGGGAATAGCCGGGAAGACGCTACAGGAAATTGAGGGCTTGGAATTGAGGTCGTTGGAGCTCGATTTGGCTCCCAGAGAAGAATGATTTGACGCGAAGGGATCAGCGACTTGTCGCAAGACAAGAATATACGGAGGTAGTTTGCTTAAACGTATTGAAGACATACAGGGAATCGGGTTACTGCACGACGCAAACGGCAAGCCGCATGCTTATCAAAAAGCTACGCTGCTCTATGGTGATAACGGTCGAGGTAAGTCTACTTTAGCCGCGATCCTGCGATCGGTCTCCACAAATGATCCGTCGTTAATTGAGAGTCGAAAAACGATCGATGGAACACTAGCCGCGAAAGTCGTTCTTCAATTCGAAAGCGGTCATAAGGTGGTGTTCTCTGGAGGCGCTTGGTCCGAACAACGACCCGAAGTGTCGGTATTCGATTCCGAATTCATCGAGCGTAATGTATATTCCGGCTCGTCGGTTAGCACGGGACAACGAAAGAACTTTCTCGAGTTTGCGTTAGGCGAGGCGGCCGTATCGGCTCGACTCGCCGTCGATCAAGCTACCGTGGCCGCGCGAACAGCATCGGAGCTTGTTCAAAGTCTCACCGCCCAGCTATCCGGTCACCATGCCGGGATGACGCTCGCCGCATTCACGGCGCTCCCCCACTTGCCCGATGCGGACAAGCAAATGGAGAACATTCAGGGACGAATAGTGGCTGCCAATCGCATGACCGCTATCCTTGGAAAAGCAGTGCCGA
>PLDF01000495.1 GCA_003135055.1 Bryobacterales bacterium | reverse complement strand
GCCGGCAGCCGGAGGCGGACGTGGCGGCCGCGGGGGTGGCGCAGCCGCGGCGGCACCGGCAGCCCCCGGCGGTAGAGGCGCAGCCGCCGGCCCAGCCGGAGATGCGGCCCTGGCGCAGCTGCCCTATGACGTCACCGGCTGGACGCTCCCAATGCAGATGGGCGTGGAAGTTGCCGCCGTAGCCGAGCCAGTGTCCGCCGAGACGCGCAGTACGCTGCACAAGATCGAGCGCGTAGAGCCGATCCCCGGCAAGGTGGCAGGCTCCGGTCCGGTGTTCGTTTTCACGCACAATTCCAACGCCGCTTTCCGCGCCGTCAACGACGTTCTGGCCGCGGGCGGCAAAGTCGCCTTCGCTAAAACCGAAAACGCCGTCTACGCAACCGGCGCCTCTGCCATCCTGCAAAAGAGCGGCGTCGATGCCACATCCATTGCGGAGACGCCGGCTGCCTCTTGGCCGGTGAAGCAGCCGCGCATCGCGCTGTACGAACCCTGGGGCGGCAATATCGACACCGGCTGGACTCGCTGGCTGTTCGAACAGTTCCGCTTTCCATTTACGCTGCTGCACAATGCGGATCTGGAGGACGGCCACCTGGGCGAGCATTACGACGCGATTGTCTTTGCCGAAATGGGAACGCGCCAGATCATGGACGGCATGGCGCCGGGCTCTGTGCCGGGCCAATATGCGGGCGGCATCGGCGAAACCGGCGCGCAGGCGTTGCGCGATTTCGTCACGCAGGGAGGCACGCTGGTGACGCTGGGCAATGCCACGCTTTTCGCAATGGACCAGTTCAATTTGGCGCTCACCAACGTGGTGCAGGGCGTTTCGCAAAACCAGTTCTTCTGTTCCGGCTCGTTGCTGCGAGTGGAGATCAAGGACGCGAATCACCCGGTGGTCGCGGGTTTGCCGGCCAGCCCGGCGATCATGTTTGAGCGCAACCCGGTCTTCGACACGAAACCTGGCTTCCGCGGACGCGTGCTCGCCAGCTATGTGAAAGACCGCAGCCCGCTGCTCAGCGGTTTTCTCTTGGGCGCCGACCGCATCGAGGGCAAAGCCGCCGCGCTGGACGCCGATTACGGCAAGGGTCACATCGTGATGCTGGCTTTCCGGCCGCAGTGGCGCGGGCAATCGCACGGCACGTACAAGTTCCTATTCAACGCGCTTTACTACAACCCGTCGATGGCGCCGGAAGCCCCCGCGCGCGAAGGCGGACGTGGCGGCGGCAATCCGCAACAGGCCGCGTGGCGGCGCGAGGCCGAGTCGGTGAAGGCGGATCTGATTAAGGTGTTGGACCAGAACCGCACCTATTTCGCCGCACGCGGACCGCGCGCGGCCGAGGAAGGCAAGAAGCTGGAAGAGCAGCTCGACGCTTTCCAACGCGACCGGTTGCCGCTGCTCGACGATCTGCGCGCCCAAGTGGAAGACGGCGCCGCCGCGCGCAGCGACGCGGCCTTCTCGGCGCAGCTCAAGAGATTCGCCGTCGACCTTCGCACCAAGGATTTCAGCGCCGCGAAGCTGGAAGACTTACTCGATCAATATAAGTTGACGGTGGTCCCCTAATGAGTCTCTATAATGAGCAACATATTGACCAACCTGGTCGCGCGGCCCCATGGGCTGCGATGATGGGCCTTCCGCAAACGAATCGGCCTGATGCCGGCGTGGCGCACATACTCATGCGTGCTGTGTCGAGACTCTTCTCGACAGGCGTTCACACGAGTGTGAACGCTGCACGCACGAGTGCGTGCGCCACGATCTCATTGCTGTTACTTTCCGCCGCTGCCCTGGCCCAAGTCCCTACCCCCGAGTCGGTCCTAGGCTACAAGCCCGGCGCCGATTTCCACCTTGCGACTTACGGCGACGCTCTCGCCTACTTCCGCAAAGTGGCCGCCACATCCAACCGCATCAAGCTAGTCAACGTCGGCAAGAGCACGCAGGGGCTCGATTGGTGGATCGCCTTCATCTCCGATCCCGAAAACCTGAAGCAGCTCGATCACTATAAAGATGTCTCGCGCCGCCTGGCCGTAGCCCGCGGCATCAACGACGAACAGGCGCACGCGCTTGCCCGCGACACCAAGCCCATCATCCACATCGATGGCGGCCTGCACGCCACCGAAGTCGCCAACCACCAGCACACCATCCAGCTCGGCTATGATCTGGTCACCAGCGAACAGCCCGATTTCAAGGCGATCCGGCAAAACCTGATTGTCGAATTGTGGTTTTCCATCAACCCCGATGGACAGAACATCGTCGCCAACTGGTATCGCGATAATCTCGGCACTCCGTACGAAGTGAGCCCGCTGCCGGTACTGTTTCAGGAATACGTGGGCCACGACAACAACCGCGACGGCTACATGCTGAACATGCTGGAAACGCGTGAGATCACCAAGGCCACGCTCGATACGCAGCCGCTGATCTTCTACACGCAGCACCAAAGCGCGCCGTTTCCCGGACGCATCTATCTGCCGCCGTTTGCCGACCCTATCTCGGGTAACATGCACCCCCTGATGCTGCGCTGGCTGAGTCTGATCGGCATGTCGATCGCGCAGTATCTGGACGATCACAACCTGCCCGGTTCCATGCATCAGGAGACCTTCGACGTCTGGTATCCCGGCTACATCGATAACGTCGGCAATTTCCGGCACACCATTTCGTTCTTCACCGAAACGGCGCTCTACCGCTACGCCACGCCGCACTTCTACACGGTGGACGATTTCCCCTCGGCGCGTCAGGGCTTAGGTACGGAGATGCTGTATTCCAGCCCTTGGAAGGGCGGATGGTGGCGCCTCTCCGATGCGTGCCTGTATATGTACGAAGCCGACATGGCGGTGCTCGACCTGGCTGTTAAGTATCGCGAACAGTTGACTTACAATAAGTACCGCGCCGCCCGCGACACCATTGATAAGTTCACCAAAGATCCGCCGTATGCCTACGAGATTCCGCGCGAGCAGCACGATGCGCCCACGGCCGCGCTGCTGCTTGAGAAGTTGATGCTGCAGGGCATCGAGGTCCACCAGTTGTCGAAGCCCGATGAGTGGGTGATTCTGATGGATCAGCCGTTCGCCGGACTGGTGAAAGAGCTTTTCGAGCCACAAGTCTATCCGGCGATTACACAGCGCCCTTACGACGTCACCGGCTGGACGCTGCCTTACCAGATGGGCGTGGAAGTCCACGCCATCACCACGCCGCCTTCGAAGCAATTCCGCGATTCGCTGCGAACCGTGAAGGAAATTACCGGCCTTTCGGCGCCCTTCGATCGCGGCGCCAACGCCAGCTTTCGCGCGGTGAATGAGATTTTGGCCGCCAACGGCGCGGTGAGTTTCTCCGGAGACGGAATAGGCGCGTCGGGGATCGATAACTCGAAACTAAACGCCATTCTGAGTGAGAACCGCCTGCGCGCCGCGCCCCCGAAGGACGCGGGCAAGACAGTGAAGCCCGTGCGTGCGGGCCTCTATCGCCCGTGGAGTGCGAGCATCGATGAAGGCTGGACGCGCTGGATTCTCGAGCAGTACAAATTCCCGTTCACCAGCCTCTACAACGCCGATATCCGCGGCGGCCATCTGCGCGAGCGTTTCGACGTTATCGTGATCCCCGACATCTCCGAGCGCCAGATTATCGACGGGCACCGGCCCGGCACGATTCCAGAGCGCTATGCCGGCGGCCTGGCCGAGGAAGGCGTGCAGGAGTTGCGCGACTTCGTCGACGCCGGCGGCACGCTGATCGCGTTCAACAACGCGTCGATGTTCGCCATCAACCAGTTCAAGCTGCCGGTAGAGAACGCGCTCGCCGGATTGCCGGCCGCGCAGTTCTTCTGCTCGGGATGTCTCTTGACGGTCCACATGGAAGACGCGAAAAGCCCGCTGACCGCGGGCATGACTCCGGACACTATCGTGATGTTCGAGCGCGGCCCCGCATTCAACACCAAGACCGGATTCAAAGGCGCGGTGCTGGCCCGCTATCCGCGCGATCGTTCTCCGCTAGCCAGCGGCTATCTTGCCGGTCCGGACCGGCTCGAGGGCAAGATCGCGGCGCTCGATGCCGAAGTGGGCAAAGGCCACGTGATTCTGCTGGGCTTCAAGCCGCAGTGGCGCGGCCAATCGCACGCCGCGTATAAGTTCTTCTTCAACGCGCTGTATAAGCAGGAGTAACATAAGGTGAACCATAGGCAAGATGGACCATAGCTGGACCGGTGGCATGTGCCATGTGACCTGCCCGTGGCGCACGCACTCATGCGTGCAGCGTTCACACTCGTGTGAACGCGTCTTTCGCCGCCGGAACCGCGCGACGCTTACCGGTGTCAAAACACACAGCACCATGCTCATTTCGACTGCGCGGATTCAGACCTGGCTGGCGGCGCCTTTCTTGCTCATCGCTCTCGATGCAGGTTGCCAGGCGCCCCGGTTTACTGAGCATGATGAGAACTCCAACTCGCAGGCTCGTTCGGCCCCGCTGGTCGTCGTCGGCGTGGCTGATTCCGACGTACCAATAGGGCGTCCAGTTCCTTCACGCCACGATCCTGACTATCCGATGCAACTGCATCGGGTCAAAGTACGGATTGAGAATGTTCTAAAAGGCTCAGTCGATGAGCCCACGATTTCGGTTTACTACTTCGCCTTCGCAGGAGGTTTTGACGGCCCGCGGCCGCTGGGATTTGGGCGGCAACCGTCGCGGCGGATTCTATGGCTTCGCAAGGACGGCGGATCGTTTCGGATGGCTTGTGATGGGTGGGATCAATCATTGAGAAACTGAGGCATCTTGCTCTGACCGAGGTCTCCGAAATCAAAAGCTCAGCCTGTCAACAGCTCTGGATCTATACCCAAGATCGAATCGACGACCGTCTGCGTCAGAAAGCTCAAGACTCCTTAAACTCCGCCACCTGCAATTGCCGGCCAAAATCAAAAGGCGATGCGCTCTGTCAGTAGCCGTCGGGTCGCGCTCCGGCGCGGGCCGGTACAAGGGCGCCGCCTGCGGACGACCCGTCAAAATCGCTATAATTTCTTCATGCTGACGCCCACCGAAAAAATCTGGCATAACGGCCGCTTCATCCCCTGGAGTGAAGCCACCGTTCACGTCCTCGCGCATGTCGTGAGCTATGGCAGCTCCGTGTTCGAGGGCATTCGCTGTTATGAAACTCCCGGCGGACCGGCCGTCTTCCGGCTGAAGGAACACGTCCGCCGCCTGTGCGATTCCGCCAAGATTTACCGCATGGAAAACCTTGGCTTTTCCGCCGGTCAGCTCGGCGAGGCCATGCTCGAGCTGGTGCGCGTCAACCGCATGGATTCCTGCTACATCAAGCCCGTGGTGATGCGCGGATATGGCGACGTCGGCGTGAACGGCATCGACAACCCCATCGAGATCTATATCGCCTGCTGGAACTGGGGCAAGTATCTGGGCGAGGAAGCGCTCTCCGAAGGCGTGGACGTGTGCGTCTCCAGTTGGACCCGCATGGCGCCGAACACCCTTCCCGCGCTCGCCAAGGCCGGCGCGAATTACATGAATTCGCAGCTCATCAAGATGGAAGCGGTGGTCAACGGATACGTGGAAGGCATTGCGCTCGATGCCACCGGCTACGTCAGCGAAGGCTCGGGCGAAAATCTCTTCCTGGTGCGCGACGGCAAGCTCTACACCCCGCCCCTCGGGGCTTCGGTGCTGCCCGGCATCACCCGCGACGCTATCCTCACGCTGGCGCGCGGCCTCGGCATTTCGGTTTCCGAGCAGCTCATTCCGCGCGAGATGCTCTACATCGCCGACGAAGTCTTCTTCTCCGGTACGGCCGCCGAAATCACTCCCATCCGCTCCATCGACCGCATCACCATCGGCAAGGGGCGGCGCGGACCCATGGCCGAGCAGTTGCAAACGGAATTTTTCGGAATCATTAAAGGCGCGCGTCCGGACGTGCATAATTGGCTCTCGCCGGTGCACGTTGCGCAACCTGTCGGAGCCAAATAAAGGGAGCGGAAACAACGTAAGCGGCGCGCGCAGCCGGATGACTACCTCCCCCGAGATTTGCCATCCCTACTGCGCGGCCGCCTAATGGACTATCTCTTTGTAGCGCGCCCATCGCGCGAACGCCAGAGCGAATTTTTGCCGACGCGGTCTTTTCAACAAGTTTTTTGCATCGCGCGCCGTTGCACTTACGCTCCCGCTTTTGTGGCAAAGTTGTGAATAAACCGCTGCATGTATGAACTGTTTTGGCATGAACGCGCTGACCGGCTCGCCGGTCGAGATCGACTTCTGCGAAACCATCCGCGGCGTGACGCCCGCAGCGCCGCAGCCCGGCGATTTCATCGCGCCCGGATGGATCGATATTCAGGTGAACGGCTTCGCCGGCGTCGATTACAACCGGCCGGATGCGCCGCATAGTGAGATCGCGCGCTCCATTCACGCCCTCTTCGCGACCGGCGTGACGCGCTTTTACCCTACGGTGATTACCGGCGCGCCCGATGACATGGAATCGGCGCTGCGCAATCTGTCGCGCGCCAAGGATTCGCTGCCCGAAGGCGGCGCCATCGAGGGTTTTCACGTCGAGGGACCACACATCGGAATCGACGACGGCCCGCGCGGCGCACATCCCAAGCGCTGGGTGCGCAAGCCCGATTTCGACGAGTTCCGCCGCTGGCAGCACGCCGCCGCGAACCGTATTCGCATCGTCACGATTTCGCCCGAGTGGCCGGAAGCAATTCACTACATCGAACGCGTCGTTGCCGAAGGCGTCGTGGCATCTATCGGCCACACGAGCGCCACTGCCGTGCAGATCGCCGACGCCGTTTCCGCCGGCGCGTCTCTTTCCACGCATCTGGGTAATGGCGCGCACGCCGAGATGCGCCGCCATCCCAATTACATTTGGGATCAGCTTGCGGAAGACCGGCTGATGGCGGACTTCATCGTGGATGGAATCCACGTGGGAGCGAATTTCCTGAAGGCCGCATTGCGCGCCAAGGGGATAGAGCGCTCAGTGCTGGTGACCGATGCCTCGGCGCCGGCGGGCGCCGTGCCGGGCCGCTACTACCTGGGCGAGCAGGCGGTGGATCTGACTCCGGATAATCGCGTGGTACTTGCCGGCCAGGAAAAGCTCGCCGGCAGCGCCCTGCGCATGGACCGCGGCGTGGAGAACTTGATGCGCATGGCTGGACTGCCGCTTGCCGATGCCGTTCGCATGGCCACGGTGAACGCCGCGAGAGCCGGCAAAGTTCCGGGCCGGACCAACGGCCTGGCGGCGGGAGACCGCGCGGATTTCGTGCAGTTTCGATGGGACGCGGAGGCGCGCGCCATCAATGTGACAGCTACCTGGGTCTCCGGACGGCGGGTTTACTAGCTTAAGCTAAGCCGGAAACTCTCACGCCGGGGATTTGTGAACGTGCGCGCCGCAGCGCCGATAGCCCCGGCCTGGTCTGAAAGCGGCAACCTCAATGACGGGAGGGTCCGCCGGATCGGCGATAACCGGCGGCAGTTGCGCGATCGTCACTCCTCACCGGCGGCCGCGGAGTACTGACAGTAACTCTGTATTTCGTCCTCGGACGGCGCCAGCGAGCCGGGATGCGCGACCGGCCTTCAGGAAGCAGACGCTTTCCACGCTCGGTCTGGGCGCGCAAATCACGGCGCCCGGCGAAGCTGGAAGCTTTAGCGTGCTGCCGCTTTCAACGTTCGGCGCCGGTCGGCGAACACATCCCCGTCCATGCTATAAATCTCTCATGCTCCGTACAGCCCTCTTGTTCCTGGCCGCGCTAGCGCTCCACGCCGCCGACGTCAACACGTTCTCCATCGTCGGCTACGACCCGGCCGCTCGCGAATGGGGCATCGCCGTCGCATCGCGCTATTTTTCCGTTGGCTCCGTGGTCCCGTGGGCCGAAGCCGAGACCGGCGCCATCGCCACTCAGGCCAACGTCAACGTAGGATATGGGCCGCGCGGCCTCGAACTGCTGCGCCAGGGTCTTTCCGCCAAACAGGTAATGGAGAAGCTCCTCGCCGAAGACGCCTTCGAAGGCAAGGACGGCCGCCAGTTCGCCATCATCGACCGCGACGGCAACATCGCCGCCTTCACCGGCCCCAACGCGCCCAACTGGGCGGGGGACCGGCAGGGTAAGACGTGGTCGGCGCAAGGCAACATTTTGGTCGGGCCACAGGTGCCCGAAGCCATGGGCCGAGCCTTCGAGGCGACTCAGGGCGAGCTCGCCGAGAAGCTCTTCGCCGCGGTGAAAGCCGGCGACGACGCAGGCGGCGATAGCCGCGGCAAGCAGTCCGCCTCCATGCTGGTGGTGCGCAAGGGCGGCGGCCGCAACATAAATAACGACCGCTACCTTTACCTCAATGTCGACGACAACCCCGCGCCTGTTCCCGAGCTGCGCCGCCTGCTCAATCTCGCCCTCGCCTCCGGCTATCAGGACAGGATGTCGAAGCTGACCACCGCCAATAAGCCCCGCGAAGCCCGCGACGCAGCCGCCGGATACGCCCAGTATGCGCCCTCCGCCAACGCGCAGATCAGCCTCGGCGTCATGGACTACAACCTCGGCGACAAGCCCGGCGCTCTCGCCGATTTCCGCAAAGCCATCGAGATGGACCCCGCCGCCCGCCGCCGCTTCGAAGCCGCACCCGCCAACGCCAAGGGCAACAACCGCATGAAGCCGATTCTCGATGACGCGGAATTCATGAAACAGCTCCTTCCCGACAAGCGGTAATTACCGCTCGCACCCGGTTTCGTAGTTAGCTTCGCTCCGCATCCCATCCGCAACGTCCGCGTGTCCAGTCTTCTCACGCAGCCGGATAGTCGCCGCGGCCACAGTGAACCGTGCCGGTTCACAATGCCGCCGTGTGGATTCAGCGCCACGCCGCCATTCGTCGCGCAACCTTCGGTATCGAGGCCGCGCCGGTAAAGATCGAGCCGCCGCCAGTGGGCGTCTTGCCACGGCCCCAATCATGCCGCGGCGCTTTTTTGTATAGTGGAAGGAGAACCGAATGGACGAACAAAACACGCCCGCCACCAAAGGCGACATCGCAGCCGCCGAAGTGCGGCTCGACGAGAAGATCGAGCAGCTCCGCTCCGAGATGAACCACGGCTACCGCGATCTCGCCGAACGCCTGGACGACGGCATCACGAGGATGCTGAACGCCTTCTATACCGTCGCCGAGACGCATGGAAAGCGGCTCGGCGAGCATGACGCCGGCGAAGCGGCGATCCGCAGCCGCCTGCATACCGTCGAGAGCCGCCTGCTCGAACTGGAGAAGCGGATCAACACCCCGCCCGCCGCATAATCTTGACGGCCCCCTGATCTTTCGTTCGTTTGGAATCCGCCCGGCGCTTGCGACAAGACCGTTGTGGCGCACGCACTCCTGCGTCGCACTCGTGCGCGCGGCATTCACACTCGTGTGAACGCGTCTTCGCTTCGTAAACCGGAGCACCCTGAACAGTCGTCCGAACCCAGCCGTCAAAGCCCTTGCAAGTCCGGTCGGTAAACACATTTCAGCCCTGCGTCTCTGTAAGATCGACAAGCGCTCCTTCCAACCTCACCGAAAGTTCCTCATCCACGCTTCGAATCTCACTCGGCAGTCCGTGAACCGCAAACCCGGAAAGCCCGCGAGAGTTCGGCGCCGTCCAGTTGCCGGACGAGGGAGCCTTCGAATTGCGCGGCCACCCCGCTGGGCAGCAGGTCGATGCCGCGGCCGTGGACAGCGGAAAGGCCGTGACGAATGCAGGCCAGCGCCAGCGCCAGCGCGTTGTCGCGGATACCGCTGACCATGTATTCCGCCTGCCATAACCTGCCTCTCGCAATGCAACTCCGCGCATGGAGCGCATACAGCCGGCCAAGGCCGATGATGTCCCGAGGCGGCGGTGACGGAATATGCCGCGGGTCATTCGCCTTTCCAAACATCAGCCGGAAGGTTGGCGCCAGGGCTCGAAACTCCGTCGCGGGTACGCCGGTCGCCGGCGGCGCGTTCCAGGCGCCGGAGCGCAGGCGATCACGTTCTTCGGCAGTAAACATAGCGAGTCTTGGCCGTAAGCGCAAAATCACCTTCGCTCATACAATTGCCGGTGTCGATTGCCTCGGGGCAAAGCGACTGGAGTTTCACGCCACAGGCGCGGAGATCGTCCATCATCGTTGTCGGA
Organism: Bryobacterales bacterium; assembly: GCA_003135055.1. Taxonomy (GTDB): domain Bacteria; phylum Acidobacteriota; class Terriglobia; order Bryobacterales; family Bryobacteraceae; genus PALSA-243. The sequence continues at coordinate 7,254 of PLDF01000495.1, read as the reverse complement.
CCGCGCAAAGTTGCGGACCGGTGATCACCAACCACACGTTCAGCATGTGTAGAGGTTGGCTTTGTGGTTCACCAGGCCGGAAAAATCGTTAACCATATCATTCAAAGTCACTTATCAAGACGGATTCCGAAAGCATTACCACCACGCCTGCTACTCTTTAAATAGAGAGGTCTTATTGTCTGCTCGCAAAACAACGCGTGGATTGGCGAAACACACGGAATTCCAGCCCTCTTGGCGCCACCGAGGGCCAGCCCGCATCCTGCTGCTGACCCTGCCACCACCCGCAACCCGAACGATCCAAAACCACTTCCACATCCTTGGCTTCGTTATCCAGAAATCCGCAAACCCCAGAAACCCGCTCCTCCTCCGTACATTTCAACTCAAACCCGCAAACCGTATGAAGACCCAATACTCTGCAGCCACCAAACCAATCCGCCTTCGACCCAACCTAACTTTTCAGTCCCCAGCGAAGCCGTCGCCCCCGCCCGCCCCTGCTACACTGAAATCCGTGGCACGCGTCTACACTCGCGAGGAACTCCTGTCCCAGCGCGAGCGCTGGCGGCGCGAAGGCAAGATCGTGGTTTTCACCAACGGCTGTTACGACCTTTTGCATCCCGGTCACATCGCTCTCCTCGAGCAGGCCCGTTCCCTCGGCGATGCCCTCATTCTGGCCCTCAATTCCGATGCAGGCGTGCGCCTTTCCAAAGGCCCCGGCCGTCCCATGGTCCCCGAAGCCGACCGCGCATCTCTCGCCGCCGCTCTCGAAGCTGTCGATGCCGTGACGCTCTTCGACGAAGAGACTCCGCGCGAACTCGTCGCCGCCCTGCTGCCCGATATCCTGGTGAAGGGCGCCGATTGGTCCCACTTCATCGCCGGGCGCGAAGAAGTCGAAGCCTCGGGCGGCAAAGTGGTGGCCATCCCGCTCGAGCCCGGTTATTCAACTACAAATATAGTGGAAAGAATCCTAGCCTAACCTTGATTCACCCAGCCGTTCGCGACGTATTTTTGGATCTGGCGCGCCACCCCGCCTTCCAACAGGCTCTTCGCTCTCTCAATTCCGGAAGCCACAGCTCCATTTCCGGTTTGACCACCACCGCCAAGGCCGCTTACGCTGTCCTGCTATGGCAAGCCGCCGGTCGTCCTCTGATAATCGTAGTAGATGGCAACAAAGAGGCCGAATCGCTGGCCGAGACGGTCGAGACTTTCTTCAAGCTGATGGTCGCGGAAGACGCCGGCGCGCCTCAATTGCTCCCCGCGCTCGACGTGATTCCCACCCAGAATCTCTCCCCGCACGCCGAAATCTGCGAGGCCCGCGCCATCGGTCTTTGGCGTCTGGCCGCCAACCGCGCTCCGGTCACCATTCTTCCCGTCGCTTCCGCGCTGCTGCGCATTGAGCCGGGCGAGTTCTACCGCCAACTGGCGCTGCGCCTCAAAGTCGGCGATGAGCTGCCGCTCGAAGACGTGGTGGCGCACCTCGCAAGCATCGGCTATGAGCGCCGAGAGCCGGTCGAAATGGTGGGTGAATACTCCGTCCGCGGCGGCATTCTCGACGTCTTCTCGCCCGAATCGCAGAAGCCCGTCCGCATCGATATGTTCGGCGACCTGGTCGAATCCATCCGCCGCTTCGACGTGGAATCGCAGCGCTCCATCTTGAAAGTCGACGACTGCACGCTGCTTCCGCTCACCGAATATCAGAAGTCGAGCGCGCTCTTCTCGCAACTGGGCGAGCTCTTGCGCGAAGCCGGCATCCCCGGTCGCGATCTGCCCCCGCCCGGCGACCCGTTCCCCGGCTGGGAGTTGATCCAGCCCATGGTCCGGCCCCGCACATCCTCGGTCTTCGGCCTTCTCAACAAGCCGCTGGTAGTCTGGGACGAGCCCGAGCAGATCAAGTCCGCCGCCGAGCGCTTCTGGAAGCGTCTCGACCAGATCGAGCGCTCCGCCGCCTGCGATCCCGACCGCGTCTACTTCCGCTGGGAAGACTTGGAACGTCAAGCTGCGGCATCGCCCCAACTCAGCATCAAAGAACTAGAAATCAGCGTAGGACAGGCCTCCTGGCCTGTCCCTCCGGACGCCGCCGCAACCCCCGCCCCCTGGCCTGTCTCTCCAGACATTGCCGCGCCCCAGACCTCCCGCCCTGTCCTTCCGGAAATCACCGCAGGCCATAGTAGACAGGCCTCCGGGCCTGTCTACTCAGACACCCCCTCCCGCCCCGCCTCCTTCCTTCACATCGCCACACGCCCCTCCATGGCGTTCCACGGCAACATGCAGGTAGCCATCGCCGAGGCGCGAACCCTGGTCGAATCCGGCCACCGCGTCGCCTTCTTCGCATTTTCTACAGGTGAAGTAGAACGCGTCGCCGATATCCTCAACGAATACGGCATCGCCTACCAGTTAGGCCTTGAGCAAGTGGAATCCACCCCCGCATACCTGGCCGAGCGGGCCTACATGGCCGGCTCCACAGCCAGCATCCACGTGATCAAAGGTCAAATCCGGCGCGGCACAGTCTTCGTAGAGTCTAACATTGTAGTATTCGGCGCCGAAGACCTCTTCGAAGCCTCCGAATTAGTAGCCCGCGATTCCTCTTCCAAGTCGCGCTTGGCCACTTTCTCGGCCGACCTCATCGACCTCAAACCTGGCGACTACGTGGTTCACGCCGAACACGGCGTTGCCCAGTACCTCGGCCTGCGCGAGATCTCCCAGGGCGATGCGCAGGGCGACTATATGCTGCTCGAATACGCGGGCGGCTCCAAGCTCTACGTCCCGCTGACGCGCATGGATCTCATCCAGCGTTTCCGCGGCGGCGGCGAATCCGCGCCCGCTCTCGACCGCATGGGCGGCGCCACCTGGACCCGTACCAAGACCCGCATCAAGGCCAAGATGCGCGACATGGCCGACGAGCTTTTGAAGCTCTACGCCTCCCGCAAAATGGCCGAGGGCTTCAATTTTTCCGCCGACAGCAACTGGCAGCGCGAGTTCGAAGACGCCTTCGAGTTCACCGAAACGCGCGATCAGCTCAACGCCGTTCAAGAGATCAAGCGCGACATGGAAAGTCCCCACCCCATGGACCGTCTGCTGTGCGGCGACGTCGGTTTCGGCAAGACCGAAGTCGTGATGCGCGCCGCTTTCAAGGCTCTCGGCGACGGCAAGCAGGTCGCTATTCTAGCTCCAACTACAGTATTAGTATTTCAGCATTTCGAGACCTTCAAACGCCGCTTCCAGCCCTTCCCGGTGCGCGTTGAGATGTTCAGCCGGTTCCGCAGTCCCAAGGAATTGCAGGCCAGTCTCGCCGATCTGGCCGAAGGCAAGGTCGATCTCGCCATCGGCACGCACCGCCTGCTATCCCAGGATGTCGAGTTCCGTGATCTGGGCCTCGTCATCGTCGACGAGGAGCAGCGTTTTGGCGTCAAGCACAAAGAACGCCTCAAGCAACTCAAGAAATCCGTGGATGTGGTGACCATGAGCGCCACTCCAATCCCGCGAACCCTACACATGTCGTTATTAGGGCTGCGCGATATGTCGGTGATCGAAACCCCACCCAAAGACCGGCTTTCCATTCACACCGTGGTGGCCCCTTTTCAGCCCGAGTTGATCCGCTCCGCCATTGAGCTGGAGTTGGGCCGCGGCGGCCAGATCTACTTCCTCCACAACCGCATCGATTCCATCTGGGAGCGCGCCCACATGATCCAGCAGCTCGTCCCCAGCGCCCGCATCGGCGTTGGACACGGCCAGATGGGAGAAGCCGAGCTGGAGAAAACCATGCTCCAGTTTATGCGCCACGAGTTCGACGTCCTGGTTTGTACTACGATTATAGAAAATGGGCTCGATATCCCCTTGGCGAACACCATGCTTGTCGAGCGGGCGGAGCGCTACGGCCTTTCCGAGCTCTACCAGTTGCGGGGCCGTGTGGGCCGTTCCAATCGCCGCGCTTATGCGTATTTGCTGGTCCCGCCCGATACCGAGCTCACCGAGATAGCCCGCAAACGTCTGGCGGCGCTCAAGGAGTTCAGCGACCTCGGCGCCGGCTTCAAAATCGCCGCGCTCGATCTGGAGCTGCGCGGCGCCGGCAATCTTCTCGGCGGCGAGCAGCACGGCCACATCAACTCCGTCGGCTTCGACACCTACACCCGTCTGCTCGAAGAGACCGTCCGCGAACTCAAGGGCGAAGAGATCGTGCCCGAGATCCACTCCTCGTTGAATCTGAGCCTCGATATCCGCATTCCCACCGATTACATCGGCGATGAGAACCAGCGTCTGCGCGCCTACCGGCAGATTGCCAACGCCGCCGATGCCGCGGCTCGCGAGCGCGCCGAAAAGGAAATGGAAGACCGCTACGGCCCCGTGCCCGATGCCGTCCGCAACCTCTTGCAGTATTCCGCGCTCAAGACCCTGGCCGAGCAGATCGGCATTGAGGCCATCGACCGCCGCAACGCCCTGCTCAGCGTCAAGTTCCACAGCGAAACGCGGGTCGATCCCGCGCGCCTCATGCACATCGTCTCCAAAACCGCGGGCGCGCAATTCACCCCGGCGGGCGTGCTGATTCTGCCACTGCCGGGCCAAATCGGCGCACGCGAGGTCCTCGGCTTTCTTCAGGAAAAAATGGAACAATTGAAGGTCTGAGAATTGCTAGAATGAAGAATAAACTTATGTTGCGCTGGCCAGTAGCAGTTCTCATGGCATCCGCTGCGTTTGCGGCCGATGTGAAGATCATTGAGGAGATCGCCGTCAAAGTCAACGGCGACATCATCACGCAAGGCGATCTCCGTGAGCGCGAGCGCACCCTTCGTCAACGGATTCAGCAGCAGGAGCACCTCAGCGGCCCCGGCCTCGATGCCGCCGTCGCCCAACAAGCCAAGGACATGCTCGAAATTATGATCGACGAGCGGCTGCTGGTGCAAAAGGCCAAGGATCTTGACATCAAAACTGATGCCGAGGTCACGCGCAAGATGGCGGAATACCAATTGGAGAGCGGCCTGTCCGATCCCGACAAGTTTCACGAATGGATTCGCGAGCAGACTGGCATGACCTTTGAGGATTTCAAGCAGCAAACCACCGACCAGTATCTGACTCAACAACTGGTGCGCTCCGAAATCAGCTCGCACATCGTAGTCCCCGAAGAGGATGCGCGCAAATACTACGAAGACCACAAGGCCGAGTTCGTCAAAAAGGATCAGGTCTATCTCAGCCAGCTCGAGATCGTCACCCAGGGCAAGACTCCCGAGCAGGTAGCCGCCGCCGAGAAGAAGGCTCAGGATCTGGTAGCCCGCGCCCGGCGCGGCGACAAGTTCAGCGAGTTGGTGATAGCTAATTCCGACGATACGGAAACCTCTCGCACCGGCGGTCAGTTGCCTCCCATGGAGAAAGGCATGTTGCGGAAAGAGGTCGAAGACATCGTTTTCAATCCCAAGAATGCCAAGGGCTACGTCACCGATCCCATCAAGATCGATGGCGGCATTCTGATTCTGCGCATCGAAGATCGTACCGAAGCCGGTCAGGCGTCGTTCGACGAAGCCAAGGAGCAGATTCAGGAACACCTAGCAGGTCCGAGAATGCAGCCCAAGCTGCGTGAGTATCTCAACCGGCTTCGCGTCTCGGCGTTTCTCGAAATCAAGGACGGATACGTGGACAGCGGCGCCGTTCCGGGCAAGGATACCCGCTGGCATGAAGTGGTTGGCCTGAAACCGGAGACCACTACTAAGGAAGAAGTCGCCGCTCACCGTAAGCGCAAGAAGTTCCTCGGCGTCATTCCGCATGGCAGCGTTGCGCCCGGCACCAGAGAGACCACGCCATCCAGGGGATCCTCCTCTGAAACCCGGACCAGTTCCGCATCCCAGGGGCCCGCGCCGGCAGACATGCCCCCGCCTACGGCGCCCGTTAAGCAGGACTCCACGTCCATCACGCCGCTCGCCAAGCCGGACGCGCCCCCGCCCACGGCGCCCATCAAGCAGGACCCGAACTCCGTCAAGCCGCTCGTCAAGCAGGACCCGGCATCCGCCACGCCGCCCGTCGTCAAGCAGGACCCGGCGTCCGCGCCGCCCATCAAGCAGGACGTTCCGCCGCCAGCGCCGCCCGTCATCAAACAATGAAGTCTCCCTACGTAAGCGAGCTAGAGCCCAATCGCGTCATCACCAGTAGCTTTCTGGTGCAGTCGAAGGAAATCCGGCAGAAGAAAACCGGCGAATTGTACCTTTCGCTGATGCTGGGCGACCGCACCGGCGAGTTGGACGCCAAGATGTGGGACAACGTCACCGAGGTGCTCGATACCTTCGATCGCGACGATTTCGTCAAAATCAAGGGACTCGTCCAGGTCTTCCATAACCGGCCGCAGCTGACCGTTCACAAGGTGCGGCGCATGGACGATAGCGAAGTCGATTTCGCCGACTACTTCCCCTCGTCCAAGCGCGACCCCGAGGAGATGTGGGCTGAGCTCCGCGCCTTGGTGGCCGGCATATCGAGCGTGCATCTCCGGGGCCTGCTCGAAGCGCTTTTCGACGACCCCGATATCGCCCAGCGCTTCCGCCGCGCGCCTGCCGCCAAGACTATCCACCACGCATTTCTGGGCGGATTGATCGAGCACGTGTTGTCGCTTTGCGCGCTCGCCAAGCTCGTGGCCGGGCATTACAAGAACGTCGACGCCGATCTGCTGCTCACCGGCGTGCTCTTGCACGATATCGGCAAGATCTACGAGCTGAATTATGAGCGCGGCTTTTCGTACTCGAACGATGGCCAGTTGCTCGGCCATATCACTATTGCGGTGAGCATGGTCGGCGACAAGATTCGCTCTCTGCCGGATTTTCCGCCGCCGTTGCGCGTGCTGGTGGAGCACATGATCCTCAGCCATCACGGCCACCTGGAATTCGGCTCGCCCAAGGTGCCGCAATTCCCCGAAGCGCTGCTGCTGCATTATCTCGACGACCTGGATTCGAAGATGGAGTGCATGCGCGCCCTGGTGGAAAACGACCGGCAACTCGAAGGCTGCTTCACCAGTTACAGCTCCGCGCTGGAGCGAACCGTGCTCAAGATGGATCGCTACCGGACGTGGGACAGGCCTCCTGGCCTGTCCGCCTCGCTGGAAACGAATGCCGCGGCATCCCCATCGTCCCTAGCGCCCGCAACGCCAAACGGAGCCGCGTCGGATACAGCGCCGGCAGCCGCTCCGCGGACGCCGAACGTGCCGCCAGCCGTTGCGTCCCCGCCCCACACGCCGTCGGCGCCGACCGTGCCGGCAGCCGTTGCGTCCCCGCCCCACACGCCGTC
>PLDF01000246.1 GCA_003135055.1 Bryobacterales bacterium | reverse complement strand
ACTTTACCGGACACTTGTGATCTGGGACATATGAAGAGTGGGCAAAACGTATGGTATATCCTGACAGACGTTGACGATCAAGGCGTGGCGGCTGAACTGGGACTCAACTTCTCCGCGAAGATGAGCTTTATGGGCAACGCCGTGCGAACTGCAAATATAGATCAAAACGCGGACTTAGTATTTAACGCCGGAACCGTTGATTTCTCGCCCACGCGTAGTGTCACACCCGGCCCCGCGGGCAGTGAGTTCCCACCCACCGATTACCAGCCTGGGGCCATCGGTGACCCGAACTATAGTCCATATATTCAAATCGCGAATGCCGGCAATGTTATCTACAACGCCCCGATCGTTGCCTACAACGTAAACGCCAGCGATATCAATTTCCCAAACGGCAACGTGGACTATTCTAAGGTTCACGACGAGGTTGTTGCGATTGATCCTGTAAACATGACCGTAACCATACAACTGATTAACGGCTTTAGCTTCGGAAGGCCGGTCTGGTATATATCGATGGATGCGAGTATCCCGCTGGCGGCGGCGATCGAGCACAATACCTACGCTCCCTTGATGGCGGCGCTTCATTTGGGTGATGACGACAGTTTCTCCAGCCCGATTGAGCGCATCTTCATCGCCACCAACGGGGCCGAGGACGGCCAGTGCAGTAATCCGTTACGGCAAGGCCTGTCGGCGGACCTGGCGGACGGTCACCGCCCCAACAACACTTTGGGCGGAATCCCGACAATAGCATTGGATTACAGTCCCGCCTGGGATGCCAATTTGTACCAATGGACGCCAGCGGCGATCGCCAGCGGCTATCGAGGTCAGCTTCGTGAAGAATTCAACATCCTGACATTCGTGCAAGACGGCCTGCTTACTGGTCCCGGCGGCGCCGCATTCGGAAGCGCCGGCTTCTCAATCAATTGCCCGATCGTCATACGGCTGAATTGAGTTCCTTCCCTTGCGCCCGCTGCCAGGATCATTCGAGCAGCGGGCGCGAGTTTTTGGTCTTGTATCTACTAGCAGTGAAGCCGGTGTCTGCGTTTGATTTCACCGCTTTAACGACAAGGAGAATGAGTCTTGCATTCCATGGACAATCTCAAAACGTTGCCGAACTTGGCGAAGAACGCGCCGGAGGCAACGAAAGCATTCTGGGCCTACGACAAAGCAGCACTCGCCGACGGCGCGGTCCCAAAGAAGTACAAGGAGCTTATGGCAGTTGCCGTTGCGCTCACCACGCAATGCGTTTACTGCATCGAGATTCACCGGAAGCCGGCTCTCGAAGCCGGTGCGACTGAGGCAGAACTAACGGAAACGATTCACGTCGCGGCGGCACTTCGGGCCGGTGCGGCAATCACGCACGGCACGCACCTTCTGGAGCCCTGAGCGGCAATCAGACCGGGCACATTTCGGAATGCTCGACGGGTAGCTCTTTTGAAGCTCTGGAGGCCCAGATTACAGCGCTCAACGAAGAGAAGATTGCCGCAATAGGCGAAGACTTCAAATCGGGCCTGGACCATGAAGACTGCCAATAGCGCCTCCAAGCTAGCCAGCCACAACATGGAGCGCCTAATGAGTCAGTATCAACAGGCAGATCCTATGGCTGCAGAGGCTCTGGTGGACTTGCTCAGCCCAAAGTTCTACCGGTTTTTTTCCAGCCGACCGGGTAACAAATCTGAAGCGGAAGACATGCTACAGGATTTGTGGTTACGCATTCACCGGGCGCGGCACACTTATCATCCGAGTGAGCCCCTGCTGCCTTGGGTGTATGCGATAGCATTGGGCGTGCGGGTAGACTACCATCGCAAACGCCGGCGTATCGCATCACACGAGACTGGCGCCAATGTGTTGCCCGAATACCCGGAGAACAAGGGTAAACACGGCAATCTTCCTACGTTCGAAGACCTCGTGGCGACGCTGCCGCGGAGCCAGCGTGAGGTGTTGACGATGCTCAAGGTGAATAACTTGAGTGTCGAAGAGGTTGCCCGTGCCACCTCTACGACGGTCGGCGCAGTCAAGCAGAAGGCCCACCGGGCGTACGGTCGGTTGCGCAACTTGCTGGAGACGGCGCGGGTCGTGCAACCCACCCGTAAAGAAGTGGCCCAGTGCCCGCATTGCGGCAAATACTACCCCTGACGTGATCCCGACAGTGGGATGGGCACGTAGCCAAGCCGGTGTCGCTCTTGCCGTTCACCAAATTGAGCGACCCACGGCGCCGCGTGACTTCGCGTTTTTCGCGAGCTGTACCAGCCCTGGCGTCGCAAACAGCGTGTGGTGCTGCGCCAGGAACACAAGCCCGGCGAAAAGCTGTTCGTCGATTGGGCGGGAACCACCATGCCGATTTGCGACCCGAACGGTGGCCCCGTAAAGCAGGCACATCTGTTCGCCGCTGTGCTAGAAATTAGCCGAGTTCTCCTATTGCATAGACCGTAACTTTTGACGTCCTTCGCCGAAATCAACAACAGGAAGCAACTTCAGTTCTTCCACTAAGTCTACTTTTGAAAGGGAAAACGTTGATGTCTAAAATCTTCTCCTATAAATCGGCCGCGCTTCTGGTGGCCCTCTCGTTGACGGCGACCGTCCGGTCGAATGCGCAAGAGACGAGCACGAGCAGCGGTGCTGTCTTCGTGATGACAAACAGCAACACGGGCAATGACATTTTGCAGTTCCTACGAAATCCGAATGGCTCCCTAGTTTCGGTAGGAAAGACGCCCACTGGCGGAAATGGCACTGGCGGTACAACTGATCCTCTCGCCTCTCAGCATTCGCTCTTGCTCACCTCAGACTCCCGTTTTCTGCTGGCAGTGAATGCAGCGAGCGGCACCATTTCGTCCTTTGCAGTGATTGGCGCATTTCTGATACCGACTGGTGTCGTATCCACTGGTGGTGGTTTCCCCAATGCGATCGCACAGTCGGGAAACCTTGTATACGTCCTGAATGCGTCGGGAAACAGTAACGTCGTTGGCTTCAACCTGGAAAACGGCCACTTAAGTAGAATTCCGAACGCTACCGGCTATCTGACTACCGGACTTTCAGGCGGCAGTTCCCTTACGTTTTCGGCAGATGGTAAAGTTCTGTTAGTCTCGGAACGAACCACGGGCAAGATTGACTCGTTTCCGGTCAATACAGACGGCACCTTGGGCGCTGCTACTGTCACCTCATATCCTGGGATCTTCGACTTCACGACATCACCGACCAACGGCCTTCTCATTACTGTCGGCGGTCCCAACGTCACCTCAACCTCGGTGGCCGATAATGCCGCACTCACGACCGTAGACACCACTCCTATTTTTGCCGGCGCATGCTGGGTGGTTGTGACGCCGAAGGGATTCGTCTACGCCTCGACCGGCGCAGCGAGCATCATCAATGGCTACTCGCTTTCCACGTCAGGTGGCTTTACTGCAATCGGCACGGGCGAAGCCGCTCTTGTCCCTGGCGCCACGATCCTTGATCTGGCTATATCGAGCGATGGCCACTTTCTCTTTTCCCTAAATTCGGGCAATGGCGCCATCGGAGCTTGGTCCATCAATCAGGGCACTGGCGTATTGACCGCGAACGCTGGAGCGGTCCTGCCCACATCCAACGCCGGGTTCAACGGAATCGCCGCCTACTAAGCTGATTTAGCTCTGTTTTCTTCGGCGGGTTGCAAGATCATAATTGCAACTCGCCTTTCCCTGCTCCTTGCAGCCGAAATGTGGAGTGGGCGTTGATTGCAATCCTGCCTGGGATGCCGACTTGTACGAATGAAAACAGTGAGCAATAGTGGTTACACGAATGTCAGGATATTGAACTCTTCGCGAAGTTGACCTCGATATGTGAGCGTCATACGCCTCAAGTGAGTTCCTTCCCTTGCGCCCGCTGCCGGGAGTTGTTTAGCGGCGGGCGCGCTTCTTGTGTCTTAGATCTTGCTAGCAACGGAGCCGGTGTCTGTGTTTGATGTCACCGACTTAGCGAAAAGGAGAATGAATCTTGTATTCCATGGACAATCTCGAAAAGTTCCCGAAGTTGGCGAAGAACGCGCCGGAGGCAACGAAAGCATTCTGGGCCTACGACAAAGCGGCGCTTGCCGACGGCGCACTCCCCAAAAAGTACAAGGAGCTTATGGCAGTTGCCGTTGCGCTTACCACTCAATGCGCTTACTGCATCGAGATTCACCGGAAGTCGGCTCTCGATGCCGGTGCGACTGAGACGGAACTGACGGAAACGATTCACGTCGCGGCGGTGCTTCGGGCTGGCGCGGCAATCATGCATGGCATGCACCTCCTGGAGCCCCGAGCGGCCATTTAGGCCGGGCGCATCTCCGGGATGTAGCGGCGTTGCCGCAAATTTCGTCGAAGCGCGTGACGTCGCAGTTCACTCAAACGAACAAAACGAGAGGAGCCTTTCAGTCATGACGCCGCACGCCTCATGGAGAATACTTGCCGTGATCGCCCTCGCAAGCACACTGCTGACAAGCTGCTCGCCGTCATCTCCGGCGCATGCGGCCTCATCGTCGGACAACAGCCGGAAAGCCGCTCCGGGTTTTAGCCTCACTAATGCCAGTGGCGCCTCGGTCAAGCTCTCCAATTACAAGGGCAAAGTCGTTCTGCTAAACTTTTGGGCCACGTGGTGCGGCCCATGCAAGATCGAAATTCCATGGTTCATCCAGTTCGCGAAGGCCTACAAGGATCGCGGATTCATAGCCCTGGGCGTCTCTATGGACGACGATGGTTGGAAAGCCGTCAAGCCGTTTCTGAGCCAGATGGGGATCAACTATCCGGTGATGATCGGCGATGATCGCCTTGCGGAACTCTATGGAGGCGTCGATTCGCTCCCTTCTACCTTCCTAATCGATCGTCAAGGGCGGATCGCATTCACGCATCTGGGCCTCGTTGCCAAGCGCGATTACGAGGCGGAGATTCAACAGTTGATCGCTCAATGAGCGGCGGTTGACGGTTCCGGTCGTTTGCATCGCGCCAAAGCAGGAAGAGGGGGACAGATAGCAGTTTCGGCGTTGCGAAAAATACCTCTGCCCCCCACTTGGAAGCCGCGCTTAGAACGTGAAGCGGAGGCTCAACTGCAGGTGACGAGCGAGGTTGCCGTCGGGGTTGGCGCTGTCGCCGTTTCCCACGCCGAAAGCCGCCGGGGTCGGCGTGAGCACTGTTCCCGAAGCCGTGTAGCCTTGCGTCGTAATTCCGGTGAATTCGGTGCTGTTGAATAGGTTGAATGCCTCAAAGTTGAAATACATCTTCCGATCCGGATTCTCACCTAGAGGAACGATCTTGCTGATGCGGGCATCTTCGCGGTAGACGTTCGGCAGATACAGCCCATCGACCGGCAGGAAGGGCGCCCGGCTGCTACCGGTGAAGCCGTTCAACGTGCTGGTAGAAAGCGCACCTGCGATGGCCGAGCTGGTAAGGCGCACCGATTCGCTACCTCCCGGGTGGCCCGTGGCGAGCGTGGTAATGCTGGAAAGCTGCCAGTTGTTCACCACGTACTTGAAGAACGCGCCTGAGCGGCGGGTGATGGGAGACCTGGTTCGAACAGAGGCTTCACGAAGATGTCCAGGTCACGATCTGTCACCGAACAATTATCGAGACGAGCCTTGATTTGCTGAGCCACCCCTCGCTGATCTTCGATTAATGTGAAGTTGTCCGTAATGTGGAGTTGACGCGTGGCAACCCCGTCGAATCGCGGGTTCCCCGGTTTCCAACTCCACATTTCCTCGGGCTTACAGGGACTCCAGCCAGTCAAGGATCGTACGGTCCTTGCCCCATGGCGTGCGGGAGCGACGTGGGACCGGCTTGACCTTGCCAATGGCTGGGCGCTTCATTTCGAGATCGACTTTCGCGTAGCGGTTCGCCGTGTTCGGACTGGCATGCCCCAACAGATGACTGATGGTCGATAAGTCCACGCCCGACTTCAGGAGGGCGACCGCCGTGCTGTGACGAACGCTGTGGGGGTGCAGTCGTTTCTTGCGGAGATTCGGAGCATTGGCGCAAGCTAGGCCGAGACACTTGGCGAGGATGTAGCGGATTCCGAAGCGGGTGAGCGGACGGCCGCGATGGTTCAGAAACACCCGAGATTCAGACCGCAGTTCCAGGGCCCGTTGATCGCTGAACGCTCTCAGCACCGCGGCGGTCTGCGGCCATAACGGGCAGTATCGCTCTTTTCTCCCTTTGCCAAATAGTCTCACTTGAAAGGGCTTGGTCAGTTGGAGATCACAGGCGCGCAGATCGGCGATCTCCTGGACGCGGGCGCCGGTGTTGAACATGGTCGCCAGCAGAGCATAATCACAGCTGCCTTGCGGCGTGGTCCGGTCGATTCGTCTTGAGAATGGCGTCAATCTCCTCGTATTCCAGGTAATCGATGGCTCGTTGTCGCGCGCGTTTAAAAGGAAAGAACGCGTGGTTCGCGGATAGGCGGACATTTCGCGTGGAGACGCCATTCTTACGCTCCTGTTCAAGATGGGACAGGAACGCGAGGATTGCGGGAGGATCGAGATCCGTCAGGTCGAGCCCCGTAATCGGCTTGTTTCGTTGTCGGGAAAGAAACCGCAAGAGTAGAACCATGCTGTCGCGGTAGCGGCATCGCGGCTGAGCTTTCCGTCTCGGATGGTGACGAAAAGCGGATCGTCCCGGCGGCCATGGCGCTCCCGCATCCAGGCTTTCAACATTTTTGCCGTTTCTGGACGGAGAGGCGTGCATCGATGTTTCTGCCCTTGCCCTGGCAGTGGACATGAGCACCCGCTCCCAAGACAAGGTCCTGGCAAGTGAGGCCTATCAACTCGGAGACCCGAAGGCCAGTCTGGACGGTGAGGAGCAGTAAAGTCCGGTCGCGGCGTCCTATCCAAGTGGAAAGATCGGTTGCCCCCAGAAGGGCGTATCCGCGTTGCGAGCGCAGACGTGCGGTACGGCCAGGACGAAAACGCGCACGGCCGCGTCCCGGGCATCGCGCCGGTCCGCTTTGCCAGGGAGGCCGGCTGGGCAAATGCAATGCGATACATGCTCACCGGGGATCGTTGGGACGCGCAGACGGCGTATAGGATGGGCACCGTTCAGGAGGTTGCTCCCAACAAGGACGCGGCCCTCAAAGCCGGAATCGACATAGCCAACAGGATCGCCGCCTGCGCCCGATTGGCATCAAGGCCACGTTGGCAGCGGCGCACTTGGCGATCAATGAATCGGCGGATGCTGCTGCTTACGCAAAACTCGAGGCGGGTTACGTGTCGCTTTTCGGTTCGGAAGATTTCATCGAGGGTCGCAAGGCTGAAGCAGAAAACCGGCCTCCCATCTTCCACGGCCGATAAAGAGGTAAGGCCAATACACAGCGCCGGACCCCGCGGTGTCGCCGGTGCGTGACATCTTCGGCATCGGCGCGCAATTCGTAAGCGGATACCGGGATGGGCTTCCTCACTGAACGTCGAATCTCGATCGAAGATGGCATATCGATACGGACCTGCTTCGGGGAATGCCTCGCGCAGTGGTTGGACGATCCATTCCGCCGTCGGGTGGTCAGTCACATTGAAACGGAGAATCCGGCGGCGCCCGTGCTCGATCACAAAAAAGCTGTAGAGCAGCTGGAATGTCAACGTCGGCACCGTAAAAAAGCCGAACGCTGCAATCACCTCGCGATGATTCTGTAAGAACGTCAGCCAACTCTTGGCACGGTCGCCGCGATGCCGCATGCGTCGCAGATACCGCGCCACACTCTGCTCCGAGACGACGAAACCGAGTGTCTGAAGTTCACCGTGGATCTTCGGGGCTCCCCAACCCTGGTTCTCTTGCGCCAATCGTCGGATCAGAATGCGAATCTCCTTAGTGATTTTCGGTCGTCCGCCGAGTGGCCGGGATCGCCAGCGCCAACAGAGACGGAAGCCGGCGCGGTGCCAGCCGAGCACGGTTTCGGTTTCACCAGGACCAGGGCGTCCGACCAGCGGAACCAACACTGGCGGAGTGCCGTCCAGAACAATCGATCCCAGCAGTTCAATTGGGCCACGGCTGTTTTCGTTTCAGCACGGCGACCTGTTGTCGGAGGGCGAGGACTTCGAGGGCAGTATCCCTTCGACTGCGAAAGAAGACTCGGATCGCCACAAGGAAAGAGAGGATGATTTGGAGCACGAATCCATCCTTTTAACACGCCCGCCATCACGTACCTTCGCCGGGCCGACGATGCGAAATCACAAGTTGCTGATTTCAAACCATCATGGGCTCTTGTCTACAGACAGAGAGCTGCTCCTTGCGAGCATGTGCATTGCGCTCTTGTAGGCCGAGCCCTTGTTACGCCCTCGCGCCGCGTGGCCGGCTTCCACGGTCGGAGCCGGAACTACCGCTCTTTATCCTTCGCCATGGTTCACCAAATCCTGCATAGCCAATTGCGAGTCTCCGACCATCGCCTGGCCTGCGCTCTTGAGCAACCGGGCGTGCCGGCCTCGTGCTCTCGCAAAAGCGGCTTCCATTGCCTCCCCGCCGGGTTCGGGAACGCATGTCAGCAAAACCTTGGCGAGGCTGTCTACAAAGGCAAATAGGGCTTGTTGGGCTCGGCCCAGGCGAAAGATCTCCCGCCGCATCTGTTCCATGCTGGCGGCGAGTCGCTCCTCAGCCCCAATCAGCGTGTCTTCACGTCCGCTCAATTCATGGTCAATCGCGGCTCTGAGGAAGGCGCTCGGGTTGGCGTAGCCTTTCACTTTTGCCGTCGATTGGAGTCGTTCATCTATGTCAGCGGTCAACCGAATCGTTCGTCTTGGCATAATTGCCCCTCTACTTAATAAGGTAATGACGGAGGCACTTCGGGACGCGATTTTCGCTTAAAAGGTAGGCCGTCGGACGAAGTGTCAGACAACCGCCCGGATCGTCGGACGCCTAAAGTGGCTTGGCGTGAGCCAACTACAAAGCCAAAACCGCCACCACGTCAGACGATCCTTTATGTTCCACTACCGGGTTTTGGTTGTCTGGGAGGGGTCTTTTGCTGCCGTGGTTGTTGCAATCTGTTGCACTTTGTTCACAAGTTGTTGCACTCCTCCGTGGACGCCGAGAAAAGTTGCAGATTGTTCACAAAGTGTTCACAAAGTGTTCACAAACTGTTGCACACTGCCAAAAAAGCTGCGAATGAACGTCCCGACTGATCCTCGCCATTGCCTATATATATGAGGGAGCAATTTGGGCGATGTCTATGGGCACAACTCCACAACCCCGCCGAAGAAGATCAAGATCGGACCTAGTTCACTTGCGTTCCCTTCCATCGGCCCAGCCCGCTACCAAGATAGGGCAAGTGACCTGGGCTTGGGGAGAGATTCAAGCCGGCTTGGCTGCGGGAATGAAGCTCAAAGAGGTCTGGGAGGCTGCGAGAAAGGATGGGATCGATACGTCGTACGCGCAATTTCGCGTCTACGTCTCGCGGCTCCGGCGCCGCCGCCAACGATCCAGTATCGCGCCGTTCCCGCCGCCAGCAGTAGGCAACGGAGCGTCCAGCCATGCAGACTTGCCACAACGCGATCCGTTCAGCAATCTTCGGGAGCAGCGGGAAAAAAAGAAGAAAGACGCGGGATTTGAATACGATCCCTTCTCGATTAACAGGAACCTGATCGATTGACTATCGATCAATCCGGGTACCACCGTGAAACGGCGGAAAGATGTCGGCCGAGATCGTGGATTCCAAACCGGAATAGCAGACCGCCAGATGAAAGCAGCTGATCTGAATCGCACATTTTCAAAGCGTTCTCTTGCGATTCCGCGTCCCGAAGCGGCTTCGCCATTTCCTTAGATGGATTCTCCGCGGCCATTGAACCCAACAGCCTTGGGATTGCCCTCGTGAGTGGCGCTCTCACGGGCGACGTAGCGTCCATGGACTCGCCACTGACTGGCAACGGCGTTCGTCGCGTACATGATCCGGACGGCACATCGTTGGTTGTAGGGCCGAGCCCGCTTCAGGCCATCGCCGAGTCGAACCGACCGACGCTTCCGGCTCCCGCTCATACGTGCGTGCTGCATCAGGATCTTGTATGCCAACGCCCAGGCTGCCCATTCGCTCCGTGCTGGCGGCTTCCGCGGTCGCAACCGGAACTCGCGTTCGTCATGCTTCGCTATGTTTCACCAAAATCTTGCATCGCTAGTTGCGAGTCCCCAACCATCGCTTGGCCCGCGGTCTTCAGCACGCGGGCGTGCCGGCCTCTTGCCCTCGCGGCGGCGGCTTCCAGAGCCTCACCGCCAGGCTCGGGAACGCACATCAGCACTACCTTGGCCGGGTCCGAAAGAGACGGCCAAAGCGGGCGCACCAACTCCGCCGCTGACCCCACCCTTAGCGGAAGCGAAAGTGCCGTCTGCTCTGAGCTCACGCGAGAATTTTCAGGAAAGCGCCAAGAAAGAGCAGGGATTTGAATATCCTCCCGCCCGCCAGACGAAAGCAAGTTGATCTGAATCGCACATTTCAAAAAGGGTTCTGTTACCTGAGCTATGCGCGCCTGCGGCTTGCCGCGTGAAGGTGGAAGCGTAGCGAACCATTTGGGGACCCCGTAAATATTGGGGTAAAACAGAAGTTTGCGAAGGTTCCAACTTCGCAGACCGACCCCAAGGAGGTCACCCAAATGGTTACAGACAGAAAAAAGGATAGCGCCAAAACCCCCGTAAAACAAGGCCCCGAAGAGACTGCGCCGGAGCCCAATAAAATCAATGCTTCCACGCCCTATGACTTCTCCGGTAAGAATCTGACTCCCTACGGCGG
>PLDF01000198.1 GCA_003135055.1 Bryobacterales bacterium | reverse complement strand
CCGCAGCGCTCGCAGGTTCAGCGCCGCCTGACCAGTCAACACGGCGTCGACCGGACGCTTAACGGAAGTTGTGCAGATTCCGTCGGGCCTGAAGACCGGTTACCGGAATGTGACCGCTTCTGGTGAATCGTCGCCGAACTGGACAAAGATGAGAGCGGACCGTTCCCGGGGGCTGTCTATGAGTTGCGCGTCATCCATGCCGGGCTGCCCTGGGCTGGCGTGCCAGATGTACCATATTGGAATTGGAGTCGTCAAATGAGCAGCGTACAAATCGAGCAGAAGAGCTATGAGATGCCCCCGAGAGAGGGGATCAGCATCGCACATTTTCTCACCGTCGCNNACCCCGGATAAGCCGACGGTAACGCTCAGCGTCCCCGACCCGAATCACATCAACAGCTTTATGAATTTCCGCGTTGCGGATATTCAAGCGTGCTATGAATTATGGAAAAGTCGAGGAGCGACGTTCATCACGCAGCCGATCCCCAAATACGGCGAGACGCGCTGCTACATCCGCGATCCTGACGGATATATTATCGAGGTCGGACAGAGCACCGACCTCACGTACGGCTGACGCTCGGCCCGGAAAAAGCATTCTCATAGTCCCCGAGCGAGTCGTCGGCCACTCGTACAAAGCTCAGATTGATCCCGCAGCCCCGAGCGACCTCGCAATTGGCCGGAAACGGCGGAAGTGTGGCCTGATCCTTGGCCGGATGACCGGCCCGCCGGAAAATGGTCCGAGAAGGCTACGGCAGACCCGCCGAACGTTCCTGGCTTGCGAGCCCTCCTCCGGTCAAACGCGTAGCACGTTCCTGTTGAAAAACGGAATGCCCTCGACGAATCCGTTCTTGAATGTCAGCGCGCCGGCAACAACGGGCCATCTTGCCGGCTCAAAGAAGTTTAGTGAACTGTCTTGGGGTTAGAAAAGCTGTCAGGTGGTCTTCTTAGAGCCACGGCCAGCGCGCAATTCGCGCCACTGGCGGGTGGGATCGTCATCGGGATCGGGCGTTTCCTGGCGAGGCCGGATGTCTTCGGGGACGTGGCGCAGGTTGACGCGAATACGGGTCCAGGTGGAGGAGCGGCCGCGCATGGAGTCGACCAGGACGTCGTCCACGGCGAGAAACGCGGCGGCGGGGTGTTTGGCTTTCCAGCGTTCGAGGCCGGCGAGGGCAGCGTCGCGATCGGGCGAGTTGGCGACGGTGATAAGAGGCATTTTGGCTCGCGGCTTGGGGGCGGAGCGAGCGCGTGATGGCGCCACTCGCGGCGCCTCTCCCTCTGCGCGGCGAAAGTGAGGCGGCCAAGGGGCATCGGCGAGGCCCTCGGCTTCATCTTTGGCGGCGAGTTCCATGAGCTTTTCAAGCGAACCGGGGTGGCGGTCCATGTCGGCATGCGGGTTGCCAATAATCGCGAAGCGCTTGGGCACGGTGAAGATGGTGAAGCCGGCGGGGTCGCAGTCCGGGACCTCACGCCAGTCGAGGGGTGTGGAAACGCGCGCGTCGGGGAGCGGGCGGACGGAGTAGGCGGAGCAGGTGGTGCGATCCTTGGCGTTCTGGTTGTAGTCGAGGAAGACGCCGTGCCGCTCCTCTTTCCACCACTTGGAACTGGCGATGTCAGGCCGGCGGCGTTCGACGGCGCGCGAGAGCGCCACGGCGGCGCGGCGCACTTCGGCGAAGGTCCACGCAGGCTGGATGCGGACGTTGATGTGCATGCCGCGGGAACCACTGGTTTTGGGCCAGCCGTGGAGGCCCAGGTCGGAAAGGAGGGCTTTGACTTCGAGCGCGACCGTGCGGACGTGCTCCCAGGGAACGCCGGGCCCGGGATCGAGGTCAACGCGGAGTTCGTCAGGATGGTCAAGATCGCGCGACCGGACGGGGTGGGGATGGAGTTCGATGCAGCCGAGGTTCACTATCCAGGCCAGGCCGGCAGCATCATCGACAACGACCTCTTCCGCGGTACGACCTGAGGGGAATGACAAAACCACGGTGCGGAGCCAGGAGGGGCGATCCTTCGGCGCACGCTTTTGATAGAACGCTTCGCGTTCAGCGCCGTCGACGAAACGCTTAAGCACGACGGGGCGATCGGCGATGCCGGCCAGAGCGCCGGGGGCTACCGACAGGTAGTAACGCACCAGTTCGAGCTTGGAGACCTTCACCTGTCCGGAGAAATAGAGCTTATCCGGGTGGGTAATGCGGATCTCGCGCCCATCGACCATAAGGACTTCGACAGCGTCTGGCGTCTCCACAAAAACAGGCTACACCATCGGGGGGACGGCCGACCACAACTCCGAGATGTGGCGCAACGAACCCGCATGGCCTTTTCCACTTCCGCGGGACGCCGGCTATAGGTCCAAATGAAGGCGAAGCCGTACGATGGTTCTGTATGAGCCGTGTCCTCATCATTGGTACCGGAACCGCTGGCCGCGAGGTTGTCTCTCAATTGACGGCTTCGGGCGTGCGAGTCCGCGCACTGGTGCGCAACCCGGAGGCCGCTCGTTTGCCGCCCAACGTTGAGGTAATGCGCGGAAATCTCACCGTCCCCGCGGGCCTTGATGGATGCCTGGATGGCGTCGATACGGTTCCTGGCGTGGTCCGCGCCGCCGGCCGCAGTTGCTCCCGGTTTGGAGCGGATCGCGAAGCACGCGCGGCGCATCGTATGCCTCTCCGCTCCGCTCAAGACATCACATCCCTTCTTCCAGCAGCCGAACCCGTCCAGAGCGCTGGCGGAGGAAATCGAGCGGCTGATCGAGAACTCAGGACTCGACTGGACGTTTCTAAGGCCGGGAATGTTCGCGGCAAACGCCCGCCGCTGGTGGAGGCCGCAGATTCGGGCCGGCGCTCCCGTGCGTTGGCCCTATGTGTTCGCTCCTACGGCGCCGATTCACGAACGTGATATTTGTCGCAGGGGTTCGCCCTTGCATGTCTCGCAGCCCTCGGGAAGCGCCGGCGCTTGCGCGTAGCTCTGGCGATCGGCGCCACTTCCGCAGTCGGGCTCTGGCAGCGCGGCACTTCGTCGAGTTCCGCTTAGCCCTTCCCCTTAGCTGGAAATTTCTTAAAAGCGTCCTCGACCCCTTTCCTCATTTTGTCTTCATTTTTCTCCGGCTTCGAAGAGAGCGCATCCGATATCACCGCGTGCCAGATTACATTCTTCGTCTTACCGTCGAATATGTCGATGTGAAGGGTGCCGACCGGGGTGTTTTCAACCTCGCTGGTTGACATACCCATGCCGCCCACACCTCCGCCACCCCACCAGCCTCGGTGCCCCCAACCTCCTCCAAAGCCTCCCATTCCGTCATAAAACGTGTCCACCGTTTGTTGGTTGTGAGTCGCGCCAACAGCCGACACCGCTGCGTCACCGCCAGATGCCACCATCTGCCAGCCTTTGGCAGTCAACTGGCTATCGACCGCGCTAATGATCCTGTCTTTCCAAAGGGGTTCCTGCACATTGACGCCAATCCACGAATAAGTGTGATAACTCGCAAAGTTGGCCTTGTGATCATAATCAATTGTCGTTTTCGCAAACAAACATGTGACTGCCAATAAGCAACTCAAAACTAGTGACCGATGCTTTTTCATAATGAATTCCCATTGCAATTCTGTTTCCATGCCCGCCACCAAGACAATTAGGCCGGGCCGCGATTGTAAATAAACCGCCGCGTGCCAGGTATGTGCGCGGCTCCGCCCCGAATAATCCCGGATCGAAAGCCGAGATCCGCTCAGCCGGCCAGCGCAGCGCATGAACGCAAACATTACCACTTCGCCGAACCCAAACGGTGTCCGAACTGTTCGCATGGGCCCGTTCATCATCTCCTTGCTGACGGCATCTCCCGCCTTCGCGCTGATCTGGTAACGGTCGGAATCGATCTGGGCCGGGCCCCCTTCGAGCGCACAGCCGGGCCCACGGCGTCGCTTTTTCTCTTGACAACTTAATTTGTCAATGTTCTAATATTCTCGTGCTGGATGTCGAGGTCATACAGTCTCCGCAGGCCGCCGCCGCCGCGCTCGACCCGATCCGCGCGCGGCTCCTGGCCGAATTGTCGGAGCCCGCGTCGGCAGCCACCCTGGCCGCGCGCCTCTCCCTTCCACGCCAAAAAGTGAACTACCACTTGCGCGCCCTCGAGAGTCATCACCTGGTGCGCCCAACCAGCGAACGCAAGTGGGGCGGCATCACAGAGCGCCTGGTGGAAGCCACCGCGTCGTCTTACGTAGTGTCGCCCGCCGCCATGGGCCCCGCGGCGTCCGACCCTGGGCGTAGCCGCGACCGCCTCTCGGCGGGCTATCTGATCGCGCTGGCGGCCCGTGCCGTCCGTGAAGTCGGCGAACTCGCCACCCGCGCGCGCGAAACCGGCAAGCGCCTCGCCACGCTCTCGATCGACACCGAGATCCGCTTCCGCTCGGCCGCCGAGCGCGCGCAATTCAGCAGCGAACTCACCGCCGCGATCACTCAGCTCGCGGCGCGTTATCACGACGCTTCCGCCCTGGGCGGACGCACGCACCGCCTCGTTCTGGTGGCGCACCCGTTACCCCAAAAAAACAAGGAGACCGCAGTATGAGCGTAAAGAAAGAAGCGAACGGACGCCGTTCGGTGCAGGTGGAAGTGGAAGTACCGGGCACCCCGGAACAGGTGTGGCAAGCGATCGCCACCGGTCCGGGCGTGGGCGCATGGTTTGTGCCCACCGAGATCGATGGCCGCATCGGCGGCGCCGAAACTACCCACTTCGGAGGGGGCATGGACTCCGTCGCCACGATCACCGAATGGGACGCGCCGCATCGCTTCGTGAAGGAAGGGTCCTGGGGGCCGAACGCGCCCACCGTGGCCACCGAATGGATTGTGGAGGCCCGCGGCGGTGGCACATGCATGGTGCGCGTGGTGCACAGCCTCTTCGCCGAAACCGACGATTGGGACGATCAACTGACCGGTGTCGAATCCGGCTGGCCCTCATTCTTCCGCATTCTGCGGCTGTATCTGGAGCACTTCGCCGGCCAGCCGAGTTCGCAAATCCAACTCCTAGCGATGCCGGCGGCCTCGGGCGCATGGGAGAAGCTTGCGGGCGCCCTGAATCTCGCGGGGGCAGCGCCGGGCGAGCGGCGCGATGCGGGCGACGGCGCCCCTCCATTGAGCGGCATCGTGGAGTCGGTCAATGCCGCCGGGAATCCACACACGCTGTTACGCGTCGATCTGCCCGCTCCGGGTGCGGTGTTTGCCACCGCGTGCCCCGCCGGCGAGAAAGCGTGGGTCACAGTGAGCTTCTATCTCTACGGCGACACGGCAGCGGCCGTCGTGGCGCGCGACCAGTCCGCCTGGACTGCGTGGATGACGAATCTCTTCCCGGCGTAAACCCGGAGGGTCCTCATTCGGCTGAGCTTTGCACGCCTTGTGGTGCGGAGCTTCAGCCCCCGCGGCGTCGCTTTGAGAATTCGAGATGACGTATGCAAGATTGATGAAAAACCTCACCGGCATATACGCCTACCGTGCGACTCCGGGCACGTGTGGCGTCGTCCGCCGCGCGGACCGGGTGCTGGCGGCCCAACTGCATGAGCGCGGGCGCCGGTTTGAAGCGGTTGAGGATGCGTTCGTTCTGGCTGCGGCGCGGCCGCTCATACGGCCCGCCCGCGCCGCGCCTCTGGGAACGATCCGTTCCCAGGCGTACTTCGTTCCGGTGATCGAAGAGGTCCGAGATGCAAGCCGGTCCGGAATACTTTCAATACCTCCGCTACAAACTCCAGCGTGCCGGCTCGGCACGATAGACGCTCGCCCCTCCCCGAACGAATCTCCGTCCCCGCGCAACCCGCCTCCCGCGCGGATGCTACCGCCTGTCCCCCGACACTCGTCTGCACGCCTACGGCGTGGATGATGATGGCTTCCCCTCTGCTCCCAATCCCGTTCTATGCGTGTGGGTCGCTTCAATCGAACACTACCGGATCACTTCTCGTGGGCGCCGAAGCCTGACTGACTGCCGCGTACGCGAAACTGCTGCACAAATTGGATGGCCATTTCACGGATATGCCCCAAGAGTCTCAGGAGCGATACCCTGGCTTTCTATCAGGACCTCAGCCTGCCTATCGCCACCAAGGCCAACGCAAGCGATCGTGCAAGGCTACAGGGTGAGACTCACTCACCTGGAAGCCGTAAACCTAAAAACGGCAGT
>PLDF01000360.1 GCA_003135055.1 Bryobacterales bacterium | reverse complement strand
CGACGTGACGCGGCGCGCCTCCGTCGTCGATGCTAATAACTGCCTTGCCGAATCGAGAGCGGTCTCGGCGCGGTTCAGCTTGCGAACCGCCTTTTCGACATCGATTTGAACGCGCCGCCGCACCTGAGCCAGATTCTCTTCGGCCTGCGCAACCTGCGCCTGACGCTCCGAGACTTGACCGCGACGCTTACCGAACTCAAACACCGTCCATGTGAGGTGCAGCCCGACCGCTCCGTTATTTGGGGACACGAAGGGGGCGCCATTCTCGTGAATGTACTGCGCAAAGGCTCCGATTTCGGGAATGAATTCGGCCCGGGCAGCGCTAACGGCGGCCCGTCCCTTATCCAACTGATGTGCAGCAGCATCGATCTCGGGGTTATGAGCGAGAGCCGCCTTCACCGCGGAGGCGGCTTCCGGCGCGGGGTCCGGCTCCGGACCGGCAGGTGCGGTTAATGCCAATTCCGTATCGAGTGGCAGCCCGGCCATGTCCGCGAGTTCCAGCTTCATGTCAGCTACGGCGTCCTGCAACTGACCGCGCGCGTGTTGCGCCTGCGCGATCTGCACCCTGACTTCGGCCGCCTTCATCTCAAGCGCCACACCCGTATCGATGGCATCTCGGGTCTCCACCGTTCGCTGTTGGGCGGCGCGAATCTGCGCGCCGATCGCGTCACAGCGGCGCTCAGTTGCGAGAATGGCGTAAAAGAGATCCTTGACTTTGAATGCGATCTCATCAGCCGCGCGGCGCGAATCGGCGCGCGCACCGGCGGCATCGGCGCGAGCCGCATTCACCTCCGCGTGAGTTCTAAAGTAGTGTGTGATCGGTTGAGACAACGTCGTTGTGCTCAGCAGGAAGTTCGAGTTGCCCTGCGCAAGCGACACGGTCGAGCCCGGCAGAGGCCCCGTCTGTGGGTACACGCCCAGAGCGCCTTGCGGGATCTCGATCCGCTGTTGATTACTAATGTGCATAGTGCTGGAATCGTTCGCGAGCGACGGGAAGTAACTCGCCCTGGCCTCGCGGATGCGCGCATCCATCTGGTTGGCCTTCTCGCCGGCGATCTTGACCGTGGAATTGTGCCGCGCCGCAAGCGAAACTGCCTCGTCCAGCGTAAGGGTACGAGTCTGAGCATGCGCCGCGACGCCGCAAATGATGGCGAGCAGCGCGGCCGCCATGATCGGACTTGGACGGGAGCCGCGCTTGTGAACGATCACATACAGCACGGGAATCACAATCAGCGTGAAGAACATCGAACCGACAAGTCCGAATGCGATGGTGCTCCCCAGGGGCGACCACATACTCGAACCGGAGAGGATCATCGGAGTGACCCCGACTGCCGCCGCCATGGTCGTCAGAAAAATGGGGCGCAGTCTGCGCTCGCCCGCTTCGACGGCGGCTTCCTCTATTGCCACGCCTTCCGCCATTCGGGCGCGGGTATAGTCGACGAGGATGATGGCGTTGCGCACAACAACGCCGCCAAGACTTACGATGCCCAGGAACGCCGTGAAGCCGAAGGGATTCCCTGTCGCCAGCAGGCCGAGCGACGCGCCCAGCAACCCGAGCGGAATCGCTGCCATGACCACCAGCGGATCGATGACGGAACGGAACTGAAACATCAGGATAAGATAAATCGCGATCATGCTGACGAGCAGCGCTTTCACCATCTCGGGAAAGGTGTCGTTCTGGTTTTCAAATTCACCGCCATACCAGATGCGATACCCGGGGGGAACCGGGATCGAATCGACCGCCGGCTTGACGCGCGTCAGTACCTGGCTCGGCAGTACGCCTCCGCCGCTCCAAGCCCGCACCGTCAAGGTACGGACGCCGTTGCGCCGGACGATCCGGCCAGGGTCCCAGACCGGTGACACGGTTGCGATGCTGTTCAGCGGTACGCGCGCGCCAGTCACAGGAGAAATCACATACGTACTGGAAACGTCCTGCAGGTTCTGGCGGAACGCTGGCGCCAGCCTCAATGAAACCGCCACATCGCGATCACCCTCCCAGTAGGTAGTAACCGGCGCCCCATCGAATCCACCGGCAAGTTCCTCGCCGATGCCGACGTTCGTGAAGCCCAAACGGTTGGCAACCTCCTGGCGGACGTTGACCTTGAGACGATACGCATCCTCGCGCCAGTCGTTGTGAACGTCCAGCGCGCCGGGAGCGTGCGAGAGAACGTTCTCCACCTGACTACCCAGGCGCTCGAGGACTTTGTCGTCCTCGCCCGTGATACGGACTTCGATCGCGGCTTCCTGGCTCGGCCCCTGCTGCAGTTCCCGAAGGAACACACGCGCTTCGGGCGCGGCCTGTGCGAGCTTCGGGCGCAACGCCTCCACCAGCCGCGGCGTGGCCTCCGCCGACGTTGTCGCGACAAGCAATTGCGCGTAGTTCTTATCCGGCAACTGTGGATTCACGTTGTAGTAGAAGCGCGGCGCGCTCGATCCCACGAACGAGGTGTAGTTGACGACCTCCTTTTCATCCTGGAGCACCGCTTCGATGCGCCGCACCGCGGAATCCGTCGCTTCCACCTTCCATCCTTCGGGAAGCCAGACGTCGGCCACGAACTGGTCGCGCTCCGCAAACGGGAAGAACCGTTGAGGGATATGTTGCAGCGTCAATGCGCCTCCGATCACGGCAAGAACGCCCGCGGCGAGGGCAATTGGTTTCCGTCTCATAGCCAGGACAATCACGCGGTTGTAGATCACCTGCAAGAGTTCGAGCGGTGAACGGCGCTTTTTCCCTTGTTCAGCGGTCTCCGCGTTATGAAGGCCTTTGCGGATAAAGAAGCGCGCCAAGAGCGGCGTCAGGACCATTGCAACCAGAAAGGATGTTGCGAGGGCGATCGCCACGGTCAGCGGCAGCGCGCGAATGAACTCACCGGTAGCGCCCGAAAGCATCAGGAACGGCAGGAAGGAACAGATGATGGTGAGGGTCGCGGTAAGCACCGGAATCGCAAGCTCGCTAGCGCTGCGCCATGCTGCTTCTTCCCGATCCACCCCCTCATCGAGCAGCTCGATGTAGTTATCCGTAATCACGATGGCGTCATCCACCACCATCCCGAGCACGACAATGAGCGCGGCGATCGAGACCTGATGCAGCTCGATGCCAAAGGCGTTGAGTAGGCCGAATGTAGCGGAGACGGTCACCGGAATGGCGACCGCCGAAACCAGAGCCACGCGGAAGGGCAGAAGCACGATGGTGACCAGAATCACCGACGCGATGGCGATGCCGAACTCGCGTATGAAGTCTTTCACGCGCTGAGCCACCACCTTGGGCTGATCCGCAACCATGTCGATCTTCAGGTCGGGCGGAAGAAGCGGGCGCAGGCTATCCAGAGAAGCGCGGAGCTCGTTGCCGAAATCGACTATGTTGTTGCCTTCCTGCATCTCGACGGAAAGCAGGATTGCGCGCTCGCCGCGGGAACGCGCGTATTGCGTGGGGTCCTTGTACATGCGCTGGACCTGGGCAACGTCGCCTATGTACACCGGCTGTCCCGTCGGTGTCACGTCGACCATCACGTGCCGGAGTTGCTCCTCAGTCTGAAAGGCGCCAGTGGTTTCGATCGGTGGCTTTCCGTGTTCAGTCGGAACAGACCCGGCATCATGGACCATGTTGCGGCCCTGGAGCGCTCTCATGACCTGATCCGGGGTTACGGCATATTGCGAAAGCCGGTCGAGTGAGCCGGTTACTTCGATCGCCTCCTTCTGCTCGTCGATTCGCTTGACCTTCGATACAGAGCGAATCCGACGGATATTGGCCTCGATCCGCTCCGCATAGTCTTTCAGTTGGCGGTAATCGTAATGGTCGCCATGAATCGCCATCAGAACGGCGACCGTATCGCCGAAGTCGTAATCGACCACCGGGCCCATTACGCCGTCGGGAAGCTCGGTAGCCTTTAATTCCGCCATGTCGAGCCGCAGCTTGGACCAGAATTTTTCCGTGTCCTGGAGGCTGTCTTCCAACTCGACATTGACGAACATCGCGCCGTTCCTGCTGGTGGAGTAAGTCTTCTCGCGCCGTACTCCTTCGATCTTGAAGAGCCGCTGCTCGATTTTCTGAGTGACCTGGTTCTCAACTTCCGAGGCAGATGCACCGGGGTAAAACGCCGCCACAATTCCTGTGCGCACATGAATCTTCGGGTCTTCTCTGCGCGGCATGCGAAGCAGGGCATAAACGCCGCAGGCGACCAGCATTACGGTGAGGGCTATGGTCACCTGGGGATAGCGAAGCGANNGGCGGGCCGACTTCGATGCGTCTTGCGTAAACGCGCCCACGCTCGGGGTAGTATACATACACGTTGGTCGCGCCCTGCGGATCGCGAACAATCGCCTCGCCCGGAATCGTCAGAACCCGTTCTTTCGCCGGGCCGGAGATCCGGGCCTCCGCTACCATGCCGCTCAGGAGGACCGGACCAGGGTTCGGCACGACGATCTTCACTGCGTACGTACGCGAGGCCGCTTCGGCGGACACTCCGATAATTTCCACCTGACCCTCGAAAGACCGTCCTGCGAGCGAGGGCAGCGAAACCTCAGCCTTCGCGCCCCGCTTCACTTTTCCGATCTCCGCTTCAGGAACACCTACGCGCACCTTCGCGGGATTGAGGTTGACGATCGAAAACACTGCGGCGCCTGCGGCAACCGTCTGGCCGGGATCAATTCGTCGCAGCGATATGTTGCCGGCGATAGGAGCCAGCAACCGCGTATCACCCAGCCGCTTCGATTCCTCGCTGGCTTGCGCCTTCGCGGCAAGGGCCTGGGCCATGGCTGCGTTTTTATCTTCCAGTCGCGTTCCCTCGACGGCCATCTGATAACGCTCCCGCGCGGCGTTATAAGCCGCCTCGATCTTCTGAAAGTCGTTCGGAGGCAGGCTCTTTCGCTCGACGAGGAACCGCATGCGCTTGTACTCGTCCTCCCAACGATTGAGGTCGATGCGAGCTTCTTCCACTTCCTGTTTTCGCGGTCCGGCGTCCGCCTTTTGCGCCAGGGCTTCCGCGACTTGCTTCTGGGCACTTGCCGCGTCGAGCGCATTGCGGTAGTCAGTGGGTTCGAGCTCGGCCAGCAACTGTCCTCTGTTGACATGCTGACCTTCATCCACGAATACCCGGGCGACCTTGCCTGGGACTTGGAAAGCTACGTCGGTTGTTTCCGATCCCTCGACAGAGCCACTGGCAGCGACTGAATCCTGCCGTTCTACCACCGCCGCGGTGCGGACCTGAATCGGAATGAGATCTGTTTCCTCGCGAGCCGCGCTGGCGGCCCGTTGGCAACCTGTCAACATAACCAGGCAGGCAGCCGTTAGTAAAAACGTCGTTAAAAGAGTTCTTCGCATTTGCCGTTCCTCGTACCCGGAAATTGCAGATCAGACGCCAGAAAACGGTCAAATGGAGTCAACGGCTTACAGACGTTCGCGCCTAAACCGCATCGGCACATTGGGCACGTGCCGATGCGGCGCCGAGGCGGATCAAGAAGCATCACGGCGATTAACGTTGGAAACGAACGGCGCCTGCCGAATCATCTTTTGCCGAGTTTCGGCGTGGCCAACCATGCGTAATTTGTGCCGTTTCAGCGTTTACATGTTGGCGCGAAGCCTGCATTGATCCACACCGAAGGGGACTCTACTAAAATGATTCGGATTCAAATCGTCAATAACCCGGGCGGCGCCACAATCGCGATCGACGGGCAACTCGCCGGCGAGTACGTTTCGGAGGTTGAGGCCTCGATCCGAAACGCGATCGGGCAGCACAAAAAAGAGGTGCATCTGTTCCTGCGGGATGTTTCTCATATCGATGAAATGGGGCGGGGGCTGCTATCTCGCCTGGCGGCTCAGGGCGTGGAACTAAGCGCCGCCGGACTCTACAGCTCTTACGTTGTTACCCAGACTCTGAGTTCCCGCCAAAGCCGGGGCAAGTGACAATAAGACCCCGATCGGCATCGCCTTTCGGCGCCGTGTTTCGGCGTTTGACTTCGGCAATTGCCGACGCCGGGCTCGAAAAGCCCGCTAAGTCCCTGAATCGCAATCTCCGCCGTCCGGGCATTACCGTGCCCGATCAGATGCCATATGACCGAATCGGAATCCATTATGATTGGCACTATGGGAGCATCCGCAAGCGAGATCTACGACGCGGTTCTGTCGCTTTCGCGATCAATCGCCGGGCGCACCGACCTCCCAGCCCTGCTCTCCGGCGTTCGCGAATCTCTCTGCCGGATCGTCCGCTTCGATCATCTCGGCCTGATACTGCACGACCCCGACAGCGGCGCGATGCAGGGGCATATTCTCAATGAACCAGGCAATCCTGCGATCGCAAGCCTTCGGATGCCGGTTGAGGCGGATCCGGCCGGGTGGGTTTGGCTGAACCAGCAGCCGCTGGTCCTTTCCAGTCTCGACGCTGAAACTCGCTGGCCAGAGTTCATAAGCCGTGCCCGTGCTGAGTTCGGGCTGAGCACCCTCATACTCGTTCCTCTCACCTCCGGCGAGAACCGGCTCGGCGCCTTCGGCTTCAGTTCGGTGGCGCCGTATGAGCCCGGCCCGGCGGAAATGGAATTCTTGGAGCGTGTTGCCACCGAGTTCGCCGTAGCCGTCGAGGGCTTTCTTGCCAGGCAAGCGGCGGTGCGGGAGCGCGATCGCCTGCGCACGCTCTTCGACATCACGAATGCGTTGGTCTCGAAGCTAGCGGCGGACGAGCTGTTTTCCGCTATAGGCGCGCAGCTCTCGAAGCTGATCCGGCACGATTACTCAATGCTGACCGTATCCAACTCTGAGAACGGCCAGTTGGACCTCTACGCCCTGCATTCCACAGGGCTCCCGTTCATCGATGCGCTCAAGGGCCCCTTTGATCCGTCGGGCATGCCGGCGGCCGAGGTGCTCGCAACCGGGAAGCCCGTGGTGGCGCGCGCCGCCGATATCGAGCGCTATCCGTCGCCAATCTTCGGAAAATTTGTGGCGCTGGGATTCAGATCCATTTGCTGCGTTCCGTTGGTCGCCCCGAATCGAACCATTGGCACGCTGGCGCTTTGTCGAATGACAGACGATACGTGGTCCGGTGAAGACGTCGCATTCCTTGTACAGGTCGCGAATCAGATCGCAATCGCAGTGGAAAACTCGCTCTCTTACCGTGAACTGGCGGAAATGAAGGAGCGGCTCGCCACCGAAAAGCTCTATCTGGAAGACGAGATCCGCCTCGATCACAATATCGGGAACATGGTGGGGCAGGGACTCGCTTTCCAATCCGTTTTGAAGAGCGTTCAGATCGTTGCGCCGACCGATTCGACCGTTCTCATTCTGGGAGAGACCGGAACGGGAAAGGAACTCGTAGCCCGGGCGGTTCACGAACTGAGTCCGCGCAGGAAGGGCAGCTTCGTCAAGGTGAATTGCGCGGCGATTCCCGCCAGCCTTCTGGAAAGTGAGCTCTTCGGTCATGAAAAGGGCGCCTTCACGGGCGCGGTTGCGCAAAGGATCGGGCGCTTCGAACTGGCGCACAAGGGCACATTGTTTTTGGATGAGATCGGTGAGATGCCGCTCGAACTCCAACCGAAGCTGCTTCGCGCCATCCAGGACCAGGAATTTGAGCGGGTGGGCGGCACGCGCACGATCCGGACCGACGTCCGCTTTGTAGCCGCCACAAACCGGGACCTGAAGGGGATGGTGGAGGAAAGCGAATTTCGCGCCGACCTTTACTACCGGCTTCACGTTTTTCCGTTGAGCGTGCCGCCGCTTCGGGAGCGCCGCGAAGACATACCGCTGCTCACGCGCTACTTCGTTCAGAAACATGCGCAGCGGATGGGCCGGGCAATCGACAAGATTCCGGCAACCGCAATGGAAGCCCTCACTCGGTATGACTGGCCGGGGAATATTCGGGAGCTGCAGAATGTGCTGGAGCGGTCCGTCATTCTGACGCATGGGAACACCCTGCAGATTGCAATGCCCGACCTCGGGGAAACGTCCGGCTCAAACGTACCTGTCGTCCGCGGCTCGAAGGCTTCGCAGGTGGCTGAGCGGCAGGCGATCGTAAAAGCGCTCGAAGATGCGAAAGGCCAAGTTGGGGGCTCGGACGGCGCGGCCGCTCGCCTCGGCATGAGGCGAACCACCTTGCAATCGCGTATGCGGAAGTTAAACATCGCGCGTGAGTATCGCTGACTGCTGTGACAGTGACGGGTGATAAAATATCGCCACCAAACTAAGCAGAAGGAAGTAACAGCCGAGCCTATGTCGAGATTTGTTCCAGAGGCAAATCAGCTTGCTGCCGAAATTGTAATTGCGAAGCGGCGGTTGGCGGATCTCACCAGATTTGGGATTACGGCGCTGTCTGACCGCTTTTGAATTGGAGACATCGATACGCCTGCAACACGCCAGCATCAGATCGCAGTTATTCTCGCCGCAGGGCTGACCAGCCTCTTGATAGCTCCCGTCCACGCACAATCCTATCCCACGCAGTACCTCCCCACCGTCTGGCAAACGGAGCAAGGACTGCCGCAGAACTCCGTGAACGCATTGGTGCAGGACCACGACGGCTATCTTTGGCTAGGCACATTCGGGGGACTCGCCCGCTTCGATGGCGAGCGGTTCCAGGTTTCGGGGTTGACGGATATGCCAGGTCTTCGCAGCCTTCGGATAATCTCTCTGTATGAAAGCCGCTCCGGAGCGTTGTGGATCGGCACTGCCGGTGGCGGCCTGATACGGCTGGATCACGGCGTTACCACCACCTATACCGAGCGCGACGGCTTGCCGAGCGGGTTCATCAATTCCGTCCGCGGAGATGCCGAGGGGAACGTTTGGGCCAACACTTCGGGGGGCTTAGCCCGTTTCGACGGCGCGAAATGGCAAGCCCAAGCCACTCACCGGGGAAAAGCCGTCAGGGAGTTTTACCTGCAGGCGCGGGACGGAAGCATGTGGTTCCGCAACGGAAAGGAAGTTATGCGTTTCGGGGTCGAAGGCTCCTTCGCAAGCCTGAATTTCGCCGAACCGAGCGTCTTTCTGGTTCACGAAGCTCGCGACGGAAGCGTCTGGATTGGTGTTCGCGACCAATATCGGCTGGTGCGCTACTTCCAGGGGGTATTCTCCGACGTGCCACTACCGCCCATTGGGCGAGGCGAATTAGCGGCCTGGGCTCCCGAGTATCGCCTCACCATGGCTGAGGATACAGATGGGGAAGTGCTGCTGATTACTCCAGCCGGACTCGTTCGGACTCTTGGAGGGACGCTCGGTCCACCCATAACGCTACGCTTGCCTACGGATGGCGGCGAATTGCCTAAGCCCCGCAGCCTCTTGGTAGATCGAGAAGGCAACCTGTGGGTTGGAATGATTGGGACGGGGCTGGTTCGTCTCCGGCCAGCTCCTTTGACAGCCTATGGAAAGGGCGAGGGCCTCGCAGACTCAAGCTTCAATGCTGTATTTCAAGATCGGGAAGGCCGCATCTGGCTGGGCGGAGATAATTCACTCTATTGGTTCGACGGGAAGCGGTTTCATCTGTTTCCGGGCATAGCGAACATCTTCGCCATTGCGCAGACTCGCGAAGGCGACCTTTGGTTCGGCGGATATGGCGGCCTGTATCGTTGCCGATCGGGGGCGCTTACCCATTTCCCGGTCGATGCCCCCCTAGTTAACGTGATTTATGAGGACCGGGAGGGTACGCTTTGGATCGGCGGCGGCAGGGAGGAGCGTCCCGGCGGGCTCTACCGTTTTCGTGAAGGGAAATTGGAGCAGATCCGCGGCGTTTCGGGAGTGCACCAGATTATCGAGGACCGGAACGGTGGCATTTGGGTGGCAGACGTCAAAGGGCTCTTTAATGTCCGCGATGGCAACGCCATCCCGTACCAACCGAACCAAATTCTACCTAGCCGTATCGGGAAGATCTTTAGCATCTACCAGGATTCTACCGGGACTTTCTGGGTTGCGACCTACGGTGGTGGAGGATTGTTCCGTTTGCGCGGCGGAGAAATGAAGGCAATTAGGGTCAAAGACGGTCTGCCCAATGACATGTTGATGGACATGCTGGAAGATGGGAAGGGCAATCTCTGGGTCAGTTCCAATCAAAATATCTTGCGTCTCAGCCTGAAGGAGCTGAATGATTTTGCCGATGGGAAAATCTCTTCCATTTTGCCGGTCTCCTACGGTATCGCCGAAGGCATGAGGAGTAGCGAATGCAATGGGGGGAGACCGGGAATCTGGAAGACTACCGATGGGCGCATATGGTTTCCTACCCTGCGCGGCGTGGTGGCGGTCGACCCCGCCGCGGGCAGTCGCCTGCCTCCGCCCGTCGTATTGGAGGAGGCGTCGGCAGACACATTGATGATGGCGCTCAACGGCCAGACTTTCGTGCCTCCCGGCAACAACACGTTCGATTTCCGCTTCACGGCGCTGGGCCTTTCCGCGCCGGAAAAGCTGCGCTTCAAGTACCGGCTCGAACCCTACGACAAGGGCTGGGTGGACGCCGGCACGCGGCGCACCGCTCACTACACGAACATGCCGCCCGGCGAATATTCGTTCCACGCGATCGCGGCCAACAGCTACGGCGTCTGGAACGATCG
This sequence comes from Bryobacterales bacterium, assembly GCA_003135055.1. Classification (GTDB taxonomy): domain Bacteria; phylum Acidobacteriota; class Terriglobia; order Bryobacterales; family Bryobacteraceae; genus PALSA-243. The sequence continues at coordinate 1,380 of PLDF01000360.1, read as the reverse complement.
GGGGGCGAACGTGAGGTTCGTGCTGCGCCCGCACTTCTATCAGACGAATTGGTTTTACGGTCTCTGCGCTATTGGTTTATTGGCGTTGCTTTGGGCGGCCTACCAGTACCGCGTCCGGCAGCTTAAGCGGAAGTTTAAGCAACTTCAGGACGTGATCGACACCATTCCGGCATACGTATGGAGTTGTCTGCCGGATGGCCATCTGGACTTAATTAACCACCCCTGGCTGGAATTCATCGGCATGTCTTTCGAGCATGCCCAAAGCAGCGATTGGGAAGAGGCTTTTCACCCGGAGGACCGCGCTCATTTCCTCGAGGCGTGGCACGCCGCCGTTGCGTCGGGAGAAGCGATGGAGTGCGAAGCGCGCCTGCGCCGGGCGGACGGGCAGTACCGCTGGTGGTTGATCCGCAACGCGCCGCTGCGCGACAACACGGGCAAGATCGTCAAGTGGTATGGGACAGGCGCCGACATCAGTGATCGTAAGCGCGCCGAAGAGACGCTTCGTGAAAGCGAAGTCCGATTCCGGACTCTTGTCGACCACGCGACCGACGCGTTCTTCTTGATTAGCGACCGCGGAATGGTTCTTGACGTCAACCGGCAGTCCTGCGAGAGCCTCGGCTTCAGTCGAGAAGAGTTGATCGGAATGACGGCTCGTGACTTCGATCCCGATGCGGATGACGCATTGTTGCAATGGATCGGCAGCCGGCTCGACGCGGGCGCGGTATGCACCTTCGAGAGCCATCACCGGCAAAAGGAGGGAACCGTGTTCCCTGTAGAGGTTCGTGTCCGACCGTTCTGGCAGGGTAACCGCCGGCTCAGCCTGGCTTTGGCACGGGACATCACTGACCGCAGGCTCGCCGAACAAGAGCGGGAGAGGCTGCGCCAACTTGAGGCCGAACTGGCCCACATCAACCGCGTGAGCATGATGGGGGAACTGGCTGCGTCGATCGCGCACGAGGTCAACCAGCCGCTCTCAGGCATAGTGAGTAACGGCAGCGCCTGCCTTCGCTTCCTGGCCGGAGACCCGCCCAATATGGAGGAAGTCCATGAAGCTGTCCGTGATATCGTTCGCGACGGGAAACGAGCTGGCGAAATCATCTCCCGCATTCGGGCACTGACAAGAAGGACTGCTCCGCCCAGGGAGGAACTGGATGTAAATGAAACCATCCGGGAAGTCCTCGCTATCGCCGGCGACGAAGCGAAAAGAACGAACGTGGTCATCCGAACGCAGTTTGCGGACAAACTCTTACCTGTTTCAGGCGATCGTATACAGTTGCAGCAGGTGGTGCTCAACCTGGTCATGAACGGCATGGAAGCGATGAGCAGTGTGGGTGAACGGGCGCGCCAATTGGTGATCTCCACGGGTGCGCGACATAGAAG
>PLDF01000353.1 GCA_003135055.1 Bryobacterales bacterium | reverse complement strand
TCGCACCTCAGCTTGATCTGGCCGCCCGCGCCCACTACGCGCTGCCACGGCAGCGAACCCGTTGGCGCCTGACGCAGCAGCCGCGCCACCTGGCGATGATGGAGCGGGTATCCCGCGGCCGCCGCAACCTGCGCGTAAGTGGCTACTTTGCCGCGCGGAATCTGGCGGATGGCTTTGCGGAAAGCGGCGTCTCTCGGCTCGCTCTTAGGCGCGCGCAACAGCCGGCGATTACTTAGTACAGGGCGCGGCATTCAATAACTCCTGATCGATAGTCAGCAGATAACAGCCGGGCTTAGATAGATCTTCCACCGAGACTCCGTTCCAGTAAAGATCGGCCGGAACCCACTCTTGCGGAATGGTCACTCGCAGCTCAGTGACCGAGCGGCTGATAATCCGGATGGTCTTATCCTCTGGGTCGTGCTTCCCTTGCACGCGGGCCGTCGCAAAGGCATCGGAGCTCGGCAGAATCACGCGCGTTTCGAAGCGCAGCTTCTCCTTGCCGCGCTGTACCAGGCCGGCCATCCGCTTTTCGGCGTACATCTTGTTCATGCGGCCGGCGTAGTCGCGCGCGTCCGCGATGGGTTGCCCATCGAGCTCGATCAGACGGTCACCGATTTTCAGCGGGCCGCTGTAGTCCTTAGGCAGAACTGAGACCAGCACGCCGGGACCGGGGTCGTCGAGCTTGTAACCGAACTCGCCCAGGTCCAGCAACGCTCCGGAGCCAAGGGCGATACGGCTGAGAGGCAGCACTTCGTTGCGCTCGGCGACGTCGAACTTGGTGGGTTCCATCCAATAGCAATGCGCGAATTTGGGCGCGTTGGTTTCGCAATCGGCAGTGTCCGGGAACTCTTTGCGCGCGTGCTGCAAAAGGGTGGCGAATACCTGCGCAATACTAACGCTTTTGGCGCTGCGCCATTCCAGGTTCAGCCCCGCCGATTTGAGCTTTGCCGCCAACTCAGAGTCGCCTGCGCCATCGCTGGGCCCGTCACTGGGCTTGTCACTGATCCACAGCACCGGCGTATCGGTGAAATTAGCGGAGAAGATGCGGCCGGTATCGAGCGCCGGCTTGGGCGAGCCGCCGAGCGCGAGTCCGGCGGCCCAAAGATCGGGTACGCGCGAGATGGCGTAAAAAACCGCCGCGGCGGCCTCCGCGCGGCCGGCGAGATAGATGTGGGCCGGGTCGGCGCCGCCGTCCTTGATGGCTGCCTGAACAGTGGCGGCGACGGCCTCCGCGCGCACGTCGGCATTGGCGCCGTTGGGGACGGTGGGAACGATCAACTGCCAGCCGAGTTCCTGCGTCCACTTGCGCCACTGCGTGGCATCGGCGGGGTCCACCAGCGCGATGGCGGGCTTGGGCGATTGCGCCGCCGCGCCGCACGCCAGCAAGCTAATGGCGCAAACGGCTGCGAATCTTTTTGACCAGCTTCTCAATGTCGTCGGTCTTCTTCAACGTGGAGATGGAAAAAACGAATGTGTCGTTCTTTTCCAAGTCCTGTTGCAATTGTTGCGCTAAATCGACAAGCTGCGCGGCGTCCTTGAGGTTCTGTTCGTGTTCGGCCTTCAGGATGGCATCGCGCTGCGACTTGCCGTTGGGCAGTTTGGCGTCTCCCATCAGTGGGGGAGGCGTCGAAGGATCGCCGCCTCCGCGTTGCGGCGAGGCCACATTGGAAATTGCCGCGAGCAGGATTATCAGTACGCCGCGGCGCAGCCAAAGGTTCATAAAGACGGGTTTCATAAAGACGCCCTTGTTATCATAACCAGATATGGACGAAGTAAGAGTTGGCATAGTGGGCCTGGGCAACGTTGGCTCGGGAACGCTGGCCATTCTGGCGGAGAATGCGGACCAGATCGCGCTGAAGCTGGGGTTCCGGCTGAAAGTGGCGGCGGTGTGCAGCCGGTCGGTTCACGCTAAGCAGCTTCCGGCGGGCATCGTCGACGTTTTCAAAACCACGGACTGGCGGGAAGTGGTGACGCATCCCGACGTTCAGATTGTCGCCGAGCTGGTGGGCGGCACGGGAGTGGCTTCCGAGATTATCGAAGCCGCGATTCAGAATCGCAAGTCGGTAGTGACCGCCAACAAAGAATTGATGGCCGCATGCGGGGCGGAGATTTGGGACCGCGCCATCAAGTCGGGCATCAACCTGGCCATGGAAGCCAGCGTCTGCGGCGGCATTCCCATTCACGCCGTGCTGCGCGAGGGCATCTCGGGCGATAACGTGATGGCGCTCTACGGAATCCTCAACGGCACGTGCAACTATATCCTCACGGAGATGGAAAAGCGCGGCGCGCCGTTCGCCACGGTGCTCGAAGAGTCGCAGAAGCTGGGCTATGCGGAGGCCGACCCGAGCGCGGATATCGATGGCTTCGACGCACGCTCGAAGCTGGCGCTGCTGGCGGCGCTGGCGTTCGGCGAGAAGATCACGCCATCGGATATTTTCATGGAAGGCATCCGGCGCGTGACTCCGGTGGACTTTCGCTATGCGGCGCAGTTGAAGCACACCATCCGGCTGATCTGCGGCGCGCGCAAGATTCCCGAAGGGCTGGTGCTCTATGTGCGGCCGGCGCTGATTCCGGCGTCGACCATTCTTGCGGGCGTGCAGGGCGCTTACAACGCCGTGTGGGTGCGCGGCAAGTACGGCGAAGATACTTTCTATTACGGGTGGGGCGCGGGGGCGCTGCCCACGGGCGTGGCAGTGACCAGCGACCTGATGCGCGTGGCGCGGGAGATTCGCAGCGGCAGCCCCGAGCGCGTTTCGCCCTTCGCGCATGAACGGCTGGGCGAGAATATGCCGGTTTCGATTATGTTCCAGAAGCGCGCCTACTACTTGCGCTTCCGCGTGGACGACCGGCCGGGAATCATCGCGACGCTGGCGGGAATCCTGATGCGGAAGAATATTGGCGTGGAAGCGGTCTTGCAGGAGCCCAGCGAGAACCGTCGCGACCTGCCGTTCGTGATCATCGCCGAGCCCACCTACGAACATTCGATGCGCGAAGCGCTGGAGGAAATGGCGCAGCTCGATTTCATGGAGGAAGCGCCGCTGGCGCTGCCGATGGAGACGTCGTTATGAAAAACCACTCCCTTACGGTCGTGGCTCCGATCAGAGCCGCGCGCGTCAGCAAGCGGTTTTGCGTTGGCGCCGAATCTCACGGTCGGGGAAAATCATTGACTGTGAAACTGCTGGCAATGGTTCTGCCGCTGGCCCTTGCGGGGGCACTCACCGCGCAGGTGGCCGGTCAGGCGAATTCGGGATATAAGACGCCGCAGGGACGGCAGTCCGTGGCAGCCGGGCTGGGGTCGCCGGAGCGCGATGCTACGGAAAAGCCGGGCGTGCTCATCCGCGAGATGATGCTGCAGCCGGGCATGACCGTGGCGGATATCGGGACGGGCATCGGCTACATGCTGCCGTTCCTGAGCCGGCGCGTTGGGACTTCGGGACACGTGATCGGCGAGGATATCTTCGACGACTTCCTGGCGGCTGCGAAGCAGCGCGCCGCGAACCAAAAGCTGCAGAACGTGAGCTTCATCAAGGGCACGGACACCGATTGCAACCTGCCCGAGGGCAATGTGGACATGGTGCTGGCGCTCGACGTATACCACCATTTCGACTATCCGGAGAAAATGCTGGCCACCATTCACAAAGCGTTAAAGACGGATGGCAGGCTGGTGGTAGTGGAGTATTACAAACGGGAATCGGCGATGCCGAACGGAAGAGCGCTGACGCATATCCGTCTCGACATGCCGGACGTCATCAAAGAAATTGAGGCCAACCATTTCCACTTGATTGAGGAAAAGGAGCACATCAAGGACGTTCAGTATATGCTGATTCTGGAAAAGAGCTGAATACTAATGAGACAGTTTTACCGATACGCGCGATGGGCGGCATTGCCGTTAGCGCTGCTGCTGCCGTTGGTCGCCCAGGATAAGAAGAGCGCGAACGACGGCATTACGCGCGAGCAGGCGGACCAGATTCTGGACGAGCTGCGGCAGATCCGGCAGCTGCTTCAGAAGCAGGCGGAAAATAAGCCGCCGGGGGCGCCGGCGCCTGCGATCGCCAAGCTGCACCTGGAGGGGGCGCCGATGCTCGGGTCGAAGGATGCGCCTGTGACCATGGTGGAGTTCACGGATTACCAGTGCCCGTTCTGCCAGCGCTTCCACCTGCAGGTTTATGGCTTGTTGAAGAAGGATTTTATCGATACCGGCAAAGTGCGATTTTTCAGCCGCGACCTGCCGCTCGATTCGCTGCACCCGAACGCAATCCGGGCGGCGCAAGCGGCGCGCTGCGCGGGCGATCAGGGGCAATTCTGGACGATGCGCGACATCATGGCGGCGCACCCCGACAAGCTGGATATGGATAGCCTCGTAGCCGATGCGTCGGTGCTCAACTTGGATGGGAACACGTTCCGCACGTGCGTGGAAAAAGGCAAATACAAAGAGGCGGTGCAGGGCGACGTGCTGGAAGCGCTGAAGATCGGCGCGGATGGCACGCCCGCGTTTGTAGTGGGCAAGAGCACGCCGGATGGAGTGGACGGCGAGATGATCGTGGGCGCACAGCCGTATTCGTTGTTCGAGGAGAAGTTCAAGCAGTTGGGAGTGACGAAATAGCTTTAGTCGCCGAAGATCTCTTGGACCGTCAGCGCCAAGCCCGGCAACAGCCGCGTAGTGATAACGGAATCTCCGGCTATCACTCGGGAGCCGCCCGGAATCTGGATCGTCACGTGCTTAGTCTTCGGAAAAAACCGCCACACTTCTCGGGCGCCGAACTGGAAGTAAAGCGCCGCCTTGGCGTCAATCCGCTTGGCGGTATTGCCGGGCGAGATTACCTCGATGGCGATGGCGGGAGCGCCCTCTAAGTACTTCCCTTCGGTCTGTCCAGCGTACGTTACGCTCACGTCCGGCTGCAACCAGCATTCGCCGGGCAGCAAATATCCCATCTCATGGAAGGCCTCGCCCAAATCGAAGGCTGCTCCGCGCGTATGCGCCTGCTCGATGGCCGCATTCAGAACCTTGTAAATCCGATGCGAGATTCTGTTATGCTTCAGGTCCGCGGGAGGCAACTCGATCAACTCCCCTCTGACAAGTTCTTGCTTGCCGGGCTGATCGGGAAGTTGCTCGAACTCTTCAAACGTCAGCAGGGTCTTAACGGTTCCCATGAAAACCATCCTACACCGCTACGCGGAGGTTAGTCGCCGAAGATCTCTTTAACCGTCAGCGCCAAGCCTGGAAATAACGGCGTAGCGATAACGGCATCCGCCGCCATCACTCGCGCACCGCCCGGAACCTGGATCGTGACTTGCTTCGTCCTGGGAAAAACGCGCCACACTTCGCGGGAGCCGAACTCGAAGTAAAGCTCCGCCTTGGCGTCAATCTGCCTGGCGGTATTGCTCGGCGAGATTACCTCGATGGCGATGGCGGGGGAGCCAATGAGGTATTTCTCGACGCGCTGCCCGGCATGAGTTACGCTAACGTCGGGCTGGAGCCAGCCTTCGCCGGGCAGCCGATATCCCATTTCGTGGAACACTCCGCCAAGGTCGCCCGCTTCCCCACGCACGTGGGCACGCTCAAGGGCAGAATCCAGAAGCTTAAAGATTCGACCGGCGATCAGATGGTGCTTATATTCCGCGGGAGGCATCTCGATCAACTCCCCTCTGACAAGTTCTTGCTTGCCGGGCCGATCGGGAAGCTGCTCGAACTCCTCGAACGTCAGCCGGGTCTTGACGGTTCCCATGGACACCATCTTATACCCCTATCGCGCGGCAAGATCTTCCAGGAAAATCCGCCGCGCGCTGGTGTAATCTTCACTCAGCATCGGACCCAGTTTGGCATTCTGTTCCGCCGTGGCGCGCTCTTCGCCGAAGGTCGCGCTTAAGGATTGGAACGCCATCAGACAAGCCTCCACCATTTCGGTAGCGTACTGCCCGGAAGCGTCGATCACCTGATTCACGCGGCCGAGCACCTGCTCCGCCGATTCGATGCGGCCGCGGGCGCTATCCGCGATCGGGTGCCCCAGGTGAGGGCCGAACGCGGTGGTCAGCGTGGACCAGCGATCGAGCACGATCAGCGCTCCGTAGCGGTGATTGTCGAGCGTCATCTCATAGGCGAACGCCGAGCCTTTCGATTTCCCTTCCAGTCGGCGCAACGCCGCGGCTGCCGCGTTCAACTCGCCCGTGAACGAATCCACAAACGCGGCGACGCAGCCTAGAAACTGTTCGGTGGAGATGCTGGGATAACGCGTGATGCGCAAACGATCCTCAAGCCAGGTGCTGGCCCAGCACGCGCTCGATTTCGGCCGGCTCGAAGCGCTCGCCATTGTTCAGGCGGCTAAGCAGGCCGTCGATGATCTCCTTGGCTTCGTCTTTGCCGAAGTTCTTGATGAAGCCGTCGAAAAAGTGCTCGCCGGCCATGGCGTGATTGATCTCGGTTTCCTTGTTGTGGTCCTGCAGCTCGGTAAAATACACCACGCGGAACTGGCCGGTATACCCAGTCTCGCGGTAGATCTCGAACATCACTTTGTCGGACTCAAACAGCATGAATACTATATTTACATAGGTCCGGAGCAAGGCATGGCTTCAGCGGCCGATGCTACTGCGAAACCGTTGCCGGCGCACGCCCCCCTGGGCCCGGCTCCGATCGCTGCCACGACCGTGAGGGAATGGTTCCGGCAAGTGCGCAAAACCGCTCAGTCACGGCGCTAGTTCAGCAATCTTCCCTGCCGCAGATAAGCCGGCGTATCCAGGTCGTCAAGGTCCAGCACGGAGTCCGATTCGGGGATCAGCGTTGGTTGCGGCTCCGGTTCCGGTTGCGCCGCCGGAGCCGCCGCCGCGGGCACGAAAACCTCCGCCGCCGGAGCCGAAACTGCGATGTGGGCGGCAAAGCCGGCGCGCGCGTCGGCGACCGGCGCCATCTCGGGTTGGAAGCCGGTGGCGATGACCGTCACCTTCACGGCGTCGCCCATGGATTCGTCCAGAATCACGCCGAAATTGATCTGTACATCTTCGTACTCGGCCGCTTCCTGAATAATGGAGCATGCCTCGCTGACTTCATGCAAGCCCAGCCTGCTCGATCCGGTGATGTTGATCAGCACGCCGCGCGAGCCCGCGATGCGCGAATCTTCCAGCAGCGGGCAGTTGATAGCGGCGCGCGCCGCATCCGCGGCCGCGTTCTCGCCGCGCGCCGTCGCCGTGCCCATCATGGCGTAACCCATGCCGGTCATGGTGGCTTTGACGTCGGAAAAATCGCGATTGATCAGACCGGGAGTGACGATGATGTCGCTGATGCCCTGTACCGCCTGTCGCAGGATGTCGTCCGCCATTTTGAAGCCTTCCATGAAGCTCGCGCCGCGCGGAACCAACGATAATAGGCGGTCGTTGGGAATGGCGATGACAGTGTCCACCGAGGCCAGCTTCGCCAGCCCTTCTTCGGCCAGCTTCATGCGCTTGCGCCCTTCGAAACCGAACGGTTTGGTCACCACGGCGACGGTGAGCGCATCCAGCTCGCGTGCCAGGGACGCGATCACCGGCGCGGCGCCGGTTCCCGTTCCGCCACCCAGGCCGGCGGTGACAAAGACCATGTCGGCGCCCTGCAAAATCTCGATGATGCGGTCCGTGTTCTCAAGCGCCGCCTGCCGGCCGGTTTCGGAGTTCGCGCCCGCTCCAAGACCGTTCGTCACTTTGACGCCGAGTTGGAGTTTGTTGGGCACGTCGCAGGCGGAAAGCGCCTGCAGATCGGTATTCATGGCGTAGAATTCGACGCCGTTCAAGCCTTGCGCCGCCATCCGCGCCACCGCATTGCAGCCGCCGCCGCCGACGCCGATCACCTTGATGCGCGCGCCGTGGCACGCCTCTTCTTCAATTTCATACTTCAAGTTGTGGATGTTCGATTCCATCAGCCCCATATCCGCCTCCTAACGTAAGATTTTGCCGAGCCACCCTGCGTCGCTGCGCTGGCGCTCGGCCTGCGCCTTCAACTTCGCCGAATACATGGCGAGCCCAGCCACTACGCTCCATTCCGGATCGTCAATCGAATCCGGCCAATCTTTAATGCCGATGGCGAGGCCGTAGCGCGCCTGGCATTGCAGAACGCGCTCGGCGACGTCGCACAGATCGGGCAGCCGCGCGCCCGCTCCGGTGAGAAACACCCCGCCCAGCAGCGCGCGATCCATGCCGATGCGCGTCAGCTCGGCGCGCACAAACTGAAACAGCTCGCCCGCCCGCGCTTCCAGAACCTGATTGATAAATTTTCGCGGCGCGTCCCGGCATTCGCGGCTATCCGGCGTAGGCAGCTCCACCAGAATGTTTTCCGCGCATCGTTCGGAAGCCGCGCCGCCGTATTCCAGCTTCACCAGCTCGGCGTCCGCGAAGCCGATGCAAAGGCCCTGCGCCAGGTCGCGGGTGAAATGGTCGCCGCAAATGCGGATCGTGGTGGCAAGCTGCATGGCATCGTCGTAATAAACCACAACCTGGGTGGATTCCGCGCCGATATCGATCACGGCCACGCCTTCGCGGCGGTTTTCCGGAAGCACTGCCGCGTAGCTGGCGGCAAAGGCCTCGAAAACCGATTCCTCCACGGCCAGATGCGCCTGATTCACCGCGCCGACAAGCGTGCTGTGCTCCTGAACGGAAGCGGTGAGCAGATGGACGTTGATTTCGAGGCGCGATGCGAGCATGTTGCGCGGATCGCGATGGCCCGGATGATCGTCCACTACGAAATCCTGCGGGAACCGTTGCAGCACCATGCGATCTTCCGGCAACTGCACGCGCGACGCCCGGTCGACGGCGCGGTTCACATGCGATTGCTCGATCTCGCGGATGTAGCCGAGCTCCACGGCGCCGTGCGCGTTGCCGCCGCGCACCGTGGGGCCTCCCATGCCGACCACCGCGCCTTCCACTGAGACGCCCGCGGCAGCCTCGGCCTGGCGCAGCGCGGCAAGAATCGATTCCGAGACGGCGCTCTGATCGGCGATGGTTCCCTTGAGCCAGCCCGCCGACTCGGCGGCGCCATAACCGAGGAAGCGCAAGCCGCTCTCCTCAAGGGCGCAGATGGCGAGGCGCGTGCGGCGGCTGCCTGCATCGAGTCCAACTCCGTAGATCGGTTTTACCGCCATGGGGCCAATTTATTCATTCCTTTGCGGTGATGCGGTCGTCCAGCCGCAGATCGAACGACTTCACCCGCGGCGAATGCTTTTCAATTTCCGGGTAGTGATTCAGAAAATTCTGATAGCGTTGCGCGAAGTTGGAATCGCCGAGCGTCAGCTCGAGCGCGCGGTTGTCCACTTTGGCGACGATGCGGATAGTGTCGGGATCGGCGGCATCGATTTCGGAAATGTCTTTCGCCAGGTAGCCCAGGTCTTCCTGAACGGCCAGCATCGCGCGCACGTGCTCCGCCCGCTGGTCCTCGGTCTCGTCCTCGCGAACGCCGCCCAGCACCGGAAACGTGAATTGCGCTTGCGACGGCTGGTCGAGCAGAACGCCGTGCCGGTCGATGAGCAGCACGCCCGATCGAAAGAAGACGAAAGCCACGGGCGTGCGCTCCCGCAGGCGCACAATCAGGCGGTCGGGCCAGATGCGCGCCACCGACGCGTCTTCAATCCAATCGATAGCCAGCAGCCGCCGCCTGCGCTGATCGAGGGAAATGGAAAAGATGCTGTGCTCGTAATCGGCGGCGAAAACGCGAGCCACCTTGGAACGCGAAGCGTAAACCAGACCCTCTATCCGGAGCGCGTCCTTATTTTCGCGCGAAAGGTTGTAGGCGCCGCCGGTCAGCACGTATGTCCGCACCCGAGCCGCGGCCAGAGCGGTAGACGCCGCCACCAGAACAACGGCCGCAATGGCGAGCCAGAGGCGCCAGCGGATGCCGCTCGCGGCTTTCTTCTCTCGCGCCATGCTAGCCGACCTCCGGGGTTTGCGTAACGGGCCGCGGCGCAGGCCCTGACACGGGCTGTGAATCAGGCTGTGACCCAGGCTGTGACCCAGGCTGTGACCCAGGCTGTGACCCAGGTAGTCCCGCGAGCTTGGCCAGCAGTTTCTCGCCAGCCTGCCAGACGTTGCCCGCGCCCAGCGTGAGAACCATGTCGCCATCGGCCGCCACGGCGAATAATGCATCGGCGCCGAAGTCTGCCGTGCCCACGTACTCCACGGCGCGATGGCCAAACTGGCGGATGCGGTCCACCAGCGCTTCGGCGGTAACGCCTTCAATCGGGCTTTCCGAAGCGGCGTAGATATCCGTTACGAACAGCGTGTCGGCCTGATGGAAGGCACGCGCGAATTCATCCATCAGATGAAAAGTCCGGCTATAGCGGTGCGGCTGGAAGAGCACGTGAACCCGCCGGAAACCGCATTGACGCGCGGCGTCCAGCGTAGCGCGGATCTCAGTGGGGTGGTGCCCATAATCGTCCACCACGGTAATGCCGCGCTCTTTGCCGCGCACTTGAAAGCGGCGGTCCACGCCGCTGAAAGCCGCCAGCGCTTCGCGGATGGCGTCGGGCTTGACTTCGAGCTCCATGGCCGCCGCGGCCGCCGCCATGGCATTCAGCACATTGTGGCGGCCGGGAATGCGGAGCTGGAATTGGCCCAGGTCCGCGCCGCGATAGCGCATGTTGAAATCGTTCGCGAAGGGGCTGCAAGATATGTTGGCGGCCTCCACGTCGGCCTGCGCGGTGGTTCCGTAAGTGATGGTGCGGCGGTTGATGGCCGGCAGAATCGCCTGCACGTTGGGGTCGTCCAGGCACACGATGCAGGCGCCGTAGAAAGGCACGCGGTTGACGAATTGAATAAACGCCGCTTCGATGGCTTCAAGGTCCGGATAGTGATCGAGATGTTCGCGGTCGATGTTGGTGACGATGGCGATGATGGGCGCGAGCTTGAGGAACGAGCCGTCGCTTTCGTCCGACTCCACCACCAGAAAATCGCTATGGCCAATGCGCGCGTTCGATCCGCCCATGGCGCCGACGCGTCCCCCTACCACCACCGTAGGGTCCAGGCCCGCATGGTTGAGGATAGCGGCGGTCATGGAAGTGGTGGTCGTCTTTCCGTGGCTGCCGCCGATCGCGATGCCGTACTTGAGGCGCATCAGCTCGGCGAGCAGCTCGCCGCGCGGGATCACGGGGATTTGCAATCGCCGCGCTTCCTGCACTTCGGGATTCCGCTCATCCACCGCGGAGCTCACCACCAGCGCGCGCGCGCCGCCCACATTGGCCGCGGCGTGGCCTTCGTAGACGGTAGCGCCCATGGCGGCCAGGCGCTCGGTAATGGGCGAGAGCTTCAGGTCCGACCCGGAGATCCGATAGCCGAGATTCAGCAACACCTCGGCGATGCCGCTCATGCCGATGCCTCCGATACCGGTGAAGTGCAAGTGTTGTCGACGAAAAAACATTTCTTTAAGTTATTGTTTCGGCTTGCGGGGCCCATGTCAATCGAATTGTTGCCTTATCCGCCGGCCGCCTCCTCTAAAATGTCGGCCGCCTTACCGGCCGCGCCGGGCTTGGCGAACTGCCGCGCCGCCGCTGCCATCCGCTCCAGGGCCGATTCGGCGGCGGCGAGAGCGGTAACCGCCTCGAACAGCTTCTCGCCGGTCATTTCGGCGTCGCGCACCAGCCAGGCGGCGCCGCCGCGCTCCATGGCCTCGGCGTTGCGCGCCTGATGATCGTCGGCGGCGAACGGGAACGGCACTAAAATCGCAGGCCTTCCCGCGGCCGCCAGCTCCGAAACCGTACCCGCGCCGGAGCGGCAAACGATCAGGTCCGCCGCAGCGAAGGCTTCGGGCATGTTGGCGATAAACGGGACCGTTTCGCCGTCGAGACCGGCTTGCGCGAACTCGTCGCGAAGCTGCTCGAAGGCCGATGCGCCGGTTTGATGCACGATGCGAATCGAGATGCCGGATTTGCGGAACAGCGGCCAGCTTTGCCGCGCCGCCCGGTTGAGCGTGCGCGACCCCAGGCTTCCGCCGGTGATCAGCACGTTGAGAGCGGCCGAGCGCGCTTTGGGCGCGATGCGGAAAAACTCTTCGCGAACCGGCAGGCCGGTGGCCCTGGTCCGCCCCGCCGGAAAATAGCGGGCCGTCTCCGCAAAGGAAATCAGGGCGCGGGAGACGAAGCGCCCGATGACGCGATTGGTGAAGCCGGGGACGGCGTTCGGTTCCATCACCACCACCGGAGTGCCGCGGATCAATGCGGCCATGACGGGCGGTCCAGCCACATACCCGCCCATGCTGAAGACGGCGTCGGAGGGGTCGCGGAGGCAGCCGGCCGTAGTGAACGGGAGTTGCGCCAACGTGGTGAGCGTTCGCGTAAAGCCGACGCGGTTCAGACCGCCGATGTGGATGAGCTTCAGCTCGAACCCTTCGGCCGGCACGAGCTTCGCTTCCATGCCGCGGCGCGTCCCGACAAAAGTTGCGTGATGCCCGCGTTGGCGCAACTCGCGCGCTACGGCAAGCCCGGGAATCACGTGCCCGCCGGTGCCGCCGGCGGCCATCAGAAAGCGACTAGGCCGCATTACTTGCAAGCTCCATCGCCGGGGTAGCGCCGGCGGTCTTGCC
>PLDF01000426.1 GCA_003135055.1 Bryobacterales bacterium | reverse complement strand
TGTTCAACCACGAGTCGCCGCGTCGCGGCGAGACCTTTGTCACGCGAAAAATCACTCGCGCGGTCGCCCATATAAAGCACGGGGTTCAGCAGAAGCTCTATCTCGGAAATCTCGAAGCTCGTCGGGATTGGGGNNCAGGAAACCGCCGACGATTTCGTCGTTGGAACTGGCGAAGCGCACACTGTTCAGGAATTCGTGGAACTCGCTTTCGCGCATGCCGGCTTGGATTGGAAGGAATACGTCGAAGTGGACGCCCGCTACTTCCGGCCCGCCGAAGTCGATTATCTTTGTGCGGACACGTCCAAGACCCGAAGGATTCTGGGTTGGGAGCCCACGGTGACTTTCGATGAGTTGGTACGCATTATGGTCGAGGCGGACATGAGAGATGCCGAAGACCGACTAAAAGGTGGTACCGAGGCCCTGCGGTGTGCTATGGCTGCAGAAGGGCATCACTCATGATCAGTGTTGCCAATAAGCGAACCCTGATTACGGGCGGCGGTGGCTTCCTCGGATCCCACTTAGTCGAACGGCTCAAAGCAATGGGCTGTCACGATATACTCGCGCCGCGTCGCTCCGAGCACGACCTCACGAGGGCCGACGCGATCGAGCGTCTCTTTGTGGATTATCAGCCCGAGGTATTAATTCATTTAGCGGCGGTCGTCGGGGGCATAGGCGCCAACCGAGCGAACCCAGGCCGCTTTTTCTACGAAAACGCGATCATGGGTATCCAACTCATCGAAGCGGCCCGACGCCACGGCGTAGAAAAGACCGTAGTACTCGGGACTATATGCGCGTATCCGAAGTTCACACCAGTACCGTTTCGCGAGGCGGACCTATGGGATGGTTACCCCGAGGAGACGAACGCGCCGTACGGGATTGCTAAGAAGGCTTTACTCGTGCAATGCCAATCCTACCGTGACCAATACGGCATGAATGCCATCTTTCTTCTGCCGGTCAATCTCTACGGACCTCGAGACAATTTCGATCTCGAAACTTCCCACGTTATTCCGGCGCTGATCCGGAAGTGCACTGAGGCAGTCAAAGCCGGCCGCGACGAGATCGTCCTGTGGGGCGATGGCACGCCGACGCGCGAGTTTCTTTATGTCGAAGATGCCGCCGAGGCTATTATTCTTGCAACTGAACACTATGACAAGCCGGAACCGGTTAATCTCGGAAGTGGGATGGAAATCCCCATCGGCAGCCTTGCCGCGAAGATAGCCTCACTCACTGGTTTTTCCGGTCGGATTGTCTGGGATTCCACCAAACCCAACGGACAGCCCCGCCGCTGTTTGGACGTAACCCAAGCAGAGCGCGAATTCGGCTTCCGTGCCAGGACTCCACTTGATGCCGGCCTGCGAAAAACCGTCGAGTGGTTCCATTCCCAGTTTGGGGTACCAAACGAGGGCAGCCGCCTCAGTATTGACCACAAGACTGAAAGCAGATGTACGGCGGCGGCGGATGCATAGCGGTAAGATTTTGAAAACGGCTAAACGCGCGGGACAAGAAAAGCCACGCCAAGACATGGCGTTACTCACTGCTTGCTTGAATAGCAACTCCGAAGCGATGTGCCGCGCCATGGCTTTGGGTGCCGCGCAATTTCCTTGGGAAGCGTTGATCTCAGCCGCGTCTGCTGAATTGGTGCTTCCCGCCCTGCACCAACGCATGGCGGAGATCAGCGTGAATCGGCCAGCCGAGGTCTCCGAGTTCCTCGCCCACGTCGAGGATTTAAATCACGCGCGTAATGCGCAGATCATCGAAGAAGCGTGGGCCGTTGCCGAGCTTCTAAACCGAATCGGGATTGAGCCTGTGGTTTTGAAAGGCACCGCTCTCCTGCTGACAGGCGTCTATCCTNNCCGACGCCGGGCTGCCGTTATCTCCGCGACCTCGATATTCTGGTCCCCCGTGCTCAACTGGGGGCGGCTGCGGCAGTTCTCGAGCGCGACGGTTATGAACCCGATACACGCGATGCCATGGCTCGCTTTCGGCATCACTACCCGCAATTGCAGCGGCCTCCCGCGCCGGATGGTTCCAGTAGCGCTCCGCTCGAACTGCATTATTCGCTGGGCCCCGGCGTGTCGGGGAAGCTCCTCACCGGCGAAGATCTGCTGCGGGACTCGTTTGTAAAGGAATGGAACGGCGTCCGGATTCGCGTCCCCTCGCCTGAGCACCTGGTCACGCACCTGATACTGCATTCACAATTACGCCATTGCTACAGCGAGCGCATCTTTCCCCCGTTGCGTGCGATGTTCGATCACGTCATGCTCAACCGCCATTATGGGTCGAGCCTCGACTGGGAGGAGGTGCGGCGGCGTTTCCGCACCCACCGCCGGGGACCTACGTTATTACTGCACCTTCTCCAGGCCCGTGAAAAGCTGGGCTTGCCGCTGCCATTCGCCTTCGAACTGGGAGGGATCGGGCAACTACGATGGGTTCGGAGACGGGCTTTGAACCGGTGGCCGATGTTGCGCTTTGCCGACCCGGTCTATGTTGTGTCATCGAGCTTGAGCCGCCGCATGCGGTTTTTGAAATCGGTCGTAGCGGCTCCCGGGGGTTGGAAACATGCCGCCCGAATGCTGTTTCGATCCGGCTTTTACCGGCGTTTGCTGGCCGATATCGCTTTGCGCTAGTTCCAGGGTATTTAGGATAGCGCTTTGGAGTATCGGCTCCACAGAATCACCGATATACGTAAGACAGTAGTATACGAGTACGAACAAGCACACCGCAAGATTTTGCGGTTTGACATTTGAGCTGCAATTTGGCTACGATAATCCATCGGCGTAGCCTAC
>PLDF01000447.1:412-32718 GCA_003135055.1 Bryobacterales bacterium | reverse complement strand
GCCATGCTTCCCAGCCAACGATAAAATCCGCCGGGGGCATACGTCGCCTGCTGGTACAGCACGGGGTCGCGCTGTTTGTTCAGGCGGAATTCATACCAGCGCACGCCGCCGCCGTGCGCGGCCGTAGCGACGGAATGCTCCGCCAGAATGGACTCATGATCGCCAGAGGCGGCGCCTTAGTCGGGAACGTAGGGGACGGAAAATGATTTATACGTAACCTGTTTGATTTCATTGATTACGTTTATTACCGAACATAAAGGAGGTTATGTCCGGCTATCCGGTGAAGCAGATCGGGGGCTCAGGAGTAGCCTGCTCAGTTCTCCGACGGTCTCTCAATATGATCGATCACGAGTATCCGCACCGAACCCTTCGTAGCTGTCAATTTCAACCCCAACTGGTCCCGCAGAGCGTACTCTAAGGGCGGTACCTCGGGCGCTGGAGGCGGCGCGTCGGCCGTAGTTGTCGCCCCAACGCGGTTACTCTCATCCTGCCTGAAGGCCAGCGCGAAATCGAACCGCCCGTCGAGTCCCGTTTGATCCAAAACGGGCCGGTACAACGCCCCCTGTAGAGAGCCGACGTTGGAAATGGCCTCTGCAACCAAAGCCATGGTGGTGTTCCGGCTTCCCACCACCATGATGCCGTCTGGCCAACCACGGGCTGCCATGGTGTCGCAAACAGGCGGGAACACGGCTTTAGGATTTCGCAACATCGCATCCCGCGATGCCAGCGTGTCTGGTGGGCCTGGTTGTACCGCCTGATCCGGGCACGCAGGACCCTCGGAATGCGTATTCAGTCTCGGACCCAGCTTACCTGCCTTGACCTGTGTCAAAGCAAGAACCGGAACTTCCCGCGTTTCGAAATGCGCCGCCAGTTTGAACCGGTCTGCAAGCAGGGACTGCATCATCAAACGCATTTGGTCCTTGGTCGGATTGCCAGGCGCGCTGGCATCGATCTCAAAGAAGTCTGTCGAGACCCACCTCGGCGCGTGTCCAATCGCATCCTCCACTTGATACGGCGATAGCTTGTAGGCGAACTGGATGTAACCGCGCAATGGAAAGCCCACGATCAGGCGGCCCCCCGGAGATTTTGCATCGTCCGCGCCCAAGTTGAAGTTCGGCATTCTGACCGTCTTGCTCGGCTTAACAGAGGCCACCTCAAATGACAATTTGCCGCCCGCCTTCGCTTCCCAGTCGCCACGACGATCCTGCGCCATTGTGCGGAACCCACTGGCCCCGCCGAAGACTAAGAGTAATCCAATCAAGCTGCGCATTAGACCAAATTCCCCTACTTCATTATCGCTCCGCTGGCCTTCAGCCCGCGCTGCCAGAGCGCGTCGGCATCTAAGAAACAGCAACAGCCAATTGAAGTAAGCGACACACTAAGAGACGAGCGCCCGGTATAGCGTCGACCGGCCAACGTTCAGGAGATCGGCTACGTACTGGCGGGCTTCGCCTTTGTCGACCAACTTCCGGGCGTGGTTGATTTGCTCCGGCGTGAGTTTAACCTTCCGGCCAAACTTCACGCCTCGCCGCTGTGCGGCCTTCACTCCGGCGCGGGTGCGCTCTGAGATCAAAGACCGTTCGAGCTCGGCCAAAACGCCGATCATCTGCCACATGGCGCGGCCTGTCGGCGTTGCCGTGTCGATTGCCTCAGTGAGCGAATGGAATTTCACGCCACGGGCGCGGAGGTCGTCGAGCATCGTTATCAGGTCGCGCAGGCTCCAGCCCAGCCGGTCGAGCTTCCACACTATGAGCGTGTCGCCGTGTCCAGCTTCTTTAGACACCGGAGAAGGGCAAGGGCGGCTTTGTCGTGGCTCCCGATAGGCCTTCGTCTTTAAACAGGACTTTACATCCAGCCTTCTTCAATGCCGCGAGTTGTAAGACCGGGTTCTGGTCGTCGGTCGAGACGCGGGCGTAGCCGTATTTCATCCGCTTCATTTTGACCCGGACATATGACACGCGTCAACACCGCTGTTTGCAGCCTCCCGGCGACGTGTCACAACTTACCCCTTTGCGAGACACTTCAGCACCGCTCCCACGAAGGACGCAGCGCCGTTCTAAAATGTCCGGCGGGCCGCGCCAAATTAGGAGCGTGAGTGCAGACTAACGCCGATCATTGCGTTGCGACATAGCACGTTCCGTCAGCGCAGGCAAAGCCGACCACCTTCGACCCCTGAAGATTGATCGGCTTATGTTCGTGCGGGTTGCCGACACCCTGAACGTAGATTTGGAAACCGGTTTGCGCGTGCGCACGGGGGATAGATGCGAGCTCGCCGACAACGAAACCAGATGCGAACGCTCCGGCGATACAGACGATAACTTTGCGTAGGGTCATCTTTTCTCCTTTCTACTAATATTTTAGTGCATATGATGGCCAGGCCGGTTTAAAGCAATCCCGATGGCGCGTTGCACAAAGGACCCTTTGAGGGACACGCTGATGCCGCGTCGCATCACTTGCATCCGCTCACCGCAAACGATCCGATGCGCGTCGTCGAGGTTGCAGCGCTGCTCTTGAGATAGTTCCCGACGAACCAAAAGGTACAATCGTCCGAGGGATCGACGACGATGTTGGTGTAGTCCTCCCAGCGCAAGCTGCCCGTTTGCGAGCCTTGGCCTTCGGCCAGCACAGACTCGTGGAAGGTAAGTTGGCCCTTAGGGTCGTTAGCCATCCGCGCCGCGAAGCGCTGGCCGGGATAGTTGGGGTCCCCGCCGAACGAATAGCCGATGCCGATGCCGCCTTTGCGGTCCATGGCCATGCTTCCCAGCCAACGATAAAATCCGCCGGGGGCATATGTCGCCTGCTGGTACAACACGGGGTCGCGCTGTTTGTTCAGGCGGAACTCATACCAGCGCACGCCGCCGCCGTGCGCGGCCGTAGCCACGGAATGCTCCGCCAATATGGATTCATGGTCGCCGAAGTTACGGTATACCAGCCGCTGGATCAGCTTGTCGCCTTGCGAATCGAGGCGGCGTTCCGTGCCCGGCTGCGAAACGCAGTTGCTCAATTGGCCGTCGCAGAGATAGCGATAAGGCGCCACGCCGATCTTTTGCGGCGTCGAGACGGTGGTCTTGGAGGCATCGCTCCAATCCACGTGCACCTTGTAGAAGTATATGCCGTCGTCCCCGAAGATCTTCATGAGCTGCGTGCCGCCCGTAGACATCATGATATTGGGCGCGCCCGCCGGCGGCGGCCGCTTTCCATCCACGTCGGTGTTCAACATGAAAACGCCGCCGTCAATCACCACGCACTGCTCAGTGGCCGGCAGACCCTTGAGCATCTTGTTGCGGTCGGCGATGCAGTCGTGCTTCTGCGTGATCACCTCCGGCAGCAGGTTGTCGCTGGTGCTGGTGGGGTTGTAATAGCCGTCGGGCCAGACCGCCGGACGGGGATAATCGGGAAACAGCGGCCGTTGGAACTCATAGCGGTAGTAGGGCCCCAGCGGGTCGGGCGTCACGCTCACCGCATAGCACATCGCATAGGGGCCCTGCGGATCGCCGGGCGGGCGCGAGAAGACCGGAACCACGATCAGCCAGCGGTTGGCCAACTGGTCGTAGCGCACTACGGAGTCGCTGTTGTTGCTGACGCCGCAGCGGACGCCGAAGCCTGCAAAAACCGTATTGTTGGGCACGGCGCCGTAGAGCAGCTTACCGGTGGCGGGGTACTTCTTACCCTTCTTGGTGAAGACGGCCATGTTGCCGTCCAGGATCTCGAAGATATGGTTGGGACCGGCCGCCAAGCTGATGTCAATGCCGCCGCGTCCGCCGCCGCCACGTCCCCCGGCGCGGCCTCCGTTAGCATTGGCGTCGGCTGCGTCGGCCGCGCCGGGGAACTCACGGCCGGTAAAACCCAAGCCCAGGCCGTCGAAGCTGGCTACGGGCTCAATCGCCGCGCGCGTGCCCTGGGCGGTCTGCTCGACGGCGGCGCCAGCGGCGCTAATCTCGGGCGCGGGTGGCGGAGCCGGAATCGGCGGAGGCCCGCCCCGTGCCGCGCCAGCCCGTGCCGCACGAGCTCCTCCGGCGCCGCCGCGCGCTGCCGGCGGTGTCGGCGGAGCGGAGCCCAAACCCGTGCCCGGCCCTTGCGTGGCGCCTTGCCGTACCGCCGGGCTCTCCACCGCGGGATGAATGACGACCGGCTTATCGGGGATAAACTGCTCCATCGAGTCGAGCGGCGGGGACATATCGAAGGCGACCGCGGCGCGAGTGGCCAGCGCGGGCGTCCTTTCGGCGGTGGCCGTCGCAGCGTCTCGCGCCGCCAAGAGACATGTAACTGCTACAGTGACCAGGCCCGCAGCAGATAGCGCCAGTGTCAAGCGTTTCATACGAGTCCTCCCGCGTTACGTGACGATAACATAATAACCACTACTACGAGAAGCTGGAGAAGGGGTTGACAGACGAAAGCGTCTGTCCCACTTCGCTGTGCTTATGTGGGGCAGGCGCTTTCGCCGGCCAACCGATTTCTTTACGCAGTGAAGTCGGCGGCGAACTGATTGAAGAAAAACGCCGGCATGTTCTCGTGCGCCACCGCCTTCTCAACCATCTTCACTTTCAGATCGCGCAGGTGCTGAGCGAAGCGGGGAACCCTCCCCTGGTATCCGTCCGGCCCCCAGTTCGGCGTCCAGTACACGCAGCGGATCTTGCCCACGAAAGAGTCCAGCACCTCGTCCTTGAATATGTCCAGCGTAGGCGCGCTCGGGTCGATAAGGCCCAGCATCTTCCATTGCTCCAGGTCCCGGTTCCTGTACGCCTCTTGAGCGCAACGGGAGAAGCCGCAAAGCGAGTACCGGCTGATATTTGCCGGATCCACCTTCGCCCGAAACTCATCGACACAATCTTGGCGCTTGTTGGTGAAGCGGGTCGGCAGAATGAAGTAGAGGTTCTGCAGCAGGGCAACGGGTATCTTCTGGTGGCTCAGGAACCAATCGCCCTCCAAATTCCTGAGCCCTCCGTAGAGAACGACGGCCGGCGCCGCATCCCGGTCGGGTATGCTGACAATGCAGTTGGTGAGATCAAGCCTTTTCAATCGGCGCCTCGCCCGACCATTTTATAGTAACTTGACGAGGACGTTTCCCGTGATGCGCTCCTATTAGGAGCCGCGGAGAAATATCCTGCACATTCAGACCCAACCGCTTCCTAACGGGCGCGGCTCGGTATGCGCATTTGACAGAGCCGCGACCGTAAGGGAGCGGTCGCGCACCTTCGAAACATTTGGTCACCTTATTGTTTCGCGGCCCCTTAGCATGGGGAGCCCGCTATCCACCATGTCGGCGGGTTGTACACTGGTCAATGGCTGGCGGGGCCGGTCTGATGGGAGGGAAACTGAAAATGCGAAACGGCATTTGCGTGGCGGCGCTAATGCTGGCGCCTGCAACTTGCCTGGCACAGTCTCAGGCAGCAGCGGCAGCGGCCTTTCAGGAAGTCTGCGGCGCCTGCCATTCGGTGGAGACTGTCACGTCGCAGCGCCGCACTCGCGCGCAGTGGCAGGAGAGCATCACTTCGATGGTCGCTCGCGGCGCGAAGGGCACCGATGAGGAATTCGCGCTGATCTTGGATTACCTGACAACGCAATACGGCCCGGCTTCGCCAGAAGGCCGCGGCGCCTCGCCGCCCGCTCCGGCGCCTGCCGGCCGGGGACGGGGCGCCGCGTTCTCCCCAGGTCCCGCCGATAAGCAAGTCGTCGACGAAGCCGCAGCCATTCGCGGCCGCAAGGTCTATGCCGCCGAGTGCATCACCTGCCACGGAACGCGCGCCCGCGGGACCGAGCGCGGCGCCGACCTGGTCCGCTCCGAGGTCGTCCTTCACGACCGCTACGGCAGCACCATCGGGCCGTTCCTCAGGAAAGGCCATCCTACCCAGACCACGCCAGTCGCCCAGCTCACTCAGGCGCAGATTGAGGACCTCTCTCACACCATCCATCAGGAGGTTTACAACACGCTGCGCGCCGCGCTACAGATCCAGGACATTCTCACTGGCGACCCCAAGGCCGGCGCCGCCTACTTCAACGGCGAAGGTAAGTGCTCCACCTGTCACTCGCCAACGGGGGATCTGGCTCACATCGCTTCGCGGATGGATGCTCCCGCGTTGCAGCAGACCTTCCTCTTCCCCGGCGGGCGGGGCGGTGGTCGCGGTGGCGGGCGAGGCGCGTCGTCGGCCCATCCGGTGACCGTCACCGTTACTTTGGCATCGGGCACGCCGATCACAGGCACGCTGGTGCACATCGACGATTTCAACGTCGCGCTGATGGATGGCGCAGGCGAGTATCGCTCGTTCAAGCGCACGCCCGCTCTTAAGGTGGTCAAGAACGACCCCGCCCAGGCGCACCACGAGTTACTCGACAAGTACACCGATAAGAACATCCACGACATGGTTGCCTATCTGGAGACTCTGAAATGAAGGTCCTCGGCACACTCTTTCTCGCTTCCACGGCCCTACTGGCGCAGGGCGGCCTGAATCCCGCGACGCTGCTGGCGCCACCTACCGACACATGGCCGACTTACAACGGCGACTACTCCGGCCGCCGCTACAGCACGCTTACCAAGATCAACCAGTCGAATATCAACTCGCTCAGCCTGGCCTGGATCTACCGTGCCAATGGCGCGCTCGGCGGCGGGGGCGGCTCCGGCGGCCGCATCTCCGCGACCCCCGTCCAGGTGAATGGCATCCTCTACTTCACGATGCCGGACCACGCGTGGGCGGTGGACGCGCGTACCGGACGCGAAGTGTGGCACTACCAGTGGACATCCCACGGCGGCGACCACATCGGCAACCGCGGCGCCGGCATTTACGGCAACTGGCTGTACTTCGAGACGCCGGATTGCAATCTGGTATCGCTCAATCTGAAAGATGGAAAAGAGCGCTGGCACAAGCCGGTCTGCGACCTCGACCAGTATTACTTCGGCTCGATGGCTCCGCTGGTGGTCAAGAACCACATCATCACGGGCGTCAGCGGCGACGATCTCGACCGCCCCGGCTACATCGAATCGCACGACCCCGAAACGGGCGCATTGCAGTGGCGGTGGTACACGGTCCCGCAGAAGATGGGCGACCCTGGGTCGGAATCGTGGCCGAGTGAAGAGGCGATGAAGCACGGCGGCGGCATGACTTGGCTCACTCCGACGTACGATCCGGAGCTGAACATGATCTATGTGCCCACCGGCAACCCGCAGCCGGTGATCGCGGGAAAGACCCGCCCCGGCGCGAACCTGTTTACGGCGTCGGTGGTGGCGCTCAATCCCGATACCGGAAAAATGCAGTGGTATTTCCAATCGTCGCCGCACGACACGCACGATTGGGATGCAACGCAGACGCCCGTGCTGTTCGACGGCGAAATCAACGGCCAGAAGCGCAAGCTGGTGGCGCAGGCCAGCCGCAACGGCTATTTCTTCGTACTGGATCGCGCCACGGGCAAGAACATCTCGAGCTCCGAGTACGTGAAGGTCAACTGGTCGAAGGGCGTCGATGCGAAAGGCTCGCCGATCCTCAACGCCGCGAAAGAGCCGCAGCTCGACGGCGCGCTGGTCTCGCCGAACCAGGGCGGCGCCTCCAACTGGCCGCCTCCTTCATACGACCCGGACACCGGTCTTTTCTACGTAAGCGCGTCGCGTGCGTTCAGCGTTTACTACATCTACGACCCCGGCGACAGGCCCGAAGGCTGGGGCGGCAACGACCGCGGCGGCTGGAGTGAATCGATGATCCAGGCGATCGATTACAAGACCGGCAAGGTGAAGTGGAGCCATAAGTGGGAAGACGGCGGCCGTTCGGGACTCTTGTCGACCGCCGGCAAACTGCTGTTCGCCGGCGACGGGTCCGGCAATCTGGTCGCGCTTGACCCAGAAAACGGCAACCCGCTCTGGCATGCGAATCTCGGCAGCTCCGTCACGAACGGCCCGATCACCTACGAGCTCGACGGCACGCAGTATCTGGTGGTCGCCGCCGGAGACACCCTGTTCGCCTTCGCGATGCTCCGGTAGCTTGGTGGAACGGCCTTTCCGCACGCTAGCCTAGCACCGTGATCGGATGGTTTTGTGCTTTTGCGGAAAATCACTCCCGTACAGTCGTGGCGCTGATCGGAGCCGGGCCGGAGGGCGCCCCGGCAGCAGGCGGTTTCACGATAGCGCCGAATCTCGCGGTCGCGGTACTAGCGGGGGCGGCGAATGTTTTGCGGCTGGCGCTGCTGCGCCTGACTCGCGGCGAGCCGGAAGCGGGCGCATTTCACCGGCGCTCGAGATGCCGAGAAGTTGAAGTCTGTAAAGGCCGTCAGCGGCTGGCGGCCTGACGGAATTGCGCAGCCTCCGGCTGGCTCGCTTCCCTGTAAACCCAGGCGCCGGCCAGCCCGGCGACTACCGCCTCGACCAGACCGATTAGCGTCGTGACGGTCGCAAGACCGAGCGGAAACATGTGCGTGATCACCGGAAACGCGCCGCCGAGCCCGTAGTTCATGAACCACATGGCAGCCCCGGCCAGAACCGCCGTCTTCGGACCCTTGCCGAAACGCGGCCGGATCGCCGCATAGAGCCAGACGATCCCAATACCCGTCAGGAACCCCCACGCGTTCAGCGCCGCAAGCTGTTTTACGCTGAAGTTGGTGGACGAATTCAGGTGTTTCATCACGTTCGCCCAATCGCTGGCGAAAACCACGCCGTTCGTCACGCCTTCGAAGGCATCAATGATCACCCCGGCAAGCAACCCGCCCAGAATGACCCGCTGCCAGTTCAATTTGCCCATACGCCTCAATACCTCAGCGCCGATTCTATGGCAAGGCCACTCGCAAAGCAAGCGCCGGCTGATCGAGGGTTGAAGCCTGGAATGGTGTCCCGCCTCGAACGACGAGTGCGATGTACGTCCGATATCGCGTCGCGCGGAGGGTCGAAACCAGGCGCGTGGCGGGACGCGGAAAGGGCCGCGCCCTCTAACCGCCCGCACCCTTTACTTTACCCTCTGGGAGGCGATCCGCGGGCCGGCACTCCGATCAGGCGC
The DNA here is from genome assembly GCA_003135055.1 of Bryobacterales bacterium. Lineage (GTDB taxonomy): Bacteria > Acidobacteriota > Terriglobia > Bryobacterales > Bryobacteraceae > PALSA-243. The sequence continues at coordinate 23,746 of PLDF01000447.1, read as the reverse complement.
CCGCGAGGACCGCAGATACTGTGCGGTTGGAGTTGCGGCGCCTGGCTCACCCGCCGCCAGACAAAGGCGCCCGATATGGGCCGCGATGTTGGCCCCTGAATTCATGGTGGGTTCATTTGCCAATGATCACAATCGGGCAGTTTCCGAGTCGATCGCGGCACGAGTGGATTTCGGATAGCAAATGCTTGTCTCCGGCCGCTCCCATTGCGATTAGACGTGAACGAAGCGTGGTGGGCGCGCCAACGATTTCGTTGGATCTCGATGCTTCGATCGTCGATGCTTCAATGTCCCTTCGCGGCCAGGCACACCGGACAGCACCCCGGGCAGTAGTGACCGAATAGCTTCGTAGGCCAATGCGAAACCGGGGTACTCGCGCCGCAGCTTTGGCAGCTCGCGTGAGTTCTCCGCGACTGGAAACAGTCCTTTCCCACGCTCGCCAGGGTGGGCTGCGGTGGCTGTCTCAAAGGGGCGGTCCCCGCGTGATGCCAGCTCGTCTTCAAGCGATCGCTCGTTTCCCCGGCTTCCGATCGCCGCCGCTGCACGCCAGGCAACACTTCATTTGACCGCTGTCCCGCTTTGGTTGCTCAGGCGCCCGTACGCTTCTTCCGGAGCGTACCATCGGTCCCGGCGGCTGGGTTCTGGCGGTGCTTGAAATCGGTGTGAAATCATGTTGCGTTGGCGCCACGGCCAATAAAAAGTGTGCTGGGTCTGACTGAATACCTAAAACTTGATAACCACGCCAACGAAAGCCAGAATTGCGCCCCAGAAGGTCGCACCCAGCAAGATTCCGCCAATTGCCCCCCACGCATCATGGTTACGACTCCCGGACGCTTCTGCGAACGGCGCACGATCGTCGCGAACCGAGCGAGCAGCGTTTTCCTTGTTGCACTTAGACCTGCGCGGCACAGACACGGTAGGACTGGTCACATAGAAATACTAATGCATTTCCATCGAATGCGTCGATATTGTCTTTGATTAACACTGCCGCGCTAACTCGGGAGCAGCACCCTTGCCGCTATAAGGGAATCGCGTCGTAATCCTGACCCACTGAGACCGTAAGTGCGCCCCGATGGCGGCCTAGGGCGATTCATGTCGCGCAGTAAGCGCCCGACCGAGACGAAGGGGTGCTGCAAGGTTGAGCGGGGATGTCCGGCGTGGCGGTGGGGTTGGTCACCGGTGGGGGACGGTGATGGCGCCGATGAACGCGGATAAATAAAGCACAATCCTTATCGGCGTTTATCGTCGGCCGCGTCTTTTCGATTTTCGCCTCTGCCTCCTCGTCAGATGATGCCTGCATCGCAAACACATGTAGGCCCACTTCGCCCACTTCGACCACCCCCTCGGTTGACGCGCCCCATCCCGCTGTTGTAAGCTGCCAGCAACCGTTTAAACGTTTAAAGAAGAGCCGATGAGCCAGCCTTCCACCACTCTCAAGCCGGACCAGGGATTCGTCCGCGGTCTCAACCTGTTCGATTCCGTCATGATCACCATCGGTGTCATGGTCGGGTCGGGCATCTTTATCGTTTCCGCCGACATGTCGCGCATGATCGGCAGCCCCGGGTGGATGCTCATGGCGTGGGTCGTCACCAGCGTGCTCACCATGGCGGCCGCGCTCTCTTACGGCGAGCTGGCGTCGATGCTGCCGCACGCCGGCGGCATGTATGTCTATTTGCGCGAAGCGTTCTCGCCGCTATGGGGGTTCCTTTACGGGTGGACGCTGTTCACCGTCATTCAGACGGGAACCATCGCGGCAGTCTCGGTGGCGTTCGCGCGGTTCTTTTCCATTCTTGTGCCCGGTATCTCCGAGAGCAGTTACATCGTTCCGCCAGTGCATATCTCGTCCGGATATGCGCTCTCGCTTTCCACGGCTCAGTTGGTGGCCATCGCGGTCATCGTGCTGCTCACGTGGACCAACAGCCGCGGCCTGGAATACGGCAAAATCGTGCAGAACATCTTCACCTCGGCTAAAACCGTGGCACTGGTGGCGCTCATTCTGGCGGGGCTCTTTCTGGGGTGGAACTCCACCGCGGTCCACGTGAATTTCACCGATATGTTCCGCTTCGGCGCCTTCGATCCTTCGCTGGGCGTGGCCGCCGGCAGCGTGTTCGGGCTGCTCGTGGCGCTCTGCGTGGCGCAATCGGGGTCCATGTTTGCGGCCGATTCGTGGCACGACATCACGTTCATCGCCGCCGAAGTGCGCGATCCGAAGCGGACGCTGCCGAAAGCGCTGATCCTCGGAACCGGCATCGTGCTGACGCTCTATTGTCTGGCTAACGTGGCTTATATGGTGGTGCTGCCGTTGCCCGCGATCCAGAACGCGCCCGCCGACCGCGTGGCCACTGCAACCTTGGAACAAATATTCCCCGGATACGGCGCCCTGCTGATGGCCGTCGCCATCATGATTTCGACGTTCGGATGCGTCAACAGCCTGGTACTGGCGGGTCCGCGCGCTTATTACGCCATGGCGAAGGACAAACTGTTCTTCGCGCCCGCCGGTGTATGCAACAAGGCGCGCGTGCCTGGATGGTCGCTGCTGGTGCAGGGACTCTGGGCGTCGTTTCTGGTGCTGCCGCGGACTTTCGATGCCGTGACTCAGAAGTACGGCAACCTATACAGCAACCTGCTCGACTACGTTATTTCAGCGGCGTTGATCTTCTATATCCTGACCATCGCGGGAGTGATCCGGCTCCGGCAAACGCGGCCCGATCTGGAGCGGCCCTATAAAGTGCCATTGTATCCGCTGGTGCCCATCTTCTACATCGCCGGCGCGGGCACCGTGCTGGTGATGCTCTTCGCATACCGCCCGGCGACCACGTGGCCGGGCTTGGTGATCGTCATCCTCGGCGCGCTGGTGTATGCGTTTGTGAATCCCGCGCGGAAGTCGGCATGAACCGCAGATTGTTCCTCGGAACGGCCTCGGCTGGTTTTGCTGGTCAGCTTGCCGGTATCTCGGCGGCGCAGAATTCCAGCCGGCCGGCAGCCATCCGGAAGTTGAAGCCGATGACTGACGGCGTGCAGCCCATCACCGCGGATGAGAGACTCGCGCGCATCGAAAAGGCGCGTAGCCTGATGCGTCAGAACGGCATGGGCGCGGTATTCTGCGAGCCCGGGTCGAGTGTCTTCTACTTCACCGGAATGCGGCTGCGTGCGTCGGGGTTCGCCGGTTTGATTCTTCCGGTAAAAGGGGATTTGCTGTGGGTGGTTCCGAAGGCCGACGAAGAAACCACCCACGCCGGCGCTGGCATGGGCGAGGTACGAAGCTGGACCGAAGCTGGTGGAGAGTTTGCAGCCGTGGCGCAGGCGCTGAAGGATCGGGGCGCGAGTAACACCGTAGGTCTTGAAGAGCAGGTCAAGTTTTCGGTATTCGATGGATTGCGAAAGGCCGCGCCGAAGCTGGAATTCGTCAGCGGCACGCCTGTAACGGGCGGCTGCCGGTCGGTCAAATCGCCGGCCGAGCTGGCTCTGATGCAGCATGCTAACAACGTAACTATTGCGGCTTACAAAGCGGGCGTTGAGACGCTCCATGAAGGCATGACTCAGTATGATCTAAGTGGCAATATCGCGGCGGCGTATCGCGCGCTGGGTTACGCCGGCGAAGCGGCGGTAAGTTTTGGTAAGTACACTGCCTTTCCGCACGGCAGCATCCAGCCGCAGAAGCTGCAACTGGGCGACTTTGTATTGTTCGACGATGGCTGTTCGGTCGAGGGATATCAATCGGACATCACTCGCACTATGATCTTTGGTAAGGCCACGGCGCGGCAGAAGCAGATTTGGGAACTGGAGCGTAAAGCGCAGAATGCCGCGCTGGCGGCGGCGAAACCCGGCGCGACATGTGAATCGGTGGACGCGGCGGCGCGCAGAGTCATCACCGATTTTGGATTTGGACCCGATTACAAAGTTCCCGGCCTGCCGCATAGGACCGGTCACGGCATCGGCCTCGATATTCACGAGTGGCCTTACCTGGTGCGCGGCAACAAGTTGAAGCTGCAGCCGGGTATGACGTTCAGCGACGAGCCTATGATCGCCATTTACGGCGAATTCGGCGTTCGTCTGGAAGACTGCATGTACATCACCGCGGACGGCGCGCGCACTTTCACCACGCAAGCGCCGGCCATCGATCGGCCTTTTGCCTAAGTTAGGAGGAGATATGAAACTCATCGCTTGTTCATCGCTGGTTCTGTTGCCCTGTATGCTATGGGCGCAAGGGACCCTGGCCGACTATCAGCGCGGCGAGGGCCTTCGAGGACGGTCGCAGGGCCTGGTGGTCAATGTTCCAGGATCTCCGAACTGGATCGGCGACACCGAACACTTCTGGTATACCAGAACCGTCAAGGGCGGCACTGAGTTCGAGATGGTCTATGCCGAGACAGGTACAAAGAAACTCGCGTTCGACCATGCGAGACTCGCGACCGCGATTTCCTCGGTCACCGGGCGCCAATACACTGCGCTGGCGCTGCCCTTTGCGCCGCCGGCAGGTGGGCGCGGCGGAGCGGCCGCAGGCGGACGCGGCGCCGCCGGCCCTGCGATGACTGCGCCGCTGACGTTTAGCAACGGTGAGAGCGCCATCGAGTTTGGCACAGCTGGCTCCATGTACAAATGCAGCCTGACGGATTACGTTTGCACCAAGGGCGGAGCGATCCCACTGCCCGCAGGCGGCCGTGGCGCACGCGGCGGCGCCCCGGAAGCGTGGGACAGGCCTCCTGGCCTGTCCTTTCGCCCAGAAGATGTAATGGATAACGAGTCGCTCGCCCCCACCGAAGAAGGCGGCGACCCCGTCGACGGGATGGAATACCAGCCGCCCTCACCACAAGATGCCCCGGGCCTTGGCGGCTTCGGACGCGGTCAAACCGGTTGCGCCCCTCGCGCGCAAGCTCAGGCGGGCCAAGGACGCGGCGGCCGTGGCCGTGGCGCCACCGCGGCAGCAGCCGGCCAAGCCGCCGCTGAGACTCAAGTCTGCACTTCATTCGACGGCAAATGGGAAGCCCTCATCGAAAACTTCAACGTATTCCTGCGGCTGGCGGGCACAACCCAGACAGCCACGCCGTTGAGCTTCGATGGTTCGGAGGGGAATCGCTACACATTGCGCTCGGTCGCATGGTCGCCCGATTCCACTAAGCTCGTGGCCTATCACACCCGCCCCGGTTTCGATCACCAGATTTACTACATCGAATCGTCGCCCGCCGACCAGGTTCAGCCGAAACATTCCTCCATCTTGTACCGCAAGCCGGGCGATGCGCTCGATATCGCCTATCCCGCTCTCTTCGATGTCGCCGCTAAGAAGGAAATCGAGATCGACAACGCGCTGTTCCCGAGTGCTTACGACCTCACTCCGCCGGTTTGGTGGAAAGATAGCCGCGCTTTTACCTTCGAATACAACCAGCGTGGGCACCAGGCGTACCGCGTGATTGAAGTGGACGCGCAGACCGGCAAAACACGCGCACTGATCGACGAAGAGAGCAAGACTTTCATCTACTACAACCTGTTGGGGCCGGGCCTCTCAGCCGGCAGAAGGTACCGTCACGATCTGAATGACGGCAAGGAGATCGTCTGGGCCTCGGAGCGCGACGGTTGGGAGCATCTGTATCTGTACGACGGCGTTACCGGCAAAGTCAAGAACCAGATTACCAGGGGCGACTGGTTAGTGCGCAATGTGGACCGCATCGACGACGAGAAGCGGCAGATCTGGTTCGAAGCCGGCGGCCTGATTCCCGGACAAGACCCGTATTTTACTCAATATTGCCGGATCAACTTCGACGGCACGGGACTTACTAAGTTGACCGAAGCCGACGGCACTCACGCAGTTACTTTCTCCAAGGACGACAAGTATTACGTGGATAGCTGGCAGCGAGTGGACCTGCCGCCGGTTGCGCAGTTGCGCCGCGCCGAAGACCAGAAGGTGGTGATGGATCTCGACAAGGGGAACGACTCGGCATTGCTGGCCGCGGGCTTTAAATACCCCGAAGTTTTCGTCGCCAAGGGCCGCGACGGGAAGACCGATATCTGGGGAACCATCACCCGTCCCATGAACTTCGACCCCAGCAAGAAGTACCCGGTTATCGAGAATATCTACGCCGGTCCGCAGGGATCGTTCGTCCGGAAGACTTACAGCGCGGTGGACCCCGATCAGGCGATGGCCGAGCTCGGCTTCATCATAGTCCACATTGATGGCATGGGGACCAGTAACCGTTCGAAAGCGTTCCATGACGTCGCCTATAAGAACCTGGGCGACGCCGGGTTCCCGGACCGCATCCTGTGGCATAAAGCCGTGGCGGCGAAATACCCGTCCTATGACATCACTAAGGTTGGTATCTTTGGAACTTCCGCCGGCGGCCAGAATTCGCTGGGCGGCATGTTATTCCATCCGGAGTTTTACAAGGTGGTGGTGACTAACAGCGGCTGCCACGATAACCGCATGGACAAGATCTGGTGGAACGAGCAATGGATGGGCTGGCCGCTGGGACCGCAGTATGCCGAATCGTCGAACGTGGACAACGCCTACCGTTTGCAGGGCAAGGCGCTGATTATTGTCGGCGAGATGGATAGTAACGTGGACCCAACGTCGTCGATGCAGGTAGTCAACGCATTAGTCAAGGCCCACAAGCATTTCGACATGCTCTACATACCAGGTCAGAACCACGGCGTAGCTATCCTAGGCAGCGAGCATTACCGCGACGACTACTTCGTCCACAATCTGCTAGGCGTCGAGCCGCCGGATTGGAATCATTTACCGCCACCCGCGCCGCCAACGACACCAGCCCAAGGCGGCCAATAGGAGTTAGTCCGCTTTGTGGGCAGGTTGACAAACCTGCCTGCCGCGAGGAAGCTACCGGCCTGCTTTGTGGGGCAGCCAATCCTGGCTGCAGCCGGCTTTCAGCCGGCTCTCTTCATCTGCGCGCCCGCCGGTTTCTGCCGCAAAAGAAGCTCCCGCAGGGGCCGCCCCCGCTGGTGTGAACGCACCTTCCGCCGGCCGCGAACCGCGTCCCAAATTCGACCTACACTGTCCGTTTCCGGTCACTGCCGGCTCACTCGCCGGCTGACCCGCAATCGCCGGTTAACGAAGCGTTGCGTGCCGCGTCTTACTACCCATGATTACGCTGTTTCAAGACGTCCGCTATTGCCTCCGCACTTTGCGCAAGTCTCCCGGCTTTACGGCTGTTGTCATTGCCACTCTGGCCCTCGGAATCGGCGCCAACACGGCCATTTTCAGTATTGTGGACGCAGTCTTGCTACGGCCGCTGCCCTTCCCGAAGCCGGACCAACTGGTTCGCCTCGTCGATAACTTCCCCGGCGCCGGGCTCCACGATGTCGGCATGTCCGTTCCCGAGTTATGGGATCTGCAGGACCGCAGCGCCGTCTTCGATGAAGTATCGGCCGTCTGGCCCATCGATGCCAATGTCACGGGTACGGGGCATCCTGAGCGGATCGAGCTGCTGGCGGTCAGTCCCAATTACTTCTCACTGCTGGGCGTCCATGCGCAACTGGGCCGCGTGTTCGGCCCCGAGGATAAAGCGCAGGGATTCGCGGAAACCGCCATCCTGAGCGACGGCCTTTGGCGCCGCTCCTTCGGCGGCGACCCGCACGTACTGGGGCAGCGCGTCCGCGCCGATGGCGACGCATATACCATTGTCGGCGTGATGCCGCCCGGCTTCCGCCATCCCGGCCGCACCGTGGCCACGGACGTCGATATGTGGGCAACCGCTGGGTTCGCCGCGGCGCCCTTTCCGTCTGTGCCGCGGCGTAGCGATATCTTTCTGCCAGGGGCCATCGCGCGGTTGAAGCCGGGTCTCACGGTCGCGCAAGCGCAGCAACGGCTCGACGGTTTCAGCGCCTTCTTGCGCGCGCAGTTTCCGCGGGATTATCGCCCCGAGGCGCGCTGGTCCATCCAGTTGGAACCCTTGAAGGAGTCTCTCACTGGAAACGTTCGGCCGATGCTCCTCACGCTGCTGGGCGCGGTTGCCATGATGCTGCTGATCGGCTGCGTCAACATCGCGAACCTGCTGCTGGTACGAGCTTCGGGGCGGCGGCGCGAGATTGCGATTCGCCAATCGTTAGGCGCTGCGCGCGGCCGGCTGGTACGGCAGTTCCTGACGGAAAGCCTGCTGCTATCGCTGGCGGCTGGCGCGGTGGGCGTTGCAGGCGCCGCGTCGAGTCTCGGCTTACTGCTCTATCTGGTCCCTTCGAAACTGCCGCGGACCGCGGAAATAGCCATTGACTTCCGTGTGCTGTTGTTCGCCATTGCAGTCACGCTGATCACCGGCCTGTTATTCGGCGTCGCCCCCGCCGTCCAGACTTCGGACTCTGCGCTTTCCGCGCAACTGAAGGAATTGGGCCGTGGTACGGGCGGCAGCCGGCGTCAGAATCGTATCAGCGGCGTCCTGGTTGCGGCCGAGTTCGCCCTTTGCCTCATGCTGATGACTGGCGCCGGTCTGCTGGTGCGAAGCTTCTGGAAATTGACCCGCGTGGACCCCGGCTTCAACCCGCGGAACACCACCGTGGCGCGCATCTGGCTGCCCCAGCCGAACGACCCCAACCAGGACCCGTACGCAACGCCGCAGGCGCGCGCCGCGTTTATCCGCGAAGTTCTGCGCCGCGTCAGCACGCTGCCCGGAGTTACCAGCGCGGCCATGAGCTCCAGCGTCCCGTTGAGCGACGCTTCGCCCAATCCGGCCGCGGTGACCGTGGAAAGCCGCGCTGGCCGCGCTTCGGACGCGACTTTGGCGGAAATTATCGTAGTCAGTCCGGATTACTTCAAGGCGCTCGGCGCTCCGTTGCTGGCAGGCCGCTTCTTCGATGAGAGCGACCGGAGGGACTCGCAGCCTGTGGCCATTGTCGACCGCGCAACGGCCCGCCGCTACTTGCCCGGGGAATCGCCCATCGGCAAACGCCTCAAGCTCGGCCGGGCTCAGTCGTCCAACCCGATGGCAACGATTGTCGGCGTGGCCGGCGACGTGCGCCATGACGGCATTGAGAACGATGGCGTACCGCACGTCTACTTTCCCATCTACCAACGCAGCGGCAAGGCCTTGGGATTAATCGTGCGCAGCGGGCAGGATGCTCCTGGTTTAGGCGAACGGTTGGGCGAGCAACTGCGGCGGCAGATTCAAGCCGTGGACCCGAATTTGCCCGTTTTCGGCATCGGCACGTTAGCCGGGATGCTCTCGACATCGCTTGCCCCACATCGCTTCTCCGCGCAGTTGATGGGCGCCTTCGCCAGTCTGGCGCTGTTGCTGGCCGCCATCGGCATCTACGGCGTGCTGGCGTACTTCGTGGGCCAGCGGGCGCGCGAAATCGGCGTGCGGGTCGCGTTGGGCGCCGCTGGTTCGGAGGTGGTGCGGATGGTGTTGTGGCAGGGTTTGAAGCCGATATCGGCGGGGACGGTGATCGGCGTTGCGGGCTCGCTCGTCTTTGGCGGCCTGCTCGAAAAAATGTTGTATGGCGTAAGCGCCGCGGATCCGCTGGTATTGATCTGCGTTCCACTGGTGTTGCTGGCCGCGGCGTTGCTCGCCAGTTATATGCCGGCGCGTCGTGCCACCCGAATCGACCCGATCGTCGCGCTCCGCTGCGACTAATGTGGGGCAGCCAATCGTGCCGCCAATCGTGGCTGTAGCCGCCTTTCAGCCGGCTCTCTCGTTTCGCGATTCGTCGGTTTCTGACGCAAGAGACACTCCCGAAGGGACCGCTCATGTGAACGCGTTTTTCCGCGAGTGGCTACCCTGCACTCTGGAGTGCATCGACGAAGTCGTTCGCCGAAGTGCCTGCGCCCCATCCTATCCCCCCGCGCCGCGCGCCGCGAGCCGCGTGCTCATCGGTCCCATATGTATGTGCGCGCCGGTAGCTTTCCCCGGCACTGCCTGGCGGAACGCGAAGAACGGGATGCGATGCTCCATGAGGTATTCGCGCAACCACACGCCTTCGGGCTGATCGGGATGAACCGCCACGTCCACGCGGCCGCGATGGTCGAATCCGAGCGCGCGATGCACGGCGGTTTCTCCGTTCGCGGACACCGGCAGCGGCTTGCCGAAATGGCTGGCAAAAGCCGTTTCCACCCGCTGGAAAATCTGTGGCGTAAAGATGCCATCGCCATCGAACCGGTCCACCAGATTGGGCGTCTCCGAGGGATGTTCAGCCAGTTGCGCCTGCAGTGCCCCTTCGGCCTCCGCCATTTCGATAGCCTGTTCAGCCAACTTGGCGCGCGTGTTGGCAAGGTCGTATTCCTTGCGCGCGAAGTCCATTTCTTCGAGCGGACTGGCGAGCGACTGCGACGGCATCACACCCAAATCCACCAGATTCTTGGCATCGTCAAACGCCTTCTTGCGGCGCTCGAAGCGGCGGGCGGCCGCGGCCACAAGATCGTCGGCCTGGTCTTGCGTGAGATCCTGATTGTAGATGTTCTTGCGGATGGTAGCAGCGTCCTGCGCATCGGCTACCGCGGCCGCGGCTTTTTGCAACTGAACGCGCGGAAGCGCCCCGGTCTCCACCATCGCGCGAATGCGGTTGAGCTCGATTTGGGCGCGCGCAACGTCGGGGTCCGAGCTGGTTTGTGCCAGAACCGCGGTTGCGCACACCAGTAGAATGAGGCCGGCACAACGCATATAACTTCCATTTTCGCACGTAGCGGCCCGAGGGCTGTGAAACCGCGTGACATGCGTGTACTTACACGTTTTCGGGAAAGGCTGGATTTCGATGCTGAGCGAGGAAATCCCGAAAGGCATTTCGGCGCCCAAGCGCCTGGTGTTTTGCGCCTGGCGTTTTATGGGAAGGTCGCCGTGTCAGTCACAGCACTTTGAACCATTCGGCCGCGCACGCGGCCGCTGCATGGACGGCTCAGCTACCCCACTCAATTCCCACCGGCTGCCCGCTAATCATCCTCCTAACCCGGATTTCGCTTCCCGATCTATCTTTTTGACCGGCTGGAATCGAAACGGCCATTCGCGCTCACTATAGCCGCTTTTTCGACTTTCGGCGCTATTACCACCGGGCAGTTTGCAGTGAATCGGTTTGGTTATGCTGGCAGTGGATTTCGCCGCCATCTGTTGCTGCCCATCGACCCCGCGGCATTTTGCGCCGGCAGCTATCTGTTTGTGGCCTGGGCGCGATGCGATTCCTCTTGGCGCCGCGATCTGGCGTTTGCTTTCGCGCATGCCGTTCGACGCACGCACCCTGGTGATGCTTGTGGGATGCACGTCGCCAGCCTGTTCCTGTTTCACCGCGTCGCAATTTGGACATCGCTATTGGGCGCGAGCCGCGGAAACTTCTACCAGAGCTTCGGAAACGACCTCTCGTTTGCCGGTAACGCCACATTAGGCGGCGCATCGCTGGTAATGGCTCTCGCGCCAGCCCTGCTTGCCAAACTGCGCCCCGGGTTGGTCTCGCCGGACCACTGGTGGGTTCTGCCCCCGACTGCGGCGGTAGCAGCGGTCATCTACTTCGCATCGCTAAAATCCGCAGCGGCAGTGTTCCGGACGCGGCGCGAGCAACTGGTGGCCTCGCTGGAAGGAAGGGGCTGATCGACTGATTTTCTTTGGCCGTAGGTAGCGACCCGTGTTTCGAGGCTTCCTTCAACAACTCGAATGAATTGCCGGCAAGTTTCCCGAATCCCAGGCGCAACAAACCGTAACCGTCCCAAAATGACGGAGCCGCCCGGTGCTTCAAACTTCCGTTGACCGGCCCTGCAAATAATCCTCAACGCTTGGTCCGGTCGCAGTTTGGCAAGCTGCTCCGCAACCACTGGGCCTACTGCCCGCCCGCCTGAATCGCCGCCGCCAGTTGCTCCAGCATCTGATCCGACCCCTTAATCAAATTCGCCGGAAACCGCCGGTAAGTTAGTATCTCGCTGTAAATCTGGCCTTCCCGGCTGTTGTTGACGGCCATGCCCGCCAGGTATTGCAGGCGCAGGTTCCAATCGCCATTGATCGCGGCGCCTTGCAGCCACGGTTTCAAATCGGAATCCTGCCCCGAGTAGACGCTCATCATGGCGATGGCCGACCCCAGCCCCACATCGCGCAGCGACTGCACCACCCGCGCATAGCCCGGGCTGTTCAGGCGCTCCTGGATCTTGTCGATATTCACCGGCGCGGGGTCTTTCTGGCCTAACAGGAATACGTCGTATCCGCTGCCGCTCAGTTCGTTGGCCCACACCGACCCGCCGGGAAACACGTCGAAGAATGTCGCGATCTCGCTCTTCACGGTTTCGGCGTCGCTCTCATAAAGCGGCACCCATTGCGTCACCACGCCGCCCGCGTTCAGGTGCTCCTTCACCAGCTCGAAATACTCCTTCGAGTACAACGTCGCGCTTCCCTTCACCCACGGGTGGATAGGGTCCGACGTGATAATGTCGAACTTCTCCGGCGTGGTCAGCACGAAGTGGCGCGCGTCGTCGTAGTAGATCTGCGTGCGCGGATCGTCCTTCACGAAATAATTCTGCTGGCCGAAATACTGCGTGGCGATGGGCGGAATCAGCGGCTCCATCTCGCAGATGGCGATGCGCTGAATGGTGGGATGCACCACGAACGAGCCGGCCGTGACGCCCGCGCCGAAGCCCACAATCAGCACCGACTTCGGGTCCGGATGGAACAGCGCCGGCATGTGGCCCAGCAGCCGCTGCAGCCGCATGTCGTACGACTCGGTGGATGCCTCCACCTTGCCGCTCACGTGGAACTGAATGGCGCCATCGTCCCAGCGCGAAATGGCGATGGACGAATTGATGCCTTCACCCACGTACAGAATCTTCGAGCGGTCCAACGACGTCAACATGCGGCGCCCGTATGCGACCAGTTCCGGCGGAACGGGGTGGACCCTCGAAGCCAGATAGCCCGCCGCAACCATCGAAGCCAGCAGCGCGATGGCCCCGACGGCGCTCTGCTTCGATAGCGCCCGGCCGCGCCACACCAGCGGCCCCAGAACCACCAGTCCGCCGATGGCCGCCAGCACGATCAGCGTCTGCTCGGCGCCCTCCGTGCCGATCCACGGAATCAGAATCAGAGTGAAGACCAGCGACCCCAAAATAGCGCCGAACGTATTGGCCGCGTAGATGCGTCCCACCAGGCCGGCCGAATCGTCTTCCGGACCCGCCGCGGCCGCCAGCGCCAGCGGAAAACTTGCTCCCCACAGCAGCGTGGGCGGCAAAATGGCCCAGATCACGCGCACCATGTCGATCTGAAACGTGTACCACGGGTCGGAAGAAAGCAGCGGATTGACGGGCCACCAGGGTACGGATCTCGCGATCATGTATGCCGTCCACGCGATCGCCGCCACTAGAGAAAGCTGGCACCAGCCCAGCGCCGCCGCCGGCCTGGCGCCGCGCGCCGCAATCGCTCCCACCCAGCTTCCGATGCCGATCCCGATCAGGAATATCGCCAGGATGATGGAAAACGTATACACCGTCGCGCCCAGCATCAGGCTCAGCAAACGGGTCCAAACCACTTCCGCGCCCAGAGCCGTGGCGCCGGAAAGCGCGATAGTCAGGTAGACCGGCCACAAGTTTCCACGGGCCGGCGCGCGCTGCGGCTCGTCCGCGGGCGCCATGGCCTCGGCATGGGCCGGCGTGCGCTTTGAGAGCGACAGGCTGAACAACGCCACCACGACATTTATGCCCGCCGCCACCAGCGTGGTGGTCACCATGTCGGAGACGCGCAGCAGAAAGAAGCCGGCCAGCAGGCATCCGAACACGGCCCCGGCGGTGTTGCCGCCGTAGAGCAGCCCCAACCACGAAACGCCGCGCGGAGACGACTCGATCCACTGCGCGATGGCCGGCAGCGATGCGCCCATCAGGATAGTCGGCGGCAGCAGACAGATGGCGCAGATGAACCCGCGGAACAGAATCGACGGCATGCCGTGCGCTACGGCGGATGCGTAGATGGTATCCACCAGCGGCATCAGCGCCAGTTCCAGAACGCCGAACGCGCCAATACCCAGCTCGATCATGCCGTACGCGCGCAACGGGTGCATAGGCTTCCGTTTGGCGAGGTATCGCGGCAGCGACAGGCTGCCGATGCACAGGCCCCCCATGAAGGTGGCCAGCAGAACCCCGAGCGAAATCGCCGTGGAGCCGATCACCAGCTGCAGCAGTTGATACCAGACAATTTCGTAGATCAGCGCGGAACAGCCGCTGCCCGCGAACAGGATCAGCAACCATGGAAGGACGCGGGACGCGTCGAAACTTGCTTTTGAGTTCATGAATGAGGGCCTAAGCTGCGCAAGATCACCGAATCATACCATTTGGCGCAATATGGAAAGGGACGAAGTGCGCTGCTCCGCGGTTACCAATCCGCACGCCGGCGCCGGCAGCCCACCGGGCTATTCACGCAAAGGAAGATCCGCGGGAAGGGTCCAGGTATCGGGGATTCGAGCGGCGCCGATTCGCGCCGGCTACGGCCGTTACCGAAAACGTGTACAGCCCGGCTCGCTTGTACGGGATGACGTACCGCCCGTGCGGACGCCATCAACGGCCGCAAGCGTTTCTCGTTACCCATCCGGCGAACGTCCCAGTACGGAACTCGATCGGCCCGCTTCCTGGGAGCTTGAGCCGGAGGCCCAGCTTCTCTAACCAGGCTCAAATCGAGGGTTTTCATGTTTAAGTCGACTCCGAAACAAGCCGCGGCCAGCCGCGCCAACTCACAAAAATCAACCGGGCCGCGCATCACCGCAGGTAAGGCCGCGTCCCGATTCAACGCCCTGAAGCACGGCGTCTATGCCGTTCACCAGATCATGTTCGACGAACCCCCGAGGATCTCGCCGATCTCTCCGCCGAGTACCACGAGCACTACAGCCCCGCCGATCCCCATGAGCGCTCACTCGTCGATACGCTCGTTCACAACGAGTGGCGTCTCCGCCGCATGCGCCGCGTCGAAGCCGGCCTCTGGCAGAGCGCCTGCAACACCGTCGTCGTAAAAAATATCGAAGTCACCTTGACCTGCACTTCCGGCGACGCCTTCGCCACCGATTCCGGCAGCGATGAATGTCGTCCGGTGCACATTCAACACACCCGATTTCGCTGGCTTCGGCATGGAACTCATCCATCCGGCTACAGTGGCCGCATAACCGGATCGGAACTTGCGCCGCTTCCGCCGTGCGGGGTATGCTGCGCGCATGACCCGGCTCCCATTCTGCGCCGCGATGCTATTCGCCATCGCCGCAACATCCGCCCAAACGCCGCTGACGGGGGTGATCGATTTCCACGCGCACTGCGATCCCGACAGCATGCCGCGGTCGATCGATGCCATCGATCTGGCGCGTCTCGCCAAGGCGCGCGGCATGCGCGGGCTCGTCTTGAAGAACCACTACGAATCCACCGCGGCGCTGGCTTACGTGGTGCGCAAGATCGTGCCGGGCATCGAGATATTCGGCGGAATCGACCTCAACCGGTCCGTGGGCGGCGTCAATCCGGCGGCGGTGGAGCGCATGGTCCTCATGAAAGGCGGTTGGGGACGCGTGGTCTGGATGCCGACGTTCGACTCCGAAAACCAGGTGCGCGATTCGCACGAAGATCGCCCGTTTGTTTCCGTGTCGAAGAACGGGCAGTTGCTGCCGGAGGTGAAGCAGGTCGTCGCGCTCGCGGCCAAAAATCGGTTGACGCTCGGAACCGGCCACTCGTCGGCGGCGGAGGGGCTGCTGATCGTTCACGAGGCGCGGCGGCAGGGCGTCGCGCATATTGTGGTGACGCACGCCATGCTGGCGCCGGTCCGCATGACGGTGGCGCAGATGCGCGAAGCGGCGGGCGAAGGCGCGTACATCGAGTTCGTCTACAACGGACTGCTGGGCCCCAATAAGGCGTCGATGCGCGACTATGCGGAGGCCATCCGCGCGGTCGGCGCGGCATCGTGCATACTGGCGAGCGACCTGGGGCAAGTGGGCAACCCGCTGCATCCCGATGGACTCGCCGCGTTCTTCGCCGGCCTGATGCGCGAGGGCATTCCAGAGGCGGATATAGGACGCATGTCGAAGATCAATCCGGCGCGCGCGCTAGGTCTTGAATAGGCATATGCAGAAGGTGATTCTGCATCGTGCAGGCGGAGTCGACTCATTGTCACGAGAACGATGAGGGGAAAGTGTACTTTTGCGAATTCGGCCAGAAGAAGCTTTTCCGGCGACGATCGATGTGGATAAGGTCACGGCTCAGCTCGACAAAGGCATACTGCGGGTCATAGCCACGAAAGCACCGCAGGAAAAAGCTGCTCCGGCAGCGGCCTGAGACGTACCGCGCCGGGTTTGAGCAGGGTGACGGTTAAAGTTAAAATAGCTGTCACACGCCTTTTGCAAGGAGAGTTTATGGAACTGATACAAGTCATCTAAAACCGCCGGGCTGTTCGCGATTACACCAGCAGCCCTCTCAGTCGCACGGTGATAGAGCGTCTCATCGGAGCGGCGATCCTGGCGCCCAGCGCGCTCAAATCCCAGCCATGGGCGTTTGCAGTGCTGCTCGATTCTGAGCGAATTGACTTGTATGCGGAACGGGCCAGGATATGGATGCTGGAGAATGCTACGGCAACGCCGGAGGCCGCGCCAGGGCTTCTTGAGGAGGCAGATTACAGCATGTTTTATCATGCGCCAGCGCTCGTGATTGTAATGGCTCAGTCGTCCGCCAGTCAGGCGATTGAGGACTGTTGCATCGCAGCGGACAACCTGATGCTCGCGTCTCGCAACGAGGGAATCGGCAGTCTCTTCCTGGCCCTCGATCAAGGGATCTGCTTTCCAATATGCGGAATTCCAAAGGTCAGCCGCGCGGACTATATCATTTTTGATCGAGGCCGGCTCAAGTACCTTAATCTTCTGGAGCGCTTCAACTGCATGTACTGCTCCTACGCAAATGGGCTATGCGCCTACGCCACCGAGGTGGCGGCTCGAACGGAACAGCACTGGTGGCCCATCAAGCACGCACGCCGGCTCCGTGCACCTCATTCACGATACCCGCGTTTCTTCGATTATGGCGACGCTCAGCAATACCGCCGGCAAATCGAAGCGGTACGCAGTGATTTTGTCGATATCCGGAGTTTGACTTCGACTCTACCCGATACGAGCGCCAAGTGAGCGCAAGCGATTCGACAGCGCAGCCCCAATCTTGCCAAGAAGCTGAGGCGTCCCTGACGACGAACTGGGAACGTGGGTTGGCCACTTTCCGTCCCAGGTCGGCGCGTCTTTTGACGCAGCCTCCGCCACATTCCGACCGCTTATAGTATCCTTGGTCTGCTGTGCCAACCAAACATCCCGCTGAATTCCTAAGCGATTTGCTCGCTGCTTCATCCTTTGAAATCATAGCGTTAGACGTGGCCGGGCAAGTACGACTCTGGAGCCGCGGCGCTCAAGAACTTCTCGGCTGGGATGAGGGGCAGATGATTGGGCGCCCTCTGCCTTCGGAAATAGAATTGCTCCCGTTATCCCGACGCGACGCCGCAATACGGCTCATAAGACGTGATGGCACGGCAATCGAGGTTGAAGCATGGACGGCTGCCTGGCGAGGCGGAACAGTGACTATTCTCGCCGACAATAGCCGTAGTGCCGGGAGGGAGGAGGAAATCCGAAAATTGATGGAACGGGAGCAGGAAGCATTAGCCCAGGTGCGCGCCGAGCGCCGTTTTCGCGAACTACTCGAGGCGGCCCCGGACGCCATCATCGAAGTCGACCAAGATGGTTGCATTCTGACCATCAACGCAGCGACCGAAAAATCCTTCGGCTATGGTCGCGAGGAATTGCTGGGGCAGTCCGTGGAGGTACTGGTTCCGGATCGTGTTCGGGCAAATCACAGGGGGTACCGCGCCGACTACCGGGCTCGCCCGGCGACGCGCCCGATGGGGAGCGGTCTGGAACTCCACGGGCGGCGGAAGAATGGATCAGCCTTTCCGGTCGAAATCAGCTTGAGTCCAGTGAAATCGGAAGAAGGCTTCCGGGTCACCGCCGTTATCCGCGACATCACTGAGCGCAAAGAGTCCAAGGGCCGCTTGCAGGCTATTCAAGAGAAATACACACGCGAGCTGGAGTTACGAAATCAGGAAATTGAGCGCGCCAACCGGCACAAAAGTGAGTTCCTTGCGAATATGAGTCACGAGCTGCGACACTCAGGCTCGAGATCCTGCCGAAGAATCCGAAGCCTACGTACACCTCATCTATGAGCAGCGCCGTTCTGACGTCTCCTCCGAAAGCAGCGGCAAGACTCGTCGTTGACACAGATGTTGCCAGTTTCATTTTCAAATGGCGCCCCGTGTTTGCCCCCGCGGTATGTGAACATCATCCGTGGCGCCGAGTTGATTGTCTCGTTCATGACATTGGCGGAAATGCGCCAAGGTGCGTTGGACGCGAATTGGGGACAACGCAAGTGGGACTTGCTGGAGGCGTATCTCGCGGATTTCTCAGTCCTGAATTCGAACAATCTGCTATGTTCGACGTGGGCCCAGGTTAGAAACGAGAGCGTGAGGAAAGGGCGTCAGATGAGCGCGGCCGATGCGTGGATCGCCGCCAGCGCTCTGGTTCTGTCCGCGCCACTGGTCACAAACAACCCCAAAGATTACCGCCATTTGGGCAGCCTCCAACTCGTTACCGCTGCCGCCTAAACCGACGACATTCGGAGGCAGATCGCGGCAGGCCAGGAGATCGGTCCTCTGTAGTCGCGAAGTGGCGTGTAATTTCCAGCTTTCCAAATCGAGGAGCCGGTCGAATCGCCCCAACGGCGTTTTTTGTGGCGGCCCTTGCCACGGCGTCCCGACTCTACTCGGATCGCAGCGCTTGGACAGGGTCGATGCGGCTGGCGCGGCGGGCCGGCAGGCAGACGGCGAAGAGAGCCACGGCGCTCATGAGAACTGGAACTGCGGCGAAGACCACAGGGTCGCCCGGCTTGACGCCAAACAAGAAGCCCGCGAGGAGGCGGGTAAGACCGAAGGCAGCGACGCTGCCGACGGCCACGCCGCTCAAGACTAGTCGCATGCCCTGATGAATCACCATGTTTCGCACACTGCCCGTCCCCGCTCCTAATGCCAGCCGCACCCCGATTTCACGCGCCCGTTGCTGTACCGAGTAGCCCATCATGCCGTAAATACCCACACTGGCAAGCAGAAGAGCCACACACCCGAAGGTAGTCAGAAGCCACATGTTGAACTCACGGCCAGCCATCGAGCCGGCCAGGATCTCGTCCATCGACCGGACATTGGACACCGCCAAACCACCACTGGCCTGGCTTAACTCTCTTTGAATCGCGAGTCTCAGTGCACGCGGCTCCTGCCGGGTTCGGACGCTCCACGCGATGGGGTTCCGAACAATATAAGCGCTGAGGTCCTCGGGAGCTTGCGCCACCGGAAGGTATGCGATCGCTGGAGCGCTCTGGCTCACTCCGTAAGAGTGGACATCGCCCACAATCCCGACGATCCGCCACGTCTGCAGCGGGACGTCCGAAAAAACCAGACTCGCATTGAGGGGGCTTCCGAGCGTGTCGTCTCCCGGCCAATACCTGCGGGCCATGGCTTCGCTAATGATCACAACCGGGGTTGTTCCGCTGCTATCGCGATCGGAGAGTGCGCGGCCGCGCTTGAGAGGAATCCGGAATACGTCGAAGTAGCCCGGCGAGATGGTGGTCACATCCACAGTCCCATGGTCCCGGCCATTCCGCTGCCGGCCAACGATGTCGACGCCGCCGATCAGGTTATCTTCCATTGGCAGGCAGCAGGTTGATGCCGCACTTGCCACTCCGGGCAACCCACCGATTCGTTGCACACTGTCCCGGGCCAGTTCAGCGACCCCCGCTGCCTTTTGGAAGCGAGCGCCAGTGAGCGAGACTCGCATCGTCAATACATGGTGCGGGTCGAAGCCTGGATCCACGGCGCGTAACGCAATAAACGTGCGAATCAGTAATCCGGCCCCCGTCAGAAGGACCACGGTGAGCGCAACCTCGCCGAATACCAGCAGCGCGCGAGCTTTGTTCCGGCGAAAACCTGTGCCTGTGCGTGAGGAGCTCTCTTTCAAGGCTTCGCTCAGAGCGGCGCGGGACGCTTGGAGCGCTGGGACCAGGCCGCACAAAACACAAGTGATGAGCGAGACTAGAACCGTGAACGAAAGAATCCGCCAGTCCGCCGTAACGGCGGAACCGTGGTCGCCAATTCGCGGAAGGCCCACGGTGTTCAGAGAAAGTAAGATACGGATGCCGACCATCCCTATGAAGAGGCCTAACGCGCCGCCAGCCAAGGAGAGAAGAACGCTTTCGGTGAGCAGTTGACGGACGATTCGGCTTCTTCCGGCGCCGACCGCCGCACGGATCGCAATCTCTCGCTTCCTCTCGGTGGAACGGATGAATAGCAAGCTCGCGACGTTGGCGCACGCAATGAACAGGACGAAGCTGACAGCCCACGAAAACACGGAGAGCGACGAACTTGCGCCCGCGACTACGGCTTCCCGGATCAATTGAACGGAAAATGCGGATTGGGGATCTATCCCGGTCGGGAACTTTCGGCGAAATTCCTGCGTGGCGAGTTGCAGGCGTGCCCGAGCGGCGCCCAGGCTCATTCCAGGTTTGAGACGAGCAGCCGCGCCAAAGTACACGTTCTGATCGTTGCTGGCGGGGTCGATTTGGAAGGGCATCCACACGTCTATGGGTTCTCGGGCATCGGAGGAATTGAACGTTGCTGGAGGTTCAGAGACTGAAGCCATGATTCCGATAACTTCGTAAGACTTGCCGTCCAGAGAAATATTTGTGCCGGTAATTCCTGGGTCTCCGCCAAGAGCCCGTTTCCAAAACGCGCTGCTGACTACGACTACGCTACGCCCGCCGGGCCGATCTTCATCCGAATTGAAAGCTCGGCCAGGGGTTACAACCTGGCCAAAGAGCCGGAAATACTCACTGGTAACTTGCGCTGAGCGGATCTGTTCGGGATACTCGACGCCGGTCAGGTTCACCCGGCCGAATCGATAAGCGGAAATGTCTTGAAACGTGTCGTCTTGCGCGCGCCAGAAATTGAACTTTACGGGAGATGCCCCCGTGTGATTTTCCCCTCCTCGCGTAGAGGTTGTGAAGACGGCGATGCGGTTGGGATCCGGATAAGGCAACGGCCTCAACAGCACCGCGCTGACCACCGAGAAAATGGCCGTTGCCGCCCCGATTCCGACAGCCAGCGACATTATAGCGATCACCGTGAAGCCCGGAGACTTCGAGAGCATTCGAACCCCATGGCGTATATCGTGGAAAAACGTTCCAACCTCCGTAAAGCGACGCGTCCTGCGTTGAGTCTGCTTCACTCGGGCAATTCCTCTCATCTGACTGTGGCAGCGATTGTTGCTTCCAGGCCCCGCCGCCTGAGTTCGACGTTAGTTCCTCTCGATGAGTTGCTAATCTCTTGTCAAGCTCTTTCCGGTCCCGGCCCAACGGATGTTTTCGAAACTCGCAAAAATAAGCGCTGTGACGGAGGGGGCATCCGGACCGATCTATCCGGCGTAGCGCGAAACAGGGAGTCTATCCTGCAAAGTCCCGAAGTGTTTATTTTGGTCTTAAGAGCCTTGGTTTTTCGAGACCGGCCGATTTAAGGGGGATCACGGTAACGGCCAGGGGGTCCCTCCCGTTTTTTAAAAAGCGGGACATTCTATCGCGCCGTTTAGGTGAATAGGCGATTCCCGTACGGTGTTTTGTCCGCTCGATCGCAGCGGACAGTGTAAGCGGTAAAGCGGAGGATAACTCGGAAGTCTTCGTCAACGTTGCGGGACTCGTTAAGGTTCCCCACTTTGGCGGGCTCGATACGTTACAACGGATACAGGGCCCGCTGCTGTTGGTGGGCACTAAGCCGGCCTTCGTGGCGCCCGGTGATCTCGGCGCCGCTGCCCCAGCCGCACTTCATCCGCCGATGAATTCATCCCTCCGGAGATTCAACTCGTAAACCAGGTATGCAGCATCTCTTCGCGATATCGAAATTCACTTATTCTTTTGAATCCTGGGGATAATTCGAACCCATTATCGTGTAATTATTCGCTGGATAGTCACACGAGTTCCAGTAGTTTCGCCACGCCAAGACCCTCTGACCGGCATTTGTCGGTCTGACTCCAAAATCCACAGAATTCAACCTGTATCGGCGACAACTGCTTTGTTTGCAGTGCCTGATCTGCATGGATCATAAGGAACTCGGGCATTGGCAACCCACCGGATTTAGGTTGAAAGTTATCTGCAATTATTATATTTATTGCTTTTTACTCAATCCTATGGGACTATGTGTGTTCCATTACGCTTGAGAAGTATAGTCCCCGACGAACTTTCCAGGTCTATTTAATTCAAGACAGATTAGTGGCATTCGGCTGTGCGAGCTGCACGCGAACACCGCCCAATAGGAGTGTGTCAACGCATGAATCTAAGCTACCGCATATTAAAAGGCGTTGCGCCGCTCGCACTTATCTTCTTGCCGGCCATGGCTTTGGCCCAGGCTCCCCAAAGCTGCCAGGCATGCGTCGTGGCTCTCGATCCGCTGGCTACTCAGGCTTTTACAGCGGCAAATGGCGCCACAGTCGCCCTAAATAACTGCGGCCTCAACGTCAACTCCAGCAACTCCTCGGCGTTCTATGCCACCGGCGGCGCACACGTGAGCGCTGCCTCGATTCAGGTTGTCGGCGGTTCAACGATTAACAATGGCGCGAATGCCACCCCATCTCCGCATACGGGAGCCGCGCCGGCAACGGATCCATTTGCCGGCGTCGCGTCGCCCACGCCAGGCGCCTGCACCAGCCATCCGGATTACACCACCTGGGGAACAAACGGTCATTACGAGATCTATCCGGGCACGTATTGCGGAGGCCTCGCGGTATCGAACGGCGTAACCGCGCACTTCAATCCCGGCCTTTATGTAATCAGTGGCGGCGGAATTCAGTTCGGCAGCGGGACCGTGAGTGGAACGGGAGTAACTTTCTACATCACCGGGACCAGTTTCACCAACAACCAAATCGTTTCGATCAGCAACGGCATGTCGGTAAACCTGACGGCTCCAACGTCAGGTGCATACCAGGGCATCTTGTTCGATCAGGACCGAACCATCGCCAATCCAGCGCTGTCGAGCAACTTTGGCGGCGGGGCCACGATGAGCCTGACGGGCGCCCTGTATTTCCCCACCACGGCTGTCACATTCACCAACGGAAGCAGCGGCGCCGCCAACGCGGCCCTCGTGGCCCGAACCGTCAATTTTCAAGGCGGCGCCGGCCTCCAGCTGAATCCATCCAGCGCGCCGGTGTTGCCTCCAGTAGCGGTTGCGGTTACTCCCGGCGCGCAAACCCTATACGGCGGGCAAACGCAACAGTTTACCGCCGCGGTGGCAAACGGCTGCAACTCCACGGTCACGTGGACGATCAGCCCGGCTGGAACCGGGACCATCAGCACCTCCGGCCTGT
>PLDF01000447.1:270-392 GCA_003135055.1 Bryobacterales bacterium | reverse complement strand
GGCGAACACCAGCAACACCGCGATCACATGGTCGATCAACCCGGCTGGAACCGGAACCATCGGCACCTCCGGCCTGTATACAGCGCCGGCAACGATCGGCGCGCAGCAGACCGTGACGGTCA
>PLDF01000447.1:0-189 GCA_003135055.1 Bryobacterales bacterium | reverse complement strand
AGCAGACCGTGACGGTCACTGCAACAAGTCAATCGGACATCACGAAATCGGCATCGTCCTCCGTGACGCTCAAACCGGTGACGGTGACAATGACCCCGCCGACGGCCACCCTGAACGGCGGCGTGACGCAGCAGTTCACGGCCACGGTAGCGAACACCGGCAACACGGCGGTGACGTGGACAATCAGCC
>PLDF01000248.1 GCA_003135055.1 Bryobacterales bacterium | reverse complement strand
CGCATTAGTGCGTGCGCCACGTCGCTAAATATGCAGACCTTCGACCTGATCGTCATCGGCTCCGGTCCGGCGGGGCAGCGCGCCGCTATACAGGGAGCAAAGTGCGGCTGCCGCGTCGCCGTCGTAGAGCAGCGCGAGATCGTCGGGGGCGCTTGCGTCAATACCGGCACTATTCCCAGTAAGACCATTCGCGAAGCCGTGATGCACCTCTCCGGCTTCCAGTATCAGGGTATCTATGGCGTGAACTATCACGTCAAAGAAAAGATCGGCATGAGCGATCTGACGTTCCGCGTCAGTCAGGTGATCAAAACGGAAGTCGACGTCATGCAGTCCCAGCTGGCGCGCAACGGCGTCAGCGTTTTCTACTCGCATGCCAGTTTCCTCGACGCCACCCACGTGCGCGTTGAAAACTCGCGCGGCCAGACCGATTTTGAAGCGCCCCACATCATCATCGCCACCGGCACTAAGCCCGCCGTATCGGCCACCGTCGCCATCAATGGAACCTCCATCATCAACAGCGACCAGATTCTACAGATGCCGGAGATTCCCAAGACCTTCATCGTGGTGGGTGGCGGGGTGATCGGCGTCGAATACGCTTGCATGTTCGCGATTCTGGGCTCGCGGGTCATCCTGGTGGAAAAGCGCCCGCGCCTGCTCGAATTCGCCGATAACGAAATGGTGGAGGCCCTTTCTTACCACCTGCGCGACCACCGCGTCACCATGCGGCTGAACGAAGAGGTGGCGAGCGTCGAATCGGTTTCCGGCAACGGCGTGGTGGCGAATCTCAAGAGCAACAAGCGCATCTCAGGCGATGCGCTGCTCTACGCGGTGGGACGCCAGGGTAACGTGGATGAGTTGAACCTCGCCGCGGCGGGACTGGAAGCCGATAGCCGCGGCCGCATCGCGGTGGACGAGGAATTCCGCACCAAGGTTCCGAATATTTATGCGGTGGGCGACGTGATCGGTTTCCCCAGTCTCGCGTCCGTCTCCATGGAGCAGGGACGCATCGCCGCGGCACACGCTTTCGGCATCAAGATTCACTCTAACCCTGCGACCTATCCCTACGGCATCTATACCATTCCCGAAATCTCGTTCATCGGCAAGACCGAAGAGCAACTGACAGATGAAGACGTTCCCTACGAAGTCGGCGTTGCGTACTATCGCGAGACCGCGCGCGGCCAGATTCGCGGCGACACTACCGGACGCTTGAAGCTCATTTTCCACCGCGAAACGCGCGCCATGCTGGGCATCCATATCATCGGCGAAGGCGCGTCGGAGTTACTGCACATCGGCCAGGCCGTGCTCATTTTGAATGGCACCATCGATTACTTCGTGGAGACCGTATTCAACTATCCCACGCTCGCCGAATGTTACAAGATGGCCGCGTTTAATGGCGTCAATAAGTTGAGGCGATTCGAAGCTGGAACATAATCCAGGCCTTTGGCTTGCCTACTTGCATTCGAAAGCCGGAGAAGCCGCCGGCTGATTGCCGGCCACGTTCTGAAACGAGAACACGCAGGTTTTTAATGGCGCCGGAATGTTCGTGACCACAGTCGCCGGCGTCCCCAGGTACCTGCACCGCACGAATAGGTTCATGTCGCGATAGTCCGCAAGATTCCAGGTTTCCCGTACCCGCTTGCCCGCCGTCTGCGTATCGTCGGGCGCCAGATCGTACTCCTGCTTGCCCGGCGTTCCATTGTAAATGGAGGGTCTCTCGAATTTATGTTCGGACTTAGCGCTCTCCGCCTGCCAGGGTGTTACCACCGACGCCGTTCCTGTGACCGTGATCGTTGCCGGACAAGTCAACGGCGTAGGGGCCGGAGCGCCCTGGCTGGAAAGAATCGATTGCGCGGCCAGCAGCAATCCGGCCGCAAGCAACAGCCGCCTACTCGATGACATAAAATTGATTCCCATCGTTCACCGCATGGCCCGTGTAACTACTATCCCGGAAGTGGATCGTCCTTTGGTGCACTGGCTGGCCGAGCCATTGATCGTAAACAGCGAGGCCTTGCCCGGCAACCTGCGAAACGTAGATCGCCCCATGCGACCGCCCATCCGTATGGTTGCCATAGGTTCCCGGCGGGTCGAAGGTCGCAATCGCCGTCCCCTCGGGAATCGTCGTGTCTCCCGCCACTAACCGCCCGCGTTTCCATGCCGCGGTATGTGGCGTCTTAGCCGCCACCTCGACAAACGCTACGCATTGGCCGGAGCCGACCGCCTTGCCGAGATAGGTCTGCTGGATGTCGGAAACACTCGCCGTGTAAGACATAATCGCTTCAGCTTATCATGGTCTCTATAATCAAACCCCAGTTACCTTTCCGCCGGACCTCGGCCGTGCCCACGAGGGCAGCTTTCACCATATCGATCTCATAGAGTTCAAATCCGCTTGCCAGCAAAATGCCGCCAGGGCGCAGCACGCGCAGCAAATCCGGCGCCAGGGCGATAATCGCTTCGGGACTAATATTGGCCATCGCCAGATCCATCGACCCCGAAGCCACGGCATCCACCGACCCCACGAAGGCATCGCCCGCAATCTCCACCGCCACCGGATCCGTGTCGCAAGCGTAAGTCTTCCCGGCCCCGAGCAGCTGCGCGGCCTGCCGCAAAATCCCCGAACCCGTACCCACATCGAGCACGCGCATGCCGGGTCTCAAGAACTCCTCCAGCGCCTCGATGCACAACTGGGTAGTCTCGTGAACGCCGGTTCCGAACGCCATCCCCGGATTCACCACGATGCGAAACCGCCCGGGCGGCGCAGGGTCGTCGCGCCACTCCGGAACCAGGAAGAACCGCGCGCCCACTTCCATGGGCTGCAAGAGATCGCGCGCCGATTGAACCCAGTCGCGGTCTTCCTCGATTCGAATCGCCGCGCCGGGATAGCGCGCCAGCAGCGCATCGCGATCGGCGCCATCCTCGAAGAACGCGCGCACGCAGTGTCCATCGGGTTCGGCGATGCCGCTGGAGCCTTGTTCCCATAAATCGGCGATGAGCATGTCACGGCCATCCGCGTCGGATTCGATTTCAAGCGAGAACACGTCCAATCGTAATCCAATTGCGCCCCAATGCGATTCTTGGCCGCACAAGGCGGCGTAGCCGGCGGCGGCTCGCATCGCGGTGAAGCGGACTCGCGGGATGATAGACAATCAGCATGTATATCTATGCAAGTCGCAAAATGGGGAAACAGTCTGGCGGTTCGCCTACCTGCCGCCGTGGTCGAGGCTCTGGGCCTCCACGAGGGGGACCAGATCGAGATTCGGATTGCCGGCAAGCGTAAGTTTGAGATCGCTCGCGATCGGCGCGCCGAAAAGGCCATCGAACGCATACGGCGTTTGCAGCGTCCTTTGCCTCCCGGCTTCAAGTTCGACCGGCTGGAAGCAAATGAAAGGTGACACGGCGTTCTTCGATATAAACGTGCTTATCTAGGCGTTCGTAAAAGACGATCACCGCACAAAGATCGCCGAGACGCTGCTTGCCGGCGGCGGCGTGATTGGGGTGCAGACGCTGAACGAGTTCGGCGCCGTTGCGGCGCGCAAACTCGGCATGCCATGGGAAGAAATCCTGGACGCTCTGAGCGCGCTTCGCGAGCTGTGCCCGTCGCCGCCCGTCCCTCTCACCGTGAAGACGCACGACGCAGCGCTGCGGATCGCAGGACGATATGGCTATCACATCTACGACTCGCTGGTGATCGCGGCCGCGCTCGAAGCACGCTGCAACACGCTCTTTTCGGAAGATATGAACGATGGCCAGACGATAGAAGGCCTCACCATCCGCAACCCGTTTGCCTGATCGCTCGCAAGTGCAATACTGGTGGTTTGCGATGAGTTTACGACTACAAGGCATCTATCCCCCACTCACTACGCCCTTCGACCACGCCGGCAATATCTATGTCTCGAAAGTGCAGCACAACGTCGAGAAGTGGAACCTAACGGCGCTTTCCGGCTACGTGGTGATGGGCTCTACCGGCGAAAGCGTCATGCTCGCCACCGACGAAAAGATCGCCATTTGGGAACTGGTGGCCAAGCATGCCGCGCCTGAGAAACTGCTCATCGCCGGCACCGGCGTCGAAAGCGTCCGCGAGACCGTCGCCCTTACCAACCGCGCCGCGGAGTTGGGCTACAAAGCCGCCATGGTGCGCACGCCGCACTACTACAAGAACCTGATCAATCGCGCCGACGCCCAGGCGCTTTATTACCGCGCCGTCGCGGATCAATCGCGAATTCCGCTTATCATTTACAACTGGCCGCAGGCCACGGGCGTCGATATCCCGGTGGAAGCGGTGGTGGCGATCTCCGAGCATCCCAACGTCATCGCCATCAAGGAGAGCTCGGGCAACCTGGAAAAGGTGATGCAGTTGATCCGGGAGGTGAAGCATGGTTTCCAGGTGCTCGTGGGGTCGGCGCCAACGCTGTGGCCGTCGTTATTGATGGGCGCGTCCGGCGCGATTCTGGCGTACGCCAACGCGGCGCCGTATTCGGTAATCGCGATCTGGGAAGCTTTCCGCCAGCGCGACGATGCCGCCGGTCTCGATTGGCAGAACCGCATCGGCCGCGCATCCGCGTTGGTCACGACGAAGTATGGCGTGCCCGGTTTGAAGCACGCGATGGATTTGAACGGATACTACGGCGGGCCGCCGCGTCTGCCGCTGAGCGTGCCCACCGTGGACGCCCGGCGCGAAATCGAAGCGGCGTTCAAAGACCTCAAGGGATAGTGGGACAGACGATCGGTTTTTGTCGTCTGTTGCCCGGGGCCTTCGGCCCGCGAAATTTCATGAAAACCCCGTGGCGCTCAGGGAATTTCCCGATATGCGAGGTGGTTTTTCGACCCTGTCGGCGGCCGTGCCCGAGGATGACAGACCACTAAAGGCGATGGTCTGTCCTACCGTCGCATCAAGCGCCGGACGGCGCGCGCGCATTCTTCGACGCCAAGAATGTAGCTCACTCCGAAGTAGGTCAAGCCATAAGCCGCCAGAATCGCCAAACCATCGAGTCTCGGACTCTCGATTCCGATTCCAAACTTCACCGCCCATCCGGCGGCGGCCGCCACCGCCGCGGCACTCCATAACTTGACTACCAGAGCCGCGGGCAACCCCGTGTTTCCGATGCGCCGGTTCAGCGTCCGGCGAAGCAGCGTGAACTCCACCCATCCGGCGACGCCGGCGGAAGACGTCAGACCCGCCACGCCCCATGCGGGAGCGATGCCGATCAAAGGCGGTAATCGGATCGCGCACAAATAGCCCAGCACAGTAGTCAGCGCGACGCGAACCGTGGCGAAACGCAGCGGCGTACGCGTGTCGCGCAACGCATAGTAGGTCGAGGAATAGAGGCGCCCGAGCGTCGACGCCAGCAGCCCCACCGCGGAGCCCGCCAGGATTCCCCAAACGTATTCCGAATCCGCGCGGCTAAAGCGGCCCCTTTGAAACAACGTCGCCGCGATCACATCGCCCAGCGCCAGGAACGCCATCGCGGAAGGCACGATGAAGAATGCGATTTGCCTCAAACCGGAATCGAGCCGCCGCCGGAGATACGCCTGAACCTCGGCTTCGTCGCCGAGCGCGCTCGACATCGCCGGCAGCTCCGCCGCGGAAACCGCCATTCCGAACAGGCTCACCGGAAGCATGTAGATATTCTGCGCGGTGAACAGTCCGTTCATGGCGCCGGTACCCAGTTCCGTAGCGAACAGCGTATCCACATACGCACTCACCTGCACCACTCCGCGGCTGAAGAATACCGGCACGAAGTTCCGGACGACCTCGCGAACATT
Organism: Bryobacterales bacterium; assembly: GCA_003135055.1. Taxonomy (GTDB): domain Bacteria; phylum Acidobacteriota; class Terriglobia; order Bryobacterales; family Bryobacteraceae; genus PALSA-243. Next base: position 2,537 of record PLDF01000248.1, on the reverse strand, counting down.
GGCCGCCCGCGTGTCCAGGTTAAGACGCAGACGGCGCACCAACTTCAGCACGTAGGGTAACTGCACGCCGAACACCAGCGCGCTGCCCGCCACCGAACCCCACGCCAGCTTCACCGCAAGCGACGATAAATCGATGGGCGATAAGGACTGCCGCCCGCCGAACCACGCCAGCGTCGCGATCATCGCGATGTTCCACACAACCGACGCACTGTAAGACAGGAAAAACTTGCGATGGCTATTGAGAACGCCCAGGCACCACGCGGAGAGCGCCAGCAATCCCGCGCCCGGGAAGAGGATGCGAACGAGGTGGATGGTCAGCTCGCGCTTGGGGCCGTGATAACCAGGGGCGATCGCGTCGATCATGTACGGCGTCGCGATCACGCCCAGCAGCACGATTACGGATGTCACTAGCGCCAAAATCGCGCCCACAGCGCCGGCCACGCGGCCCGATTCTTCCTCGTCTCCCTGGCTCAACAGACGCGCGTAGACCGGAATGAACGATGCCGAGAGCACGCCCTCGCCAAAAAGGGTCTGGAGGAAATTCGGGATTTTGAACGCCGCGGTGAACGCATCGCCTGCGTCGGATTCTACGCCGAAGTAGTAGCTGAAAAACCCTTGGCGGACGAGACCGAAAACCTTGCTCAGCAGGATTCCCGCCGCGACCAGGAAGGCGTGCCGGCCCGTGGCCTCGCGTTTCCCGGGCTGCGCCACTAGCCCAGCTTCTCCAGAATCGCGTCGGTAACCGCTGAAGTGTGGCTGTGTCCGCCGATATCGGGGGTGCGCACCTTGCCTTCCGCCAGCACCGCCGCAACCGCCGCTTCAATATCGCGCGCCGCCGCGGAAATCTGCAGGTGTTCCAGCATCATGGCGGCGCTGAGAATCATGGCCAGCGGATTGACGATGCCTTTTCCCGCGATATCCGGCGCCGAGCCGTGCACCGGCTCGAACATCGAGGGATACCGGCGCAGTGGATCCAAATTCGCGCTCGCGGCCAGGCCCATGCTGCCGACGACGGCGGCGGAAATGTCGCTCAGAATGTCGCAGAAGAGGTTCGACCCCACCACCACGTCGAAACTTTCCGGGCGCCGGATGAAGTTCATCGCGGCGGCATCCACCAGCAGCGATTCCGTCTCGATGCCGGGAAACGTCGCCGCTACTTCCTTAAAGGCGCGATCCCAAAGCACCATGCTGTAGCCTTGCGCGTTCGACTTGGTGATAGACGTGACGCGCTTCTTCTTGTCGCGCTTCACCGCCAGCTCAAACGCGAAGCGCACGATGCGCTCAACGCCGCGCCGCGTGAAGACCGACGTTTGGATCGCGACCTCTTCGGGCTGCAAGTGGTAGACGAACCCGCCCACCTGCGCGTATTCGCCCTCGGTATTTTCGCGGATCACCACGAAATCGATTTCGCCGCCCTTGGCCTTCGCCAGCGGCGATTGCACCCCCGGATAAAGGTACGCCGGCCGTATGTTGGCGTATTGATCGAAGGCCCGGCGGATAGGCAGCAGCAAGCCATTGAGGGTGGTGTGGTCGGGCACGTCCGGATGTCCCACCGCGCCGAGCAATATCGCATCGCATTGCTGCAGCAGATCGATCGCGCCCGCCGGCATCATGCGGCCCCAGCGGAAGAAATGGTCCGACCCCCAATCGAAATCCTCAAACACCAGCGCGACGCCGTGCTTCTTCACGGCCGCTTCCAGCACGCGCTTCGCTTCAGGTATGACTTCGGTCCCCACGCCGTCGCCGGCAATCACTGCAATGGTAAATGTTTTCATACGCTCGAAGACAATTCTCGCACGCCGGCGTAGGCGCGGCGCACGTTCGGCGGCAGATCGTAATGGTCGAAGTCGCCGGGCGCGCACCACGCCACCGCGCGGGATTCCTCCGAGACCTGAAGATCTTCGGTAAATGCCTGGAATTGGAAGATCAGGTCGTGGTGGAGATGGTAGGGCTCGCCATGCTTGAGGGGGATGCCGTGAACGTCCAGGCCGGCAAGGCGCGGTCTCGCTTCGGCAACCAGTTGTGCGCCAGTCTCTTCAACGACTTCGCGGCGCGCGGAATCCCAAATTTCGGCGTCCTCCCGATCAACGTGTCCGCCCGGCAGCAGCCAACGCTCGAGGCGGCGATGGTGCACCAGCAGAAGCCGCTCCGCATCCGGCGCCAGCACAAGGCCGGTCGCGGTGATGTGGCCGGGGGTGAATTGGTGACGCGAGAACGGAGCGGGCGTGCAAGCGAGCAACAGCAGCGTAAGTTCCCGGCTCTTGGACGATGCGCCGTCCTCGGGTTCGCGATAGCCCTCAACCAGAGCCATAAGAGCTTGAGTGTTTATCATCGTGAGTGTCTATCACGGTGAGTCTCTAGCACTGTGAGTGTCTCTCGTGAGGATTCCGGCCAAGTCGTTCCGGAAAGAAATCGGAGCGGCATTCCGGGACGATCCGGACGCCATCGGAGCGTAACGGCGCTGACACCTCGATTGTGCATGAAACGGTCGGACTCGTCAAGAGGGTATGTGTGTTCGGGTGTGCGACATGAAAGTG
>PLDF01000315.1 GCA_003135055.1 Bryobacterales bacterium | reverse complement strand
CAAGCTGTTGGTTTCGCCGCGAAAGCGCTTGAGATACAGCCGCTCGGTTCGAGCATAGACGTTCCAATCGATGTGGCGAAGATCGTCGCCGGGAGTATAGGAGCGATATTCGGCGAACTCCTGGCTGAACCCAAAGTCGGGAGAGCGGTGCAGGCCGGCGACGAAGCCATCGACCACGGTCTTGGCGACCAGATCGAGGCTGGAGATGGCGGCGAGGATGGAGGGATCGAGGAAGCGCTGTTCCATGGAGAGCTATCCGCCGTCAGATGTCAGCCATCAGCGTCAGCGATTTTGATTTGCGCACCGTCAACCGGAACATCGGCCGAATCCTTCCTGTGGGGCTGAGGGAACTCCGATTATAAACGACTTTGCCCGGTGGCCTGCGCGATCGATGTGCCGAAAGATTCGGTTTTGCGTTTGCCGCCCACATCCGATTGACGCGCGTAAGGCAACGGGCTACGCTGTAACCAGTGGAAATACGGAATTGCGTCCACAAGGGCCTGAAGAAGCTCTATATGGAGGACAGCGTCAAAGGCCTGCCTCCGGACGCTGTGGACAAGCTCCGCGCAATGCCGACCTACCTGCAGGACATGGAGGACCCGGAAGAGCTTCGCGCCTTTCCCCCTGTGGAAAGCCCACCAACTCACGGGGGGGCGCAAAGGAGTTTGGAGCCTGCACGTTACGCGCAACATACGCGCAACTGGCGCTTGACGTTCCGGATCGAGGATGGCGAGATATTGGATGTCGATTATGAAGACTATCACTGAGAAGCAAACAATGCGGATGTTGAAGCCTGTTCATCCTGGCCGTTTCCTGCGGACCGAGATTGTCGAGGCCCACGGCCTTTCCGTGACGGGCGCGGCAAAGATTCTTCGCGTATCCCGTCCAACCCTGTCCAGTCTCTTGAACGCCAGGGCCGATCTTTCCGGGGACATGGCCCTGCGATTCGAGAAGGCGTTCGGAGTCGAAATGGATACCCTGATGCGGATGCAGAATTCCTGGAACATCGCCCGGACGCGAAGCCGCGAGAAAAAGATTCGCGTGGAGCGCTACGAGCCACGGTCTGCGGCTTGAGGGGAGAGACAGAACGGTGAAGGTCTTCGTGACGGCCTCCGCTTCGCTCAAGGGGTCAGACGGTTTGTCCATCGACCAGGTACCTTTTCGCGACTTTTCGGAGTGTCGTCAGGTTTTGGGCAATCCACGAATACAGAGCTTCGCGCTCCGTCGTAGCTTCCGAAATCTTGTCCTTGTCGTAAGGACGCGCGACGAACACGCCGCACGAAACTGTATTGTCGCCGGGGTCCCAGGAGAGATCGTGCCCCGGAAACTCCGCTTCGATAGCTGCTTTATTTTCCTCGAGCAGAGCGAACTGCTGTTTAGCGGCTTCGCTGTCGTCGAGCCAGATTGACACTGAGATCCGGGATAACGCCTTATTAAGCGTGACGTTAACGGTAACTCCGCTCTTGCCTACCGTCGAATAGATAAAGTTCTCACTCGTTGCCGAACGCCCTTGCGCCCAGGAATGACCGTGCGCGACGAGGTACGGGCAGAGACCTTCCCAAAACTTCCTCAAGAACTCGCGCCATGGGCTGTTTGCGAATAGCGTGGCGTCACGGAGGCGCCGGGTAGACTGGCTCGGTTTCGCTTCCAAAGTGAGTCTGACGGCAGGGAGCGATCCGCTGATGGACAAAGCTTCGGGACGAACGAGGAAGAAGGAAACCTCGTCGCCAGTATGGTTGTTCAACCACTCAATCGCACTGCGGTGTTCGTCGCGAACCACGGCGGCTACCCACACGATGATTGCTGCATCAAGGCCAGCGGCATAGGTGAGCAGTTGTCCTAAATGCGTGTGGTCGGTTGCATCCAACTGGTTCTCGACGATGACGATTGCGTTGTTCGGGCCATGTCCAAAGATATCGAGTTCGTAGCTTCCAACCCGTTTCTCGGTCTGCTCAACGCTGATTGGTATGTCAAGGAGATCCGAGAGCTGATCGATGTTTTGTGACAGCCAGGGCGTGAAGTCTCGCTCTTCATGTCTCCACAGAGAGCGGAGGCTGACCTTTTCAAGCTTGCCCAGCGTTGGTTGCGGCATCCGGCTTTCATTTTCGTCCAAGCGGGAGCCCGGCGACAAGACCGGTTTGCCGGCGTCCGGGCGAGGAGCCAGGTGGAGGTTCAACGTTTCCCGCCAACGTGTCTCCTCGGTTGGGCCGCCCCCCTTCCTTACTTCAAGTAGAACCGCATCCAGGAACTCCGGGTGTACCTCAAGAGGATAAAAACTATACCATCGGTACCTGTCGAGTAGGCCCAGCGCTTCGCGAAACGAATGGACACATTCGAGTGGCGCGAAGGGCTGCTCTATGTCCTTTAGGTCCTCTTTGGAAAGCAGTTCGTGGAGCGCAGTTTCGCTTGTTTCGATTCGGAACTGCCAGTCCTCGCCTGCCCTTCTCTCCCGTAAGAGCATGATCGAGCCGCCTTCCGTTCCGACTTTCAGCACGGTTTCGCGGAGCGTCGTGGATTCTTGACCGGTGCTCGTAGATGGAACGCAATACGGCGAACGCCCCTGAGCGCCCGGTCACGGCTTCATCCCCATGCGGTCCTCGACACGGATGAGGCGGTTATCAATGTCGATTACCTTCCCATCAACGTATCGAATCGCGCGTCCATGCGCTCGAATCGCGCGTCCATGCGATCAAACCCGGCATCCAACTTCGATTCGAGCGCGGCGAACCGCAGGTTCATCGTGCCACTCAGGTGAATGAACAAGCCCGTATTGGCGAGAATGCCAACAAGGGGAATCGCCACAAGGATGTAAAGCTGCAGATCCGTCATTTCGCTCCTCCCTTCATTATGCACCGGTTTGGGTGGCGATATGTAATATCAGTAGGTACGAGCCCTTTCAAACGATGCCCCACTTCCGCCGCAGCCACCACTCGGAAAAGCGCAGCAGCAGCAATACCAGGAAGACCAGCGGCAAATTCCACAGATCCTTGGTCTCGCGCATGGTCATGCCAGCCTCCGAAAAGGGAATGGCGCCGGCGAGTTTGCCGAGGTCGGCGGGCTTCCAATATTGTCCACCGGTTTGGGTGGCGAGGCGCTCCAATAGGTCGCGGTTCTGTTCGGTGTGGAAATTCTCCGCCACGCCGTCCATGCGCTGAAAGGTCAATACGTCGCGGCCTAATTCCTTGACCGTGCCGGTAGCGGGATCGGCGCGGTGGGCTGTGACCTCGGTCAGGTAAGCGCCGGTCTTGGGAGCGGACCAGGCGGCTTGGAACTGGCCGGGACTGTCGGGGACGGGCGTCATCTCCACCAGCGCGCTGACGCCGCTGGGGCCCAGGATATGCGCTTCCACCTTGGCATCGGGAGCGGGGTTGTATTGTTGATCGCGAACCTCGGCGGTGAGAGTCACGGCGCCGTTGTCGAGCAGCATCTGCGCGGGGATGGAAGCCGCCACATGGCCAGGGGTATCCGAAACCAGCCACCGCAGGAGCTGCTGCCAGAATAAGTCGTGAGCCGTGTCGCCCAGGGGTGAGCTCATCTGCCAACGCCAACTGCCTCCGGTGGCCATAATCGCGGTACGGCCGCGACCGAAGTTTTCCGTGATCAGCAAGGGCAGCTTTCGGCCTTCTGGCGTAATCATCTCGGCGAGCACGGCCGCCCCCGGCTTGGGAGTGCCGGGGTCTTCATAGTCCATCAGGTAGGGCAGCTTCTTCCACCTGGCGGCGTTAGCGGCGGGGTCGTCAACGAGGCGGGTAATAATGCTATCCACGCCGGCCGGCGCCAGCTCGGCAGTGGTATGGGTTGTGCCGCTCTTCGGATCGGCCTCGCGATGAAAAGTGCCCGGCTGGGTTGGCAGAATCGTCGGCAGCAGGTCGGTCAGGTTGGATGCGTTCCAGCCGCCGTCCCCCAGCGCGAACTGACCGCCGAGCAGCAGCAGGCCGCCGCCGCGGCGATCCACGAACTGGCGGATTAATTCCTGCTGGCCGGGAGTGAAGTAGCCGGCTTCCACCGATCCAATGATCAATCCCTGATAGACGAACATGTCCTCCGGGCGGGAAGGAAAGCCGTCAGCCAGCTCTTTGGGATCGGCGATTCCCTGGCGGTAGATCTTGTTTTCACTGGTGCGAACCATGGAGGCGATCTGCACCATGCGGTCGTCCTCTTCCGCCTGGCGGATGAACTTGAATTCCCAACGCGGTTCACCCTCGATATACAGGATGCGGCGCGGTTCAGAGCCAACATTCACCACGCGGGTCAAGGTATTGTTGGCGGTGTTCTCCTCGCCTGGGAGCGGAGCCGCCGTGATTTGGAGCGTTCTGGCGCCGGCGCTGCCGATATCGAACATCAGGGTTTCCGACTGGAGATTTCCGTCCGGCCCCAAGGCGATGGCGCGAGCGGCAAGAACCTTGACTTGGCTGGTGGTAACGTCGCGAACCGTCAGGGTGATCTTCGAGCCGGCGTATCCGCGTTGGCGCCAGGTGATCTTGGCCGCAATGCGGGAGCCGGCCAAGGCGCGGGGAGCAACCACGGCATCGTCCAGCTCCACGTCATGCGCGGCGCGCTCGCGTCCGAAGCCCACGGTGTGAACGGGAATGTGGCGGGCGCGCAGCGCGCTGATGGCGTCCGCGCTAATGCCCCCGGCGTTGTCGTCGCCGTCGCTGAGCAGCACCACGGCGCCGATGGGCAGGTCGGAAGTCTCTTCGCTCAACTGCTTGAGGCTGTCGCCGATGCGGGTGGAGGGCGCGTTGGGTTGCAGGTCCTTGAGGCTCTCGATGCGGGCGGGCACGTCGTCGACGCGGTAGAGACGGGTTTGAAACTGGCGGTTGAGGCTCGTCAGGAGGCCGTTCTGCAGCGCGTTAACGGCTTGGGCCTGGCGGGTGACACCATCCTCGGATATGGCCATGCTGCGCGAATCGTCCACCAGCACCGCGATGATGTTCTGTTGCGGCTTTAACTCGGCGACGGTGATCGCCGGCTGCCACAGCAGCACCAGGATCACCGCGGCCAGCAGCGTCTGCAAGCCCCAGATTACCCAGGCTCGCCAACTGCGCATCACCGGCGCGGCTTGCGCCATGCGGGAGCGGATCAGCCAAGCCAGACCCATGGCTGCGGCCACGATCAGCAGCACCAGCATCCACTTTGGCCATGCCCCCAACAGGGCAAATTGGCCGCGTGCATACACCGAGCGCGGATACTTAAAAAAGAACTCGAACATGGGCTCGTCGTTTATTTGCGCTGTGAAGAGGTGATTCGGTGCTACCGTGAAACCGCTTGCTGAGAAGCTGTGAAACAATCGCTGAGATCGCCGGGTTGACAGACAAAAGCGCCTGCCCCACGTTGGCGCGCATAGGTTTGCGTTTTTGTGGGGCAGGCGCTTTCGCCTGCCAACCGATTCTTTCACGGCTTCTGACGCGCGCGGCTCCGATCGGAGCCACCACCGTGCGGGAGTGGTTTTCCGCAAAAGCACAAAACCACGCGGTCAGGGAACTAGTGGAGTGCCTGCTCGCGGACTGTACGAAGAGGCGCGCGGGGTTCATCCTAATGGGTGAAGGCGTAGGTAATGTAGTTGAGGACGATGCGAAAAGCAAGTCCGGAAAACTTCTCGGGGTACTGCGGGCTATCCGCCCATTCCCAGGCGTCGCCGAGATGCATGTTGGCGCAGATGGCCACCATGATGCGCCCGTGGTCGCTGCGGATGGCGCGCCACTTGGGCACGTAGCCGTCCTTCTCATAGGTCCGGCCGGTGTTGACATAGACCTCGCTGGGGATCTGAAACTTCTCGTTGATGTCGTACAAGACGTGATAGATCTCATCGCTATCCTTGAGATCTTCGACGGGCCGGTCGGGCAACACCATGCGCATGCCGGCCATGAAATGCTCCCAGTCGTCGGTGCCGTGGATATCGTCCACCATCAGGAAACCGCCCTTCAAAAGATAATCGTGCAGGCGTTTTGCTTCCTCGTCGGTGAAGGTCCAATTGTTCACCGAGACGGCGTAGATCCAGGGATAGTCGAAGATATGGTCGCTATCGAGATCGGCGACGTTCAGCGGCGACGGAGAGTTGATGTGGGTCAAGCGCCGCAGGGCAATCAAGCAATCGTTGTCGGCCTTGGGATAATCCCTGGACCAACCGGCGCCAAAACGGCGATAGCCATAGCTATTGCCGCCGGCATAGCTGGAGGTGTACTGGAGCCGGGTCCAATAAAACTCCGAGGGCACGCTGGGTCCGTAGGAGTAGTATTGGCGGCCGTAACCCTGGTACCCGCCCCCTTGCAGCGCAAACAGCGAGAGGCTGAGCGAAAACAGGAGAAGATTGGCGGAGATGGGTGGCGCCAGCTTCATAAATAATTTACCTCGGATGTTTCTTGAAGGATAGCAGAAGCGCGGCGGCATCTTCAGCGGCGGGCAACCGGCGAATGCGAGATGTACTACTTCGGCTGCCTCGGGGAACCTGCACGGCTGCCAGCATCGGAGATCGGCAACCGGACGCGGGGGGCGGAGGGGCTTGCGGTCGAATGCTGAGGGTTGGGACTTGGCGGCGTCGGCCCGTTCCCCGCCGGGGCTTCCGTCGCATCAACCTCAGTGCAGTTTCAACGCCGCAGGAGTTGCCGCTCTTTAATTCTCGTGGGGCGATTCATTCGCAGAAGGCGGACTGTCACCCGGCCGGCAGTCAAGCCGAGGATTTCGCCATTGCGATACTCATAGTGGTCATCCCAGCGATCAAGGCGTGGATGAAATAAAGGCGTGAGCTGCGGTATTGGAATCTATTGAAGCGATGTCACTGCCTTTGAACCTGTTGCAGAGAGTGCAGCACAGGGCGAGATTCTCCACAACTGTCTGACCGCCATGCTTCACTGCGATTACGTGATCAATTTCGTGTTCCGCTAGCGTGAATCGTTCTGAAATACGACAATACTCACAAAGACCGGCAGCCCGTAATCGCACAAACTCCCGAAGTGCGGTTTCAATGGGCATCGCCCGCGGAAGGCGCGAGCTTCAGTTGTGCGGCTGCTTTTGCCATCCGGACCAGGTGTTCGAGAAACTCATACCTCTCCCACTCCTCTTCGTCGAGAGGCGTCATCTCACCGGCGCGGCTTTTCTCGATCAGTTCCGCCACTCGAGCCGACAGGCGCGTAGAAGGGCGCAGGTTGAGGATTTCGTCCGGCGCCGGCAGCGCGGCGAGCCGTTCCAGAACATCGGCGGCGCCGTCAAAGCCGGATTGGCCACTGGCGTTCAGTTCCCGAAGACCCAGTTCCAGGATTCTGGGGAGCTGTTGCTGTTGTGCCCGGATTTGCAGTGCCAGATCGTCCGGAAGGCTTAGAGTGATCGACGCCATCTGCCTGCAAGTATACCAATTTTCCTGCCCCGAACTTCCCGCGAGTACAGTTTCATGGAAGGGACGCAGCGCCCTGGCTTTGACGGGCGGAGAATCGGGACTAATGGCAGCGGCTCCGTACCGATCCGAATCAGAACAAAGGGCTGCGGTTAACGCAGGCTAGGGTTACCACTCAAACGATAAATTGTCGGTTCGTGACACGACTTGCAGAGCAATCTGCGAATTCGTACCGGTGTGAAGCGTCACGTAGCGCCCAAACTGTTGCCAAGAGAGGAGAGCCGCCGGATTCCGTATATCCAAAAAGAGCTCCACATCAGTGGCGAAAAAGAGATAACTGGCAGGAGCGAGACCATAAAGGCGGAATTTTCCGTCGGCGTCAGACAATACGGGCTGAAAAAGCCTGCCGTCCGCCTGCTCAGGTACGGCGTATATGTATGCCCGAAGCGGCCTTCCGTCGCGGCTCGCTACGCCCTCAGCGGTGGCCCCTTCTGCGAGGACAACGCTGATCGGACCAGGCGCTTGATTGGGCTTCACCACCAAAGGAACTCGGGTGAGGTCGTCGCCGCCGCTCGTGATGCTTTGCGCATAGACATTCCCAGCGGTTTGAACTGCGATTGAATAGGAACCCGGCGCAAGGATGATAGAGTCCACTCGATGCGCGCCGCTTCCGTCAATGCCCCCCGTTTGCGTACTTTGCGGTCCGGGTTCCGCATAACCGTTCGGGCGCAGAAGGATTGACTGAATATACCAGTATCCACAAGCGGGGTCCGGATGCCCAAAACAAGGAGCGCTTTGGGGGGGAGCCGCGCTGCCGATCTCAATCGGTACGTTGGCTCCGGGCCCACGCGCGAGTGAAAACACGACGCCGAAGATATCGGTATCAGTCACATGTAGCGGCATCGACCCGACAAATTGTCCCTCAACACCTGTAAAGTTAGCCTTAAACTGAAAGTCACCGCTTGGCAGCCAAGCGTCGAACCGGCAACACCCGCCTAGCGTACCCATGAAGTAAGCCGCCGACCCGACGGAATCAACGATATCGATGAGATTGACGCCTTCTTTGGCGCCCAAGACAGAACCCTGAACATGGTGGAGTGTCTGTTGGTGGAACTGAAGGTTAATCTCGGCTTGTTGACCTTCACTAATAGCAAACAACCGATTCGGCGTCTGCGCCGGTATTCGAGGGGTAACGCTGTGGCACATAACCGACTGCGCTTCCATTTGCATCGCGGCTGGGAGTTTCGTACCTAGAACCGAGCCACGCTTGCGCGACGACGTAGTAGCGGCCTGGCATTAGCCCGGAGAAGCGATAGGAGCCATCCGCTGAAGTTTGAACGGAGTTAAGGCCTTGGAGGCTTCGGGAACCAGCCCATGGGTGATATCGTTGAAGACTTACCCAGGCCTTTGAGAGTGGCGCGCCGGATGCATCGCGCACGATGCCGAAAATGGACGCGGCGGGCGCCAGGTGCAGAACAATCGAGCCCGTGCCGGGACCGATGACATACCTCCCCATCGGATCGTTCGCCATTTTCCTCAATGACCAAATCTCCATGTAGTCATTCTTGCTGGCATTCAGCAAAACACCGGTTGCGGGGATGCTGTCGAAAGTGAAGTTACCGTCTTGATCGGTAAGAACCTTTAGTTGGCCGTAATCTTCCTGCCGTTTCCCGTTGGAACCGGCCGCCGCACAGGCGGTGGATAGCTGAACCGCTGCGCTGGGGATGCGCAAACTTGTGAGATCGTCGAGAACACGGCCTGTGACTCGATATCGCGGCGCATCGATTGGGGTGGCCTGCATGACGCAAGGACCGCTCCCAACCACTTCAACGTGTGATTGCGACTGACTTGGCCAAGCACCGCCGCCGCACGATCCCACCAGTGCCCAGATTGCCAACCTCAAGTGCTTGCGCGATCGTGTGTGCATGATTTACTGCTTACAGTATCGTGGTGAAACATTGGCAACGCAAGGGGCACGTCCGGATTCCCAGACTCCGGCGGCGAGTCGGTTCGGACGGGTATGGCCGGCGGTATGCTGTCGTAAAACCTGGCGAAGTAATGTCGTATCGGTTGGGCCATCGAGGTTGCCCCCATCTCTCACAAAAGGTAGAACCACAAAGCGCCCAGTCCTGCACCGATGTTTCAAGGTGTTGCAAGACGGCGATACGCTCACGGTTTGGACTTGGCGAGTAGCCGCTCGATTTCGAGGGCGGGGCGAAGCTGACTCGGGACCATTCGCCGTCGCTTTTGTTAGCGAGGGCGAGCGGAGGTTGGCCAAGCGGGTGATCATGATAGCCAGCTCCGCTGCGGGATTCCCTGGGAAGCTGTGAAACATGTCGCGTTCACAAGAGTGTTCGCTGCACGCAGGAGTGCGACGCAGGAGTGCGTGTGCCACGGTTGCATCGCCACGCGGTTACGATTGACGTTGCGTTACCATCGTCATTTCATGCAGCATCTGATTCAACGACGCGACTTTCTCAAGATCGCCGGGATGGCGGCGGCAAGTAGCTCCCTGGTCGCCCAGCAAATGCAAATGCCGCAATCCTTTCTGACGCCGGCGGGCCCGCTGGACGTCGCCAAGACAGATTTCACGCTTCAAATCGCGCCCATCACGGTCGAACTGGCGCCCAATCGCATTCTCAGCACCATCGGGTACAACGGAACCTCGCCGGGGCCGCGGCTGCGGATGAAGGAGGGCGTGCCGGTCACGGTCAACGTGGTCAATAACACCGACGTGCCGGAGTTTGTGCATTTTCACGGATTGCTGATTCCCTCCGATGTGGACGGATCGGAGGAAGAAGGCACCCCGGTAGCGCCTCCGCACGGGAGCCGCAGTTATCGCTTTACGCCCACGCCGGCCGGCACGCGCTGGTACCACACGCACACCATGTCGATGGACGATCTGCACCGGGGCAGTTTTACCGGCATGTTCGGCTTTCTGATCGTCGAGGGAGCGAATAATCCCGGCCGCTTCGATCAGGAACACTACCTGGCGTTGCGCGATTGGGAGCCCTATTTCACCAACACAATGATGGATACCGACGATCTGGACCCCGCACGGGCGCAACCGGAGAAGCCGGCGGTACTGGATACGCGGCCGGTGGGGCTGGAGGTCGCGTCCGATATCTATTCCATCAACGACAAGGCGCTCGGCGCCGGCGAGCCGATACGCGTGAAACCGGGCGAACGCGTGATGTTTCATTTTCTGAACGCCAGCGCCATCGAGAACCGCCATCTGGCCCTGCCCGGCCACAAATTCAACGTGATCGCGTTGGACGGAAACCCCGTGCCCACGCCGGCGGCCGTGGACGTGCTGATGCTGGGTCCGGGCGAGCGCATCGATGCCTGGGTGGAGATGAACCAGCCCGGGGTCTGGATTCTAGGCGCGCCCGAAGACCCGGTACGCGAAGGGGGCTTGGGCATTGTCGTCGAATACGCCAATCAACACCGCACCCCGCAGTGGGCGCCGCCGCCCAAATCCGTTTGGGACTATACCCTCTTCGGCAAGCCGCCGTCGCAACCGGCGCCTACCGAGCGATTGGATATGGCGTTTGAAAAGGTGCCGCGCGGCGCCGGCAAATTCAACAGCTTCACGGTAAACGGCAAATCCTATCCCCACGACCAGGAGTTTCTGCTCAAACAGGGCACGCGCTACCGGCTGACGTTTCATAACCGCACCGACGATGCGCATCCCTTGCACCTGCATCGCCACCAATTCGAGATCGCCGAGATTTATGGCAAAGCCACCTCGGGCGTGATCAAGGACACGGTGGTGGTTCCCACCTATGGGCGCGCCAGCGTGGATTTTACCGCCGACCAGCCGGGACCGGCGTTGTTTCACTGCCATATCCAACAGCACATGGATTACGGCTTCAAGGCATTGCTGCGCTACTCGTAAGGGAACAGGGCATGGAACTGCCGCGGGCGCGAGATTCGGTGCTATCGTGAAACCGCTTGCTGACGCGCGCCCTCTGGGCCCGGCTCCGATCGGAGCCACGACCGTAAGGAGTGATTTTCAAGGCGTGTCGCGAGGTGCGCGAAAACTTGAAGTCTCTCGCCGGAAAACACCAGGCGCGGGAGTGGACATCAGTGATGCTACAAGAGGAACCGTTGTCATCGAACGCGTGCCAACTTAATTCGAATCGAACAGCAGTCCCATTTGGCCCTTGTAGGAACTAGAAGCGTTGAGCAGATTGGCAAGGCTCTGAAGTGGAACTCGCTCCAGTTCCCTTGGCTCCATTTTGTGCAATCCACCACCGTACACTCTACCCTCATCGACGAATGTATCGGCTTCGATACTTTGTAGGTGATCGAACACAACGGAATAAAGCTCGGGCGTCTCCTTCAATGCTGCGGCGAGAGCGGGTTTTGGGTAGAGAAGCAGGTAGACGTTTGCGGCGGTAGCGTTCGACTTGTTCCAGATCACCCGAAACGGCTTCTTGCCCTTTCTGGCGCGGCCCATGTAGGTGCAGACGAACGGCGCTGGTGGCCGCTTCTCTTGGGAATACCAAGGTCGCCGCTTGCTGGCAAGGTAAGTCTCGTGAATCCCTGTTGTCTTTCCACTTTCCAGGTACTTCCAAAACGATGGGTGCCGCTTCTTGATCTCGTCTTCCGCTAAAGAGCAGTCGATCAGAGCAAGCCGGGGCGAGACCAGCGGATAACCATCCGAATCTCGTTCAATGATGTCTATCGGCACGTGCCTCGGGCCGGGAAGAATCGGACGCTGAAACTCCTTGGGTATACCTGCTCGTTTAGCTTCTTCCAGTTCCAAGATGAAGAAGTTGTTTGATCCTGTCGCCAATCCTCGTTTGATGTTGAAGAGATCACCCAGGCAGACCTCACCATGACCGTTGGCCGATCTAGGTCGCCGGTTGGGGAACCCGCTCCACTTTTTCGATACCCTTAACGCGATTACAGGAACGTCGGCTGACTCCTTCGCGGCCAGGAGAGAGCCACCGAATGACATCTGCACGAACGTATCGGCTTTGGGGGCGCGCTTGCGGAACACGACGACTGCCGACGAAACGAGTGCATCAGAGAACTGGATATCGGAAGGGCAGAAGCGATGAAATGCGGAGAAGGTCAACCTTGGATGTCAGGTATTCACGAACCGCATCTCCGTAATTCACATCCATGAACTCCGAAGGAATCAGCCAGATACTCAAAGCGCCGGGTTCAAGCCACGAGTCACACAAGAGCAGGAACGAGGTGTAGAGGCCAGCGAGTCCG
The DNA here is from genome assembly GCA_003135055.1 of Bryobacterales bacterium. Taxonomy (GTDB): domain Bacteria; phylum Acidobacteriota; class Terriglobia; order Bryobacterales; family Bryobacteraceae; genus PALSA-243. The sequence continues at coordinate 79,609 of PLDF01000315.1, read as the reverse complement.
CTGGTTCTGATGCCGACTCTTTCAAGAACGCTCCTCTTGAGAGCGGCTTTGTACTCAGCAGTCATGTGGTGGTGCCGCACGTAGGGCGGATTCGATATGAGCAGATTGTACTTTGTATTCTGCGGTGGACGTTGCGTTGTGAAGTCAGCATTTGCGACCGAAAGCCCTGTCTTCTCCCAAAGCGAAGCCGCCATCTCCGCAAACAGAGGGTCGAGTTCGATTCCGTGTGCGGCAGCAACCTGCTCCGAACCGAAAACCTTGAGCAAAGCAGAATAGAAAGAACCTGTTCCGATGGCCGGGTCCATGAACCTGACTCTTTCATTGCCGTTCCACAGCGTCTGAGCAAGCCGAAGAATATCGACCGCCAGCGGAGGCGGCGTCGCAAACTGTCCCCACTCGTTGCGCTCATCCGCAGACCTTAGGCGGTCCAGCCGCTCCTGTTCAGAGAGGCGGCGTTCTTCGATTGAGAGTAGATCGGTCATAGTCCCAACTGATCCATGTCCTCGATTCGATGTTCCTAAATCCAGTCGATGCCTTCAAACGCCTCGTAGCCGAGGTGCTGGCCGCCGAAGTAGCCGCATAGAAACAGAATGAATTCGGCTTCCCCAGTAGCCGGCGCCCTGTGAATTTGCCCTATCTTCGCAGCCTCCTCCTTCAGCCGCTTGTTGACGTTCGTGAAGTCGCCCGCGGACTTGCATTCGATCAGAATTGGTGCACGATGGCGTCGAGGTTTGTGCGGCTGAATCACCATATCAATCGGAATGTTGACCTTCTTCTCCTTGGCGTTGCGATCAATCTGAATCCCGATGACGCCCATCCTGAGACCGAATGTTCCCGGTGGCATATCCATAATTGGCTTGGACGACGAATGATTCTTCTGCACGTACCCTCTCGCCGTCAGGTACTCCGAGATCAGGCCCAGTTGCCGAGCTTCTTGGGCATTCCGAATGATCGGATCTGACTGCGCTCCACACATCCTATCGGCAATGATCGTGGAAGCACGAGCACGTTCTGCGGGTGCGGCCCTCTTTTTTGCCGCCAACCACGGAAAAATGTCTCGATCCAGCAGCTTTATGAGCGTTGCGGCGATGCGCTCCAGGTTGCGGTCAAGGTCGACAGCCGAAATGCGGGTTGGGCAAGCCCCTTCTTCCATACAAAGCACGACGTTCTTGTCGGCGTAAGCTAGCCCGACGAGTCGGTCTCTCGCCAGTGGCGGGCAAGTTGCCATCCGCAGCATCGGCAAGATGGCCGGGTTCGCTTGCAGCACGGCTGGCGTGATTTGCTCCAGATCACCCGTCTTGAGCAGCCCCGTTTTGACGTGCTTGGCGACCTCGATCCGCTTGTCACGGTAGGTCTTCGGTGCGAACTTCATGAACCAGTTGTTGTAGAGATCCACCGAGGCAGCAACATCGCTCTTCCACAGGTGCGGCTTGTCGGCGTTAATCATCTTCCGTCGCCTTCCCCGTCTCGGGCGCTCGTTAGATTCCTGCAATCCCCTTGGGCGCACCACCAACCAATTCTACGGCAATCAAACCTCCTTGGGTGCAAACTGTTTCAAGTGTCGCCTGTTCGAGCCACCCGTCCCTCGCCGGAAAACACGAGCGGCGGGAGCGAACGCTTCCGACCGGGCCTCTCCAAGTTTCTCAAGCGCCTTGGAATTTTGAATTCAGATCCGATCAGGAATTGCCGGTGGCGCGAAGTGTCTGGGCCGCCGGAGTGCGAAACCGGCCGCAAGTTCGTGTTGGAGCAGATTCGAAAATCCATCCGCCGTCACGGGACAAAGCTGGCGATATTAATGCTGCATTCATTTTGCGGCGCCTACGGCGGACTGGTTAGCGGCTTCAGTGGCAATGCGCACGGAAGCCCAACGCCACGAGGAGGAATTGCGGCGTGCGGCAGAGCGGCGTACCGCCGCTCAATTGATCCACCCATGACCTTCTTCTTCGAAGTCTTCGTCGTCTGAAGCCGTTTCAGACATCGACATGGCCTCGCCGGCCGCCCCAGCGATTTCTTCGTCGTCGGAGTCGGCCAGGTCCACCAGGATTATCCGCGCCTCCGCGGGACGGATGCTGCCGGCGGCGCCGATGGCCGCAAGCAGTAACTGCCTTGGCGTGTCAGCGTCATTGACCAGTTCGACGATGTGAGGCCAGGCCGCGTCGAGTTCCCACTCGCCGGCCGCGTAGATGGCTTCGTAGTGAATCTCAGGGTCGGCGCTCTTCAAGGCTGCCAGTATCTGGTCGTCAAAACCGCGAACCCAGCGCATCGAAAACACAGCCGTCAGCATCCACTCTTTGTCTCCCCTGGAATATGCATTCCCGATCGCATCCTGGTGCCACGTTTCGGGGGCGCGCACGGATGCTTCCAAGATTCGCCGCCGTACTTCCTTGGGCGTGCTGCTATCGAAGTAGAGCTTCCGGAGCGAGTCCTGGATGTTACGAAACGTGAGCTCGGTAATGGGCACATCATCCGGATCCTCGAAATCATCCATGTCCGCATGTTCCAGGATCGGCCCAAGAGAAATTGCCGCCTTGGCGCGCAGCCGCTCTGGCTCATCGGCGTTACCTACGATCGCCAATAAGGCATCTGCCAGATCGTCGTTGATCACGGTAAAATCGCCCGCCAGCTGGGCGGCGGCCAGACGGTCGGATTCATTAGCCCGCCGATCCATCAGAATCTTCTGAAACATCTTTCCGGCGTCTCGTGGCCAGTCCCATGGAGGCGTGTCGAGCAAAGTCTTAAGGTCCATTCCGTTCCTCAGGGATTCCGTTCCATCACGCAATTCCTGCTTCATAGCATAGCCTTTGACTTGGCTCTCCGAAAGTCCCGGGTGCTTAGCCGATCTGGAGAACAATCGCCGAGATCGCCGGGTGGGCAGACGAAAGCGTCTGTCCACGTTAGGCGCCTACGCCTGGCCTTCGCGCGAACGCATGACTCCGTCCTGCTAAAATCTTCACTTCAATGTTCCGAAAGGTTCTTATCGCCAACCGCGGCGAAATCGCTGTGCGGGTCGTGCGCACATTGCGCGAAATGGGCATCGCCAGCATAGCGGTATACTCCGATGCCGACCGCGCTTCCCTGCACGTCCGTATGGCCGATGAGGCCGAGCATGTCGGGCCCGCGGCGTCGTCCGAAAGCTATCTGCGCATCCGCCGCATCCTCGACGCCGCCAGGAAACATGGCGCCGAAGCCATCCATCCCGGCTACGGATTTCTTAGCGAGAACGCGGAATTCGCGGCGGCCTGCGAAAGCGCGGGCCTGGTTTTCATCGGCCCTTCGGCGGCCTCCATCCGCTCCATGGGCTCGAAAACCGCCGCGCGGCAGCTCGCCGTTGCCGCGGGCGCTCCGGTGGCGCCGGGTACGGATTCCGCCGTCACATTTGAAGAAGCCCGCGAGTTTGCGCGCGCGCACAGCTACCCGGTGCTGCTCAAAGCCGTGGCTGGCGGCGGCGGCAAGGGCATGCGCCGCGTCGATCGCGAAGCGGACTTGGAATCGGCGCACCGCAATGCGTCGAGCGAAGCCGCGAGCGCCTTCGGCAACCCCGAGATGTATATGGAGAAGCTGATCGAGCGGCCGCGCCACATCGAGATCCAGGTTCTTGGCGACCGCCACGGCAACATGGTCCACTTGGGCGAGCGCGAGTGCTCCATCCAGCGGCGGCATCAGAAGGTGATCGAAGAGTGCCCGTCGCCGCTGGTGGCGCTGCATCCCGAAATGCGCGCCGCCATGGGCCAGGCCGCCGTCAAGGCAGCGCGCGCCGCGGGTTACTACAACGCCGGAACGGTGGAATTCCTGGTGGATGCGGACCGCCGCTTTTACTTCCTCGAAATGAATACTCGCTTGCAGGTGGAGCACCCCGTGACCGAACTGGTGACGGGTCTCGACCTGGTGAAGTTGCAAATCGAGATCGCCGCCGGGGCGAAGCTGCCGTTCACGCAAGACGAAGTTGCCTGGCGCGGATGGGCCATCGAGTGCCGCATCTACGCCGAAGACCCCGCCAACAACTTTCTGCCCTTCCCGGGAAAGATCACGCGGCTTGCAGAGCCCTCCGGACCCGGCGTGCGCCTGGATAGCGGCGTCTACGAAGGCTGGACCGTGCCCATGGATTACGATCCGCTGCTGGCCAAGCTCGCCGTGTGGGCGCCAACGCGCGAACATGCCGCCGCGCGCGCCGTCCGTGCGCTGAGCGAATACCACGTGGGCGGCATTCGCGCCAACATCGGCTTCTTCCGGCAGATTCTGGACGATCCGGAATTCCGCGCGGGCCATCTGCATACCGGATTCATCGAAGAGTTCCTTCAGCGCACGAAGGCCCTGGCGCCGCCGGAAGACGTGGAAGCCGTAGCCGCGCTAGTGGCCGCGCTTCATGCCTCGGCGCAGGTGGGCGGCGACGTACCGGGCTCAGCATCAAGGCCAGCCGGATCGAGGCCAGCCGAAACGAGCAAATGGCTGACAAGCGGACGAAACGAGCTGCTTCGATGAAACTCGATCTCACCATCAACGGCCGGGAAGAATGCATAGAGATTTCGTCCGGCCGTTTCCGCATCGGAGATGGTCCGGAGCGCGAAGCCAGCGTGGAGATGCCGCAGCCCGGCGTCTATTCCGTGCTGCTCGATGGCCGCAGCTACCAGGCGCGCGTGGAAGAGGGAGTGGTCACCGTCAACGGCTTCCGCTATGAGACGGAAGTCCGCGACCCGCGTCGCTGGAGCCGCCAATCGCGCGGCGGCGCGCACACCGGCGCTCAAGACATAAAGGCGTCCATGCCGGGAAAAGTTGTGCGCGTGCTGGTTGCGGTGGGCGATGCGGTGGAAGCCGGGCAAGGCATCGTGGTGGTGGAAGCCATGAAGATGCAAAACGAGATGAAGGCGCCGCGCGCGGGCAAGGTGATCGGGATCGCCGCCAAAGCCGGCGCCACGGTTACCGCCGGCGAAGTGTTAGCCACGGTTATGTAGGACAGGCCTCCTGGCCTGTCACTTTTAGATCGGGCTAGACTCAATGTTGTTCCCATAGCGCGCTACGTGCCGCCATGTTAGACACCGAAATGGCCGGACCCCAGCGAGCCGCCCGCCTTCCGTTGTCTCCGATTTACGGAACCCCCGCTGTGATACTATCGAGTCGATGTCGGACTTCAAGCCCAGACCGGGCACGTTTCAGCCGTACATGGAATACGCGAACCGGGAAAAGCTCGTGCAGCCCAAACCGGTGAGCCCGCTGACGCTGCTGGAAATCCTGGCTCGGCAGGTTCAGCAGTCGCTCCCCTTGTTCGACCTACAAACGAAGAGCGGCATGGAACCCCTGCGCTACTCAGAGTCGCTGAAGAGCTTGCGGAACGCCGGGTATATTGAGTTCGCCGGTGACGGTTTTGAGGGAGCAATCCGGCTGACCCCCAGCGGAGCCCAGGTAGTGCAACTCGCACACCCAGCCTGATGCCATGAACTGGAGCTGGCTCGACTGGGCCGTAGCGGCTGCGCTCGGCGGCATAGTCGGCGTCAGCGAATTGATCTCCCGCTACAAAGACCACCCCTGGGCGGCGATCAAGAGTTGGCCCGCGGTATTCTATCTTGCGATCAATAGCGCCGCTTCGGTTGGCGCCCTCCTTCTGATGCCAGACGGTTGGTTGGGCTTATCGCGCGGGATGCGAATCCTGATGGCGGGCGTCAGTGCGATGGCGTTCTTCCGGACGTCGCTGTTCGTGGTGCGGGCCGGCGACCGGGACGTGGGGGTCGGACCGAGCGGGTTCCTTCAGATCTTCCTGGGAGCAGCCGACCGGGCAGTGGATCGCAAGCGGGCGGCGGCACGTTCCCAAGCCGTCGTCGATGCGATGAAAAACGTGGATTACAGCAAGGCAAAAGACGCTCTGCCGCCGTACTGCCTGGCGCTGATGCAAAATATTTCGAAGGAAGATCAACAGGAGTTGAGCCGGGACCTGAAGGATTTGGACGAAGGGGTCGCGGAGCCGAGCGTGAAAGCGCTGCTGTTGGGGATCGAGTTGATTAACGTGGTGGGCGTGGATGTGCTTACGACGGCGGTGAAGTCGCTTGGAGAGCAGATTCGATCTGTTCCAGAAGCTTGACGGTCTTGACAACTTCCTGGTCCGCGTTCTCGCATGATTGGTAGTCGCGCAGGGCGGATTGAGCCCAGTCTCGGGCGTCGGCGAAGCGGCCTGTTTCAGTGAGTGTGACGGCGGCATTGTAGCGCGCCCGGCCGGCCGCGAACCGGTCTTGCATGGCTTCGCAATAGCGGACGGATTCGCGGTAATGACGAAGACCCTCGTTGAGCTGCCCAGCGTCGCCGTAGATGATCCCGAGTTGGCTGTAGGTGGTCGCGAGCTCTGGAATGGCGTTTGGAGGGAACATTTCGAGTGCCTGCTTGTAGTATCGTTCGGCGTTTGAGAGGTGACCAACACGCTCCTCGGTCGGCCGCTTGGTTGTTCTTGCGTCGCGAAATCGCAGATGCGAGACTGCGCCAAGCTGAGCAAGGCTCCCAGCCACGCTCAAGTGGTCTTCTTTCGTGTTCAGGTCCAAGCTCCGGCGGTACCACTTTTCCGCGAGGGCGAGATCCCGAATTTCGGGCAAGTTCTTATAGGCATGCCCGAGGTTAAACGCACAGGCCGCTGCGGCCTGGGAATCGCCAAGCTGTTCCTCGAAGGACAACGCCTCCAGGTAACTCTCGACACACCCTGCCGAACCCTGCCCGCGCTGAATATGCGCTCGATCCTCCAGCGAGACCGCCAGCGAGCGTAGCGCCCATTTTTCTCCGGCGTCCCAAGTTTGCGATGGCTTCGCCAGAATCGGTGCCGTGTGCCGGCGGCTCCAAGCAACACGAGCGTTCTGCAGCCGCGCGGCCTTATCCAGTTGCCTTGCTTCGCGAGCCAAGCGTACCCGGTAATCGGTCACCAGACTCCACCCGAATTCTTTGCCCGGCAGAGGCTCATCCGTCGCCGGATCGACAAAGTTGGGGACAATCTCCTCCACTAAACGCGACCATTCCGCTTGCCGCCCAGTGGGTTCGTAGAGTATCCGCAGTCCTTGCATTGTGCTGATCACTTGATCCCACCAGCCGTTGGATCGAGCCAGACTCCGTGCGTGGATAAGATTCGCCTCCTCTGCTGTCAGTATTCCGATCACATCGCGATTCCCGTCTCCATACTGATTGTGGTAATAGTTCCCCAACCACCCCATCGTTTCCACGAACGAGCAGGTCGCCGCGTTTCGCGTGTCAAAGTAGTACTGCTCGAAGAGGCGCCGGAAAAACCATGGAAGCGCCGGATGGATGTCGTAGCAACCTCCGCCGAGCGCAGTCAGCAGCCCTACTTCGGCGGCCCGGTCCAGCAGTGCGATGCCCACCTCGCGACTGAAACCCTTCACTTCGGGCAAGCACCACTCCACCTCTGGAGCCCCCATTAGTTGAAACGAACGGACATCCACAAATCCCTGAAACAAATGCAGCAGCGCAAGTTGCTTCCGCTCGGCCTCGGTAAACGCATTCTCAAACCCATACGCCAGCGAGGCTGCCAGCGACCTCGTCCGACCCTCGCTCGCCTCATCCTTGAAAACTGCTTCGCCCGCCTGGAGCTTGCGCACAAAACCCGCGATCTGCTCCCGGCTCTTCAACCCATCGCGCAACGCCTGCCCCACCAGCACGGTTAAGGTCAGCGGATTGCCCTGCGTGAACCGGAGAAGCGGCCGCCAGTCCTCCACATCGTCGAGACGCCGTCCGAGCTTCTTCGCCAGCTCTTCCGTCATCTGCACGCATTCATAAAACGGCATCTGCGGAAGCTCGATCCGCGCGGGCAAGTCATGGAGCCAACCGCGTTCGTCCCGCCGCGACGTCAACACAAGCTTCGCCTTGGTCCCTCGCGCTGCGTGCAGGAAATCCAGCAGATCCTTCTGCTCAGCAACGCTCCAGGCGGAAGGCGTACCTGCCGGGAATCCCGCAATCGGCTCCAAGTTGTCCCAGATCCAAAGCACCGGTATCTGCCGCAGAACTTGCAGAGCCACTTCCCGCCGCTGTGTGTCATCGAGCGTCAGCCATTGGATACCGCTCTTCGCCAGCACCGTCTCAAACACGCCCTCCAATTCATCCAACACCCTCGGCAACGCCTTATGCTGTTCGAACGAGGTGAGCAGCACGGGTCCTGAGAGCCCGCCAGTCCCCCGATACCAACGGACGAACTCCGCCGCAGTGCTCGTTTTGCCGCTGCCCGCATAAGCGTGCAGCAGAACGATGTACTGCGAATCGAACGTGCGGTCCAGCTTGAGGATGGTCTCATCGCGGCCAATGAAACCCACGCCGGGCGCGTGAGGAAGGCCCGAATCGGCAGCGGCCGGGCGGGCCTCCAGTTTGATCTCGAAGGTGCCCGCCTCCTCGGTCGGCTTGGGAAACAGCTGAGCGGGGGCCGCTTCAAACACCACCGGCACAGTCCAATCTTCAATCGGCCTGGCGCCGCTGCTCAACTGCTTCCGGGCCAGTGTGGCAGCCTCGCCAAGCGGCAGTCCCGACGCCAGTGCGGCATAGAGATCGGCCATATATTGCGCGGCCGTATCGACGAAGACGCTGTAGCGCCATGCAACCACGCCGGAAGCGCCGCAGTCCATCACCGCGTGCGCGAAAGACCCGAACTGGCGGATCTGCTGGTGAAGATCGCCTACCTTTTCCGGTTGCTCCGGCGGTTCGCTGTCCGCGGATCGGCAGGCGTTCAAAATGAGCAGCGGCACGCGCGTTTCGTGAAGCAGCCTGCCCAGTTCGGCGGCCTTCACCGATTGCGCATTCCGTTCAAGCTCGGGGTTTTCGAAGAAGACCTCGCCCTTCAGCCCATGGCCATCGAAATGGACTACGTGGAAAGGCTTGCCTTGCGCGTTGGCCTCGCGCAGCCGCTTGGCGAGATGTTCGAAAGTCGGGGGCCGCAAGACTTCCAGATCGAACGGCTCGCGCGCCGCGTCGCTCAGCCCTCGAATCAGGTGTCGCGCCACGGAGCGGAAGGGTACCCGGTCGTTTTCGAGACGACAGATCACCAGCAAGATCCGGATCTTCCCCGCGGATGGCTCCGGCGGGTTAGGACGCAGGGCCGGTCTGGAATGGCAGCGGACAAACGAAGGGACGCTCAGCGCGAGAGGCGAATCCGCAACCGGATCGCGCATCAGCTCCCAGGGAACCAGCGCGTCCTCCACCTCGGTTTCGACTTCGATCCGCGTGTCGGCAAGGCTATGGCGCACGCTCTCCCACACGCCGCTGCCGGCCAGCACCAAGCGGAATAATTCGCGCCCTATATCGCCCATGCGCTGCTCGATGCGTTCGGCGATCTTCGGGGCGGGGTCCACCGGATAGATCCGGTAATCCTCCAGATACCAGCGGATGTTCTCCGCCTCCTGGGCAGCCAGAGCGAAGGAAAACGGCCGCTTCTCGATCTGCCGCGGGCCGCCGCCTTCCAACGTCGCTTCCACGTGGGATCCGGCGTGGGTGATTCGCAGAATGGGCACTTGGTGCTGGTGAGTTTAGCATTCCTAACGTTGTAGGTGCTGTTGAGAGACTGCAAGTTAACTCACACGCGATCGAGTGACTCATGCGGCGGCGGGGGCAATTCGACATCGATCCGATCGCCGGCGTGAATCTCTCCGCCGGTCAGTACTATGCTCATGATTCCGGCTTTGCGAATGACATTGCCCTGCTCGTCGTGGCTTATAAGTTGCTTGACAAGACCCGGTTGAAACTGATCCAACTGGACGCAGGGGTTTCGCAAACCAGTCACTTGGATCACCGCCGAATCGCCCAAATGCAGCCGGGCGCCTCTTGGCAAACCAAGCAGATCGATGCCACAGGTTGTCACATTCTCGCCCAACTCTCCGGGGGAAACTTCGAATCCGGCGTCGCGCAACTCGGCATGCAATTCGAAATGAATCAGGTGTACCTGGCGCAAGTTCGGCTGGCTCGGGTCAATGGCCACTCGTGAGCGGTGCTTCACCGTGGCGCCCATGTGAGCGTCGCCCTCCACACCGAGCCCGGCCAGCAGCCGAATGTACTCGCGATTCGGCTTACTAAACGAGTGTGTCTCGCTACTACTTACTGCCACCACCGTGCCGCTCATTGCCTGGCTCCTTCGAAAACGCCATTCCCGCGAAACTCACCACGCTGCGTTCGTCGATATTCCACTGCTCGTAGCGCAGCAATTCCCCGCGCGCGTCCGGCGCGGTTTTCAGAAACGTATAGAACGGCGACGAGCCGCACCACTTCAAATCGTCGTGGTTCTCCTGCACCAGATTCCAGAACCCTTGCGCGTCGCACGCGTTGATGCGCTCGATGCGCCGCTGGTCGCGCGCGCCTACGGCGGCCATCTCGCGTTCGTTAGCGATGGCTGAGAAGCGGTCCTGATAGCGCGCGCCCATGTGCGCCATATCCACCCCCAGAATCCAAAAAAGGTTGTCGCCCTCGCGCTCGCGCAACTCGCCGAGAGCCTCCAGAAACGCTTTCACCTTGTCGTCGTCTTCGGGTTTTCCGCCACGGTAAAGGCTGCGCGCGAACGGACCGCACAGAATCGGCAGAATGCGCACGTTGGCGCCCAGCGCGTGCTGCAGGAAAATCAACTGTAGTTCCACTGTGTGCTCGAAGGAGTGGCAGAAATCTTCCATCTCCACCGCCGCCGGGGCGCGTTGCGCAAGCCAATCCACCAGCCGCGTGTCGTTAGCCACGTCGCCCATGGGCGTGCGGAATGGTTTGCGCGTCAGCCCGAACTTTTCCGGCTCGCCGTAATGCGAGGTCGCCAGAATCACGAACGTGCGCTCTTTGTGCTCCGGCCGCAGCACGCTGTATGCGGCTTGATACGATTGCCAACCGCCAGCCGGACTCACATGCGGCGCCGCAATTCCCAGCAGTCCGCCGTTGGCGCGCGGCGCTTTGGTTTGCCGCTCCGACGCCGTTTGCCCTCGTGCCGCCGTGTGCAACTGCACTCCCGTTTGCCCTTGCGATCCCGTTTGCCACTGCGTGATAGCTTCGCGCAGCGCCTCCGGCTCCTCAGGATATGCCGAGCCTGCGTGCGCCGGCTCGCGCACCGGTTGCGCCGCGAATTCCCGGCGGCGCTCCGCCTGCATCGCGGCGAAAGTTTCGTTCTCCAGGAAGCCCGCGTGGTCGAGCGTCTCGATCAGATTCCGCTCCACCTCGCCAACTTCCGGATTGCCGGTGATCCGCACCAATGCGGCGCGCAGGTCGAGCTCGCTATGGCCTCCGTCGAAACATTCCAGGCACTCCACCAGCGCCGGCGGAATGATCAGCATGGCATCGGAGAAGTGATATGGATCGCGGATGAACAGCCCCGCATGTTCGGGCGCGGGCGACGGCATGAAGTCGAGACTCATGCGCAAACGCGGTAGTGTGCGGGACAAGGTTCTATCCTAGCGCAGCCGGCGCGTTCTAACGTAGCGCAGCCGGCGCCAACGCCCGATATTTTCGCAACAACTCGTAGACCACCACGCCGCCCGCCGTAGCCACATTGAGCGAATGTTTGGCCCCCAGCATGGGGATGCGGACATGCGTATCGCAGAGCGCCGATACTTCGGCCCGAATTCCATCCACCTCATGCCCGAACACCACGCACACGGGAAAGCGCGGCGCCCAATCGAACAGGTCTACGGCATGGACGGTAGTTTCAATCGCCGCGATCTCAATGCCGCGCGCGCGGATGCTTTCGACCAGTGGCGCCGCTTCCCAGGCATGCTCCCAGACCACGGTCTCCTCCGCGCCCAACGCAGTCTTGGCGATGGCGCGCTTGGGCGGACGCCCGGTGATGCCGCACAGGTACAGCTTTTCGATAGCCGCCGCGTCGGCCGTGCGGAAGAACGCGCCCACGTTGTAAAGGCTGCGCACGTTGTCGAGCAGAATCGAAACCGGCAGCCGCCCCATCCGGTCGTAGGGCGCGCCGGCGCTGGTGGCCTGAAAGGGAATGCGGTCCATCGCACTGTAGAGTATAAGGGTGATCGCGGCTCTGGCGGCAGCCCTGTTCTTCGCGTGGCTCGCAATTGAAGTGGCGGGCGGCAACACTATGGGCTTTGACCTTGCGGTTCGCGGCGCGGTTCACTCGTGGACGTCGCCGGCGCTCACCCGTGCCATGCGTGGCGCGAGCGAGCTTGGCGAGCCGGGTTTCGTGATTCCGCTCGGATTGCTGCTGGGCGCGATGCTGATATGGCGGCGGCGCGCGCGCGCCGCCGTCACGCTGGCGGCCGCGGCCATCGGCGGCGAGTGCTTGAATGCAATTCTGAAGGCAAGTTTTCACCGCGCGCGGCCCGAGGCATTTTTCGGCTTGCCCCAGCCGGAACACTACAGTTTCCCCAGCGGCCACGCCATGGCCTCAGTGTGCTTCTATGGCGCGCTAGCCGCCATTCTTGCGGCCGGCAGCGCCCGCAGCGCCGCCTACTGGGCCTTCGGAATCGCCACCCCGCTGATCATCGGCTTCTCACGCGTCTATCTGGGCGTCCATTATCCAACCGATGTGCTGGCCGGATACGCGGCCGCCATCGCCTGGCTCACAATCCTATTCCGTCTGGACCGGAAAGTCCCAAAGGCCTTCCCCCCGCACAATAGTAAAATAAGGCTTTAGTCAAATAAGGCTTTCCCACTGGAGGAATCGAATGGCAGTGAAGCCCCGCCGCAAGGCGGTTGTGGTGGATGTCGGCGGCGTCAAGGTCGGCGGCGATTACCCCATCGTCGTGCAGTCGATGACCAATACCGATACGGCCGATTCGCCGTCCACCGTCAATCAGGCGATGGCATTGGCGCGCGCCGGCTCGGAATTGGTGCGCGTCACAGTCAACACCGAGCAAGCCGCCGCAGCCGTGCCCAGAATCGTCGACGCGCTCGACAAGTTCGGCATGCGCGTGCCCATTATCGGCGACTTCCACTACAACGGCCACCTGCTGCTGAAGAAGTATCCCGAATGCGCCCGCGCGCTGGCGAAGTACCGCATCAACCCCGGCAACGTCAACATCGGCCGCAAGACCGACGACAATTTCCGCATCATGATCGAAGCCGCCATCGAGCATAACAAGCCCGTGCGCATTGGCGTCAATTGGGGCTCGCTCGATCAAGCCCTGCTGACGCGCATGATGGACGAAAACTCGCGCGCGGCCGAACCGAAAGACGCCCGCGACGTGACGCTCGAGGCGATTGTGGTGAGCGCCGTCGAATCGGCGCGCGCCGCGGAACGCCATGGGCTCGCCAGGGACAAGATCATTCTCAGCGCCAAGGTGAGCGGCGTGCAAGATCTCATCGACGTTTACCGCTCGCTGGCCGCCGCCTGCGATTACGCGCTGCACCTCGGTTTGACCGAAGCGGGCATGGGCAATAAGGGCGTGGTGGCTACCACCGCCGCGCTCGCGCCGCTGCTGCAGGAGGGCATCGGCGATACCATTCGCGCCTCCCTGACTCCACCGCCCAACGGCGACCGCACCGAGGAGGTAATTGTTTCACAGCAGATTCTGCAATCGCTGGGAATCCGCAACTTTACTCCACAAGTTACGTCGTGTCCTGGATGCGGGCGAACCACCAGCACGTTCTTCCAGGATATGGCCGACCAGATCCAAACGTACTTGCGGGAACAGATGCCGAAGTGGAAGGCCGGGCATCCGGGCGTAGAGTCGATGAAGGTAGCGGTGATGGGCTGCGTGGTGAATGGGCCCGGCGAATCGAAGCACTCCAACATCGGCATCTCGCTGCCGGGCACGTTCGAGGAACCGGTTGCGCCGGTATATGTCGATGGCCGCCTGCTCACTACTTTGCGCGGCGACCGCATCGTCGCCGAGTTCATCGGCATCCTGAATGAGTACGTGGGATCACACTATTCCGTGGAAGAGCGGGTTCTCGAAGGGCAGTTGTTATAATCGGGTTACGGTCTTATGCTATGAGTTCCAACGCCAAGCTTGCGGAAGTGGAAGTGGTAATACAGCCCGAGAACAACGCGCTCCCGGGATTCAAGATGTTCAATCGCATCGTCGATTGGATCACCAACGACCGTACGCAGCTGATCAATATTACCGACCGCATCAACGATATCGTTCGCAAGAGCGGCATTCGCGACGGCCTGGTGCATTTGCAATCGCTGCACACCACCACCTCGGTCTTCTTGAACGAGTGGCAGGACGCGCTGCTGCACGATATGCGCCGGCTGCTCGACGAGCTTGTGGACCGCGACGATAACTGGCGCCACAACAACCCCGAGTACTCCGACTGCGAGCGCAAGAACGCCGATTCGCACTTGCGCGGCATGATCATGGGCCAGAGCCTGTGTCTGCAGGTTCGCAACTCGGCGGTGCTGCTTGGCACATGGCAGAGCATCATCCTGGCTGAGTTCGACGGTCCGCGCAGCCGGTCGCTCTCGATTCAGGTATCCGGCGTTTAGCGCCGCATAATTGACCGCATAATCGACCGCCTATTCGACCGCCTATTCGACATGGACATGGCCAAACGCTTCACGCTCCCCGAGGCCCAGAGCCTCATCCCCCTGGTGAATCGCCTGTTACTGGAAGCGATCCGGTTGAAACCGGACTTCGACAGGGCGGCCGGGGAGCTGGCGAAGATGAAGGAACGCATCCACATGATGGGCGGTTCGGTGGTAGACCGTCCGCCGTTCGTCGAAGTCAAGGAGCGGCGTGACCGGGCTTCGAAGGGCCTCCGCCAAGCCATCCAGGAACTCATCGACCTGGGCGTTGAGCTCAAGGATCTCGATTCCGGGCTGGTCGATTTTCCCACGCTGTTCCGCGGCCGGGAAGTCTACTTGTGCTGGAAAATGGGCGAGACTTCCATCGAATTCTGGCACGGCGAAGAGGGCTTTCGCGGGCGCAAGCCCATCGACCAGGATTTTCTGGACAACCACAAAGGCGACCGGACGCAGTAACCGCTTGCAGTGGCCGCACGCAATAACTGCCATGCTGCACAACAGCCGCGAAGTGGAAATCAAGCTCCGGGCGTCCGGAGCCGCCGAAGCGCGGCGTATGCTTCGCGCCGCGGGCTTTCGCGTCTCTAAGCGCCGCGTGTTCGAGAAGAATACGGTGTTCGACACCAGCAGCCAGACGCTGCGCAAATCCGCCCGGCTTCTGCGCGTGCGCCAGATCGGCAAGATCGCTAAGCTGACCTACAAGGGCCCGCCGGATGGCGGAAAGCACAAGAGCAGGGAAGAGCTTGAGTTGGAACTTTCGGACGCCCGCACTCTCAACGCCATCTTCGACCGGCTGGCGTATCGTCCGGCGTTCCTCTACGAAAAGTTCCGCACTGAGTTCCGGCGCCGCGGCGCCGGCGGAGTAGCTACGGGCGGAGTAGCCACGGTGGATGAAACTCCCATCGGCGTCTATCTGGAATTGGAGGGCAGCCCCGCATGGATAGACCGCACAGCAATTCAGTTGGGGTTTGCGGACAAGGACTATATCACCGCCAGTTATGCGCGCCTCTACCTGGAATGGTGCGAAGCGCGCGGCGTTGCGCCCACTAACATGCTATTTGCCTGAGCTATTGCCTGAAGGGGAGTTTGCGGCCACCAGAGTGCCCGGTATGCGAGGCGCGGGCGTCCTCTTCTGTTCCGGTTCGCCTACGTGCGTGGGTTTCTCGTTGGGCGACGCGGGTGTCTTAGGTTCCGCGCCTTTCTGCTCGCTTTTCGGCGCGGCGGTCTCCGCGGCGGGCGAGCCTTGCTCCCACCAATCCGTAGTCTCGGCGCAGTAGAGGCCCAAGAGATTGACCAGATCCATAACCGATCCGGCTTCCTCTTCGCCCAGATCGCGCTTCTCGTCCTTCGAAGCCATAGACGCCTCTTCGGGCGAGACTTCATACCGTTTGGACGCCAATGGAACAAATTCGCCGTCGACTTCCGTACCCTTTTGCACCACCCAAACGAGCTTGTGCGTGTTGAGATCCCAAGTGACCGACGCGAGCCTCTTGACTACAACGGGCTGCGGACTTGGTTTGGGATCTTGCGCCAATGAAAGGCTGGCGCAGGAAAGCATCACTATCAGCGCGGTCTTCATTCTTAGCTCCCTCTTTCCAGGCTCCGGCTGTCCGAAGCCCTCTTACGCCGCTGATGAAGCATTTCCCGCACCGTTGAATGGAATAGCACCCACGGCGGATTACCTTTCAACGCGGAGGGCTTCCGGAGAGTACCCGCCGCCGACTGTAGTCGTCGTTCATAGGGCGAGGAAACTTGAGGGGCAAATCGTGGCGCACGCACTCTTGCGACGCACTCTTGCGTGCAGCGTTCACAATCGTGTGAACGCGTTCGGTCCCTGCGCGAGATTGCCGCCGAAAAACCACTGCGGCAGAATCCGTGAGTTACGGCGAGTTTTCCAAAGAGTACCCTCGCCGACTGTCGTCGTGCATTGGGGCGAGGAAACTTAGAAACTTGAGGGACGTTGCCGAAGCGGATGGAGGGAGCAGAAGGTCGAGGCTGTCAATCTTAACGCAGAGGCGCGGAGTTTTGCGGGAAGTCTGAGATTCCGTTGAAAGGGTCGGAACGATCGCAGTGCGTGCGATTATCGAGTGGCACGGAGGCAGGAGGAAGCGGAAAAATCAGTGGATGCGAAGCTTTACGTTGAATCCGCCTCGCGGGAGCATCGAATGTCTTAGTCGTGGTCGGGAAGGAATTGATTCTGTGCCGGCGATCGGCCAGTCGATCTTGTCGTAGACGTCGGCCAACGCAAGAGGTACAGTCTATCGGCGCTCTATCTCCATGTACTCCTCCGGCGTCGGGAATGTCGAGGCTTGGGAACTCATTCTTTTTCCGCGCGTGGCCATTCGATCTTGTTGTAGATTCTGGCTAAGGGAAGCTCGCAGTCTATCGATGCGAGGCGTATGCTTGCATCCATCCCGCCGGTTTCAGCGCGCAGCCAGTGGCCGTCCGGCTGGCGAGCCCATTGTTCGATGCGTGGCGCATCCTGTGCGATCAGCACGTACTCACGCAGTGAGGGCAGCATGCGGCATCGCCCAAATTTCTTGCCTCGATCGTAAGCTTCCGTGGATTCGGAGAGCACTTCGACGATCAGAACCGGATTCAGCAGCGTGTCGCTTTGATCGTCGGCAAACTGAGGCTCGCCGCACTCCACCATCACGTCGGGATACGTGTAGAGCCCGTTGGCCGTTACTCGAACTCTCATGTCGTTCGAGTAGATCTCGCATGGCCCCGCGTCCAACCGGTTTCCCAACTCCCGTACCAGATTCGTGACGATCAACACGTGCGGCCGGCTGGCGCCCGACATCGCGAACATCTCACCCTCGAAATACTCGCTCTTTCGTTCAGCCCGGCGCTCTATCTCCAGGTACTCCTCCGGCGTCAGTAAAGTGGTTCGTTGGGAAGACATCGCTGTTCCCATGCTACCAGCGTTCGAGCACCCGGAAGAACATCCCTCAGGCTATAATCGAAGTTCCATTCACCCCCAAAGGAGCTTGCATTGCGAAAGAAAGTTACGGTTGTGGGCGCGGGCAACGTCGGCGCCAATTGCGCTTTGCGCATCGCGGATAAGGAACTGGCCGATGTCGTTCTGGTCGACGTAGTCGAAGGCGTACCGCAGGGAAAAGGCCTCGACATCCTGGAATCCGGACCCGTGCAGGGCTACGATGTTTCCATCACGGGGGCCAACGATTACGCGCCCACGGCGAATTCCGATATCGCCATCATCACCGCGGGCCTCGCGCGCAAACCCGGCATGAGCCGCGACGACTTACTGTTCGCGAACAACGACGTGGTGCGCACGTCCGCCGAACAGGTCGCTAAGTATTCGCCCAACTGCATCATCATCGTGGTCACCAACCCGCTCGACGTCATGACGCAGGCGGCGTTCTGGGCGTCGAAGTTTCCCAAGAACCGCGTCGTCGGCATGGCCGGCGTGCTCGATAGCGCCCGCTTCCGCACCTTCATCGCGGAAGAACTGAAGGTATCCGTTGAAAACGTGACCGGCGTGGTAATGGGCGGCCATGGCGACACCATGGTTCCCATCGTCCGCCTCAGCAGCGTTTCCGGCATCCCGCTTACCGAGCTGATGGACCAGGCCGCCATCGACCGCATCGTGGACCGCACTCGCAACGGCGGCGCCGAGATCGTGAAGTATCTCAAGACCGGCAGCGCCTACTACGCGCCGTCGGCCTCCGCCGTCGAAATGGCCGAAGCGATTCTCAAAGACAAGAAGAAGGTTCTGCCTTGCTCCGCCTATCTCGAAGGCGAATACGGTATCGACGGCGTGTACGTGGGAGTCCCGGTCAAACTCGGCGCCGCTGGCGTCGAGAAGATCTACGAAGTCAGGTTGACCGGCGATGAGATGGCCATGCTGAAGAAGAGCGCCGCCTCGGTTCAGGAAATGGTCGACGTCCTCAAACAGAAACAGTAGGACAGACGATCGGGTTTCGTCGTCTGTCAGGCTGCTGCGTCATGCAGGGTGCTTACACGTCTTCTTGGCGACTATCTCCAAATACGCGCAGTCGAGACAGAGCCGCGACCGTGAGTGAACAGGATTTCGCCGACGAGCAAGGAAATCCCGAAAGCGTTTTAAGCACCCTGTCATGCAGGCCGCAGTCCGCATCTTTCGCGCCTCGATCCGGTCGGCGCCCCGATTTATCCAGGTATGCCATGCCGATATGCCAAACGACCCTAGTCCCACAAACGGACACTATCCGCGCCAGTCCGCCGCGCCGCAAGACGACGCCAGCCGCCCAAAAACCGCGAGAAATCAACCGACATACGCCCAGCGGAGGTGGGGCATCCATAATAAGGCCTGTCCCAGGCGTTCTGACCAACAGGTGTGTTAAATGGCGCAGCACCTCAGCTCCAGCACCCGGTTTCGACCAAAAGCTCCGGATCTCGCCAAGCCGCGATTCAACCAACCAAACGCTTTAGGCGCAATCTTCCGATGGTCTGCCACGGAGCGGATGGCATCCCACATGCCCCTTCCATGGAGAAATATGGGGAAGCCCTGACGCCCCGCACGCGTCTAATGCTTCGAAAGCGTATTGAAAGAAACGTGCTCAAAGAACCGCGTTGAAGAATAGAGCTATACTGGAGGGTCTACCAGCTATGAGAAAGTACGGCAAATTCGCGGCGCTGATCGTGATCGTCATCGGAACGCTGGCCTGGTTGGCCGCGTCCGGGATGAGCGGCAGCCAGACGTACTACAAGTCCATCTCCGAAATGGACCAGATGGGCGGCCAGGCTTACGGCAAGCGGCTGCGCGTGGGCGGCGATGTGGCCGCCGGATCCATCCGGCGCGTGGGTAAAGAGACTCAATTCGTCCTGATACAGGACAAGCTGAAGCTTACGGTCGCCTATACCGGCTCGGAACCGCTGCCCGATACCTTCCGCGACGGCGCGCAGGCATTGGCCGACGGCAAGCTCGACACAGACGGCGTTTTTCGCGCCGGGAAGATTCAGGCCAAATGCGCGTCTAAGTATGAGGCGAAACCGGGACAGCTCAAACCCGGCGAAGCCCCTCCCAATATCAACGCCGGCAAAAGCGCCATCTAACGAGGTAAGCATGGAAAACGTAGGTTCGCTGGCCATTCTGATGGCCTTCTGCGTGGCTGTGTATGCGGCATTGGCATCGGCCGTCGGCCGGTTGCGCAACAAGCCGTTTCTGATCGCCAGCGGCGAGCGCGCCGTTTATGCCGTGTGGGCGCTCATCACGCTGGCCGCGGGCATCCTGGTCTCGCGGCTCATGACCAGCGATTTCCGCTTTGCCTACGTCGCCGAGCACAGCAACCGGGCCATGCCCTTGCTGTACAAGTTCGCGTCGTGGTGGGGCGGGCAGGAAGGGTCGCTGCTGCTTTGGAGCTGGCTGCTTTCCACGTACGCCGTCGTGGTGGTGGTCACCAACCGCCGCAAGCATCGCGACATCATGCCGTACGTGGTCGCCGTGATGGCCACGGTGCAGACCTTTTTCCTGATCCTCAATAACTTCGTCGCCAACGCGTTCCAAATGCTGACGGTGGATAAGCTGATCACCTCCGTGCCGGATGGCAACGGCCTCAGCCCGCTGCTGCAATATCCGGCCATGGCCATCCACCCGCCCATGCTGTACCTGGGCTACGTGGGCTTCACGGTTCCGTTCGCTTTCGCCATCGCGTCGCTGATCACCAAACAGAAGGGCGATGCGTGGATCCACACCACGCGCCGCTGGACTCTGGTCACGTGGCTCTTCCAGAGCTGCGGCGTCATGCTGGGCGCGGCGTGGGCCTATCACGTACTCGGATGGGGCGGCTACTGGGGTTGGGACCCGGTGGAAAACGCCTCCCTGCTGCCCTGGTTGAGCGGCACGGCGTTTCTGCACTCGGTGATGATGCAGGAAAAGAAGGGCATGATGAAGGTGTGGAACATCGTGCTGGTCTCGGCGACGTTCTTCCTGTGCATTCTGGGCACGTTCCTGACGCGCTCGGGCATCGTGCAATCGGTGCACGCATTCGCGCGGTCGGATATCGGAAAGTACTTTGTGACGTTTATCGCCATCGGCATAGCGGCCACGGTCTGGCTGATTCTCGACCGGTTGGAATACCTCAAGAGCGAATCGCAGCTTGAGAGCGTCATCTCGCGCGAATCCAGCTTCCTGTTCAATAATCTGATTCTTCTGGCTAGCTGCTTCGCGGTGCTGTGGGGCACGCTGTTTCCGGTGATTTCCGAAGCCGTTTCGGGCGATAAAATCTCGCTCGACGTCGATTGGTACAACCGCCTGATGGTGCCCATCGGGCTGTTTTTGCTGCTGCTCACCGGCGTTGGCCCGCTGTTCGCATGGCGGCGCACTTCGGTGGATAGTCTCCGCCGCAACTTCCAGTATCCGGGCCTGGCCGCGCTCGTTTTGGCCGTCGGACTGGTAGCGGCGGGAATGCGCAATTTCTACGCGATCATCTCGTTCGGCTTCTGCCTGTTCGTGATCCTGACGGTGCTGGCGGAGTTTTACAAGGGCGCGCGCGCCATCGGCGCCAAGAGCTCCATGAACCTGCTGCGCGCCACGGTAGAGTTGACGCATCGCAACACGCGCCGCTACGGCGGGTATCTGGTGCACATGGGCATCGTGCTGATGTTCATCGGCTTCACAGGGCATGCGTTCAATCAGGCCGAAGTGAAGGAATTGAACACCGGCGACACCATGCGCGTGGGCGTCTACGACCTGAAGATGATCGACCTGCAGATGGGCGACAACGAGAACTACGGCTGGCATCGCGCCATCATGCAGGTTTCGAAGAACGGCGAGATCATAGGCACGCTCAAGCCGGAGAAGCGCTTCTACAAAGCCAGCCGCCAGGGCACTTCGGAGGTCGGCATCCGCCAGCGCCCCAATGAAGATCTCTACTTGAATTTTGGCGGCATGTCCGACGACAACAAGCGGGCAGTGATACAAGCCTACGTTTTCCCGTTAGTCTCATGGATCTGGATCGGCGGCCTGGTGCTCATAGGCGGCACATTTATCTGCCTCACCCCAAGCAAAATCAAGATGCAATACGCCCGCACGGAAGTAATCGGCGTAACCAGGAAACATGCCCCAGTCCAAAACTAACTTGATTCGCCGCCTTGTGGGGCAGCCAATCCTGGCTGCAGCCGGCTTTCAGCCGGCTCTCCGTGTCCCAGCCCCCCATGCCTCAGCCCATCGTGGCGCACTGGGCGCCCTCTGGGCACCTGCGTGCAGCGTTCACACTCGTGTGAACGCGTCTTCTCCGGAGCATCTAAACCATGCGCGCTAACCTAATCGCCCTAATGCTAGCCGCCGCTGCCCTTGCGTCAGCCCAGACCGCCGCCGAAAAACCCAGCGTGGATACGCGCCGCGTAGGCATGCATCTTCGCTGCCAATGCGGCTGCCCGGATTCCGTGGCCACCTGTGCCATGCTCGAGTGCAGCTTCTCAAAGCCCGCCAAAGAGCGGATTGCGCGCATGCAGGCCCTGGGGATGACCGATGGGCAGATTATCGATTCGTTCGTACGCGATTACGGCGCCGGCGTTTATCTGTCAAAGCCCAGCGCGTCCGGATGGGTGGTACCGTATTCCGCCGTCGGCTTAGGCTTGGTGGGTCTCTGGTGGTTCCTAATCAAATTTCGCAAGCCGCAACCGCTCGCCGAGCTCGGGCCGATGCAGTTAGACGACCCGGCGCTCGAAAAATACAAAGACCAGATCGAAAAGGATCTCGCCAACTTTGAGTAACTTCCGGTGATCATCGCTCTAACCTGTCTAATCGCGATCGCGGTCATCGCTTTCGTGCTGATGGTGCGTCCACAGGATCTGCCGGACGTCGAGCCGCCATCGCCCTTCAGACATCTTGACGAGCGCAAGGCTTCTATTTACGAAAACCTCCGCGATCTGCAGTTCGAATATCGGGTAGGCAAGCTCTCCGACATCGATTATCAGCACACAAAACAGGACTTGCAAAAGGAGTTAGCCGCTGTGATGGCCGCGGTTGACAAGCTGAAAGCCCAGCTCAACGGCAACGCCACGCCGCCACAACCGCTTGCCGACGCGCGCTCCGATCGGAGCCGCGACCGTAAGGGAGCGGAGCGTTCCGAACCGCAACCGCCGCAGCCCGACGGCCGGGCGTGTTCCGCCTGCGGGGCCAAATTCGAAAAGCAATTGAAATTCTGCGGCGAGTGCGGCAAGCCCATGAAGGTAGCAACCCAATGAAATCAAATCGTGGCGCACGCACTGTGGGGCAGCCAATCCTGGCTGCAGCCGGCTTTCAGCCGGCTCTCTTTGCCTGCTCACGCGCCGGTTTCCGCCGCCAGAGACGTTCCCTCCCGGGACCGTCCCCCACTCGTGTGAACGCGCTTCGATCCGCGTGCAATATCGAGTCGTCTTCTGTCAATCTCCGCGCCGCCTCCGCCTCTCCGCGGCTCCGCGTTGAGGCCTCAGCTTACGGTAGCAGCCCAATGAACCGCATCGTCCTATTCCTCCTCTGCTGCACCCCCGCCGCGGCCTCCATCGATGGCGTGGTGAT
This sequence comes from Bryobacterales bacterium, assembly GCA_003135055.1. Classification (GTDB taxonomy): domain Bacteria; phylum Acidobacteriota; class Terriglobia; order Bryobacterales; family Bryobacteraceae; genus PALSA-243. Next base: position 56,687 of record PLDF01000315.1, on the reverse strand, counting down.
CAACGGCAGTACCGGCCAACCGCAACCGGGCGTCGCCATCAGCGTCAGTAAAATGAATGCTAATACCGGGATGCTGAGCGACAACGCCGGCAACGCGAAGACCGACGCCCAAGGCAAGTTCGCGTTTACGGTGTCCGTAGACGGCCCCACGCTCCTCCGCGCCACCTGGGACGGCGTCACCTACAGCCGTATGCTGCCTCCGGGCACTCCATCGAGCGGCCTCTCGCTCGACGTCTACGACTCTTCGAAGAACCCAGGCGCCGCCAAAGTCGACAAGCACATGATCCTGTTCGAGCCTGGCGCCGGGCAGATGACCGTCAACGAAACCTTTCTTCTCAAGAATGACGGCCAGACCACTTGGAACGACCCCAAAGACGGCACGCTGCATTTCTTCCTGTCCAACACTCATAGCAAGCTTCAGATTCGTGCCACGGCTCCCGGCGGCGTGGACGTCCCCGCCAGCGCTACGAAATCGCCGAAGCCGGACATCTACAAGATGGATTTCCCCATCAAGCCCGGTGAGACTCGCTTCGATCTGACTTACAGTGTCCCTTACACGATGGGCTCGCAGTACGAAGGTAAGATTGTGACCAAAGACGATAACACTTACCTCATCGTTCCCGACGGGGTCACTCTTACGGCCGAGAATCTGACCGACCTCGGCCAGGAGCCGCGCACAAAGGCGCACATCTTCGGACTTCCCGGCACTGCGTATAACATCCAGCTCACCGGCGCCGAAGTGGCAACGCCCGATTCAACCCAAGGAGCAGCGGCGCCGGATGCGGCGCAGGATACAACCCAGGGCGCCAGCGCCGGTCCGGAGATCGAGGCCACCATGCCGCGAGTGTTCGGCGAGGTCAAGCCGATTTTGGCCATCGCGCTCGGCATCTTGGGCCTGGGTTTCGCATTGCTCTACCGCAAGGAGGCCAATGGACGCGGTCGCGGTTGAAGGTGTTTGGAAATTCTACGGGGACTACCCTGCCCTGCGCGACGTACGCCTTGGCGCCGCAGCCGGATCGTGCCTGGCGCTGATCGGGCGCAACGGCGCGGGCAAAACCACGCTGCTCCGCATTATCGCCGGCTTCTCGCGGCCCATGCGCGGCAAGGTGAAGATCCTCGGCGACGAGCCGCGCGAGACCGCGGCGCGCCGCCGCATCGGCTTCATCGGCCACGGCATCTCGGTCTATGAAGAGCTTTCCGCGTTCGAGAATTTGACGCTCTACGCGCGCCTCTATCGCCTTCCCGACCCGCGCCGTTCCGCGATGGAATGGCTGGAGCGCACCGGCCTGGAACGCGTGCGCAATGGGTTGGTGCGCGAATTCTCCCGCGGCATGAGGCAGCGGCTGGCGGTGGCGCGCGCCTTCATACACGACCCTTCGGTGCTGCTGCTCGACGAGCCGTTTACCGCGCTCGACGACCGCGCCGTCGCGGTGCTGCAAGATCTGATGCGCCAGGCCCTCGCGGCGGGAAAGACCGTGGTGATGTCCACCCACCAATTGCGGGAGGCGCTGGAGCTGGCCTCGCACGTGGCATTGCTGGTGCGCGGACAGGTGGCGTTCGAGGGCGAGTGTACCTCTGAGATGGTGGAAGATCCGGGGTATGTGTATGCGCGTTATGGCGAGGGCTGATGGAATTTCTCCGGCAGGTCTTCGTCATCGCCCACAAGGACGTGCGCGCCGAGCTGCGCACCAAGGAAGCCGTCAACGCATCGCTGGCGTTCGCATTGGTAGTGCTGCTGCTCTTCAGCTTTGCCTTCGACCCGGAGAGCGACACCACCCGCGAGATCGCCGGCGGCCTGCTGTGGATCGTGTTCGCGTTCGCCGGGGCGCTGGTGCTCAACCGCAGCTTCGCCCGCGAGTTGCCCAACGATTGCCTGGATGGGTTGATCGCCGCGCCCATTTCCGGGGCCGCGCTCTTCCTCGGCAAGGCGCTGGCGAACTATGCCTTGGTGCTTTCCGTGGAGCTGATCTCGCTGCCAGTCTTCGCCATCTTTTACAATGTGCATCTGGGCACGCAGTTGCCGGAGCTGCTGCTGGTGTTGGCGCTTGGGGCGTGGGCGCTCACAGTCATCGGAACCATGTTCAGCGCGCTCACCGTCAATATCAGGCTGCGCGAGGTGATGCTGCCCGTGCTGACTTATCCGATACTCTCGCCCGCACTGATGGGCGCGATGCGGTTGACCACGGGCTTGGTTCTGGGTACGGCTATCGACAAGGATACTTTCTTGTGGCTGAAGCTGCTGATTGGTTTCGACGTAATGTATACCGCCGCCGCATTGATGCTGGTGGATTTCGTCCTGGTTGGATAAAGGCGCCGGATGAAATACGTGGGGTGAAATATGCGTGATAAGATTTTGTACGTACTGGCTATCGCGGTGGCCGGGCTGCTGACGCGCGATATCCTCATCATGGTAGGTCTGCCGCCCGAGAAGGCGCAAGGCGCGATTTTCAAGATCATCTTCTTTCATGTCCCAGTGGCCGCGACGGCGATGACAGCCTGCGGCGTGGCGCTGATTGCGAGCGCGCTGTTCCTGCTCACTAAGAATTTTTTCTTCGATGCGCTGGCTGTCTCGGTAACTGAAGTCGGTCTGGCGTTTCTCGCCGCCAATCTGATCACCGGCTCCATCTGGGGCCGCAACCAGTGGGGTATCTGGTGGGCTTGGGATGCGCGGCTCACTTCCGCGCTGGTGTGCTGGATACTTTACGCGTCATACCTGATGCTGCGCCGTGCCGTTGACGACCCCACGCAGCGCGCCACCTTCAGCGCGGTGTTTTCCATCTTCTGCTTTATCGACGTGCCCATCGTGATCTTCTCCATCAAGTGGTGGCGCACACAGCATCCGCAGCCGGTATTCTGGGGCGGCGGCAGTTTCCCGCCCGATTGGTGGCCGATCTTCTTGTGGCAACTGCTCGCCATGCTGCTGCTGGGAGCCATGTTGACCATCATCCGCCTGCGCGACGAGGAATCGCAGCGGGAAATCGAATCGATGCGCCGCATGGCGCACGCCTTCTGAGGGAGCCCAATGCTAACATCATTCCCACTTCTTCTCGCGCAGGCTTCACCCGACGACATCGCCTTTGAGATTGGGCGTTTGCAGCGTAACTATCAATTCCTCAGCTACGGCTTAGTGGCCGCCTGGATCATTCTCGTTGTCTACGTGCTGATGATGGTGGGCCGCCAGCGCAGACTCAAGCGGGAAATCGCCAGCCTGCGCGTAATGTTGGAAGATAAGAAGCGCTAAGCACCGCTTCGGTAACGTCGGCGGTCTTGCCGCCGGTTTCTCCGTTGCCTTGTCTCCGCTCTTCAGGCAGTCAGTCCGGCCATAAGTCAGCAAACAATTGACTGTGCGGAACTTTTGCTTGGCTGCGTCCTCCTGTAGACCTTCGCGTGACGCGGGCGCTCTGAGACAAAATTCTCGCCACGTCTCTTATCATGGGCCTTCCAGGCTGTCTGGGAATGGCCATAGTGACGAGAGCGAGGAAAGTGGAACTGCTTTTGCATGCCAGCTGTCTGCCGATATCGCCTAATGAGACGCGAAAATCCGGCCGAGGCCCCCCATCCGGATTAATCCGGATGGATATCGAACTCTCGCGCGAACCCGGTCTTATTGATGCAGCACATCCGTGCCACAGCGGGCTGATCATTAACATAAATGCGGCTGCAGCCAGGACGCTGGGCCAAGCCGCTGGCCCGGCCATGGGCCCGTCCCCCCACTTTGAAAACGAGTGGCATAACGCTGAGCAATGCCATTGCAGTAAGTGCCGCGAAGCCGCACGCGGCAAGCTAAAACATGCCTCGCTTCTGAGGGCGCGTTACAACGATTTTCGGCGTTGTGCTTAGCCCGCCGTGGCGGTCGTCCTGCGTTCGCTTACTTTACGATTGCCCCTGCAGCCCAGGTACTGACGGACACGGCTCCGGACGTACCAGCGCAACCTACAAAGCCCGAGATTGGGAACGTGGGGTTGTCATTGCATCCCCACCAATTGCCGTCGGCGTTCACCGTGCCGCTGCTCAGGTTGGCAAGCCCGACTCCGCCAGTGAGGCTGTTTCGCTGGACATTAACGGCGCCGGGCCCGTTCACGACCACATCGAAGGCTTCCCCGGAAATCGTGTTCTGCGCAATGATCGTGCCGGCGATGCTGGAGACGCCGAAGACGTTGATTCCAGCCGATCCGGGCGTGGCGGCGTCTTCGGTATCGGCGGCATTGCCGCTAATCGTGTTGCCGATGACGATGTTGCCGGTCAGGGTCTGTCCCGGCGTGTGACTGTGCATGGTCACGCCCGGAAGGCCATTGCCGGTCAGTACGTTATTGATCGCGACATTATTGTAGGATGCCGCGCCCGGAACCGAAGCGAAAAAACCGACGCCGGCGCCCGTGCCGTTGGCGCCATTTCCCGAAACGGTATTCCCGATCACGGAATTGTTGTAGACGCCCAGAGGAGTGCTCGATCCCGTGAGGGTAGCCGGCGGGTGCGAAGCGAGCGTGATGCCGCAGGCGGCCAAATTGTTCATGACTACATTTCCGGTAATCACGTTGTCATGCGTCGCCCCATCGTCGTCGCTGATCAGAATGCCTCCGGAGTTATTCTGGCTGGTGTTGTTGGCTACCACCGAGTGAGTGACGCCGTTGAGGTGAATCCCCTCGCCGCAGTCCTGGCCTTCCGAGCTATCGTAGGCTGGAATATTGGGGCACGTGGCGCCGGCCGCCGCGGGCGCCAGGCCATTGTTGTTTTTCTGCACTATGTTGCCGGAAATAGTGATGCCGGAAGCGCCGGTTACCAGAATGCCTTCAAAGTTGGCGTTCTGCACCGTGAATCCCGAAATGAAAACCCCGGTCAGCGCTTTGTTATCGTTTCCGTCGACATAGATGCCCACGCCAAGTCCCGTCGCATCGATGGTCACCTTGGTCGCGTCGGCGCCAATGAGCGACAGCGGTTTGCCAATGGTGACGCTTTCCTTGTATGTCCCCGGGGCGACGTTAACTGTGTCGTTGGGGGATGCGGCGGCAACGGCGGCGCCGATGGTCGCCATACAGCCCGATGAGGCCGCGGGATTTACGCAGAAGGACGCGGCATCGATTGGTCCGGAAACCGCGGTCAGCGCCGCGCCGGATAGCAACACTGAAGCGAACGAACCCGCCCATTTCCCCGTCATGAAAGACGGGCGCGCCCTACGATTGGCGAGCTTCGACGCAGGCTTTTCTATCTGAAACATTTCCTCACTCCTTAATTTGATTTGTACTATAACTCACAGGTCGAGTACGGATAGCCGTGACTTTCCGAGCCAGCATACCATAGCATCGGTGTGTTCGAGTACCTTGTGAATTCAGAATTGCAATCCAAGCTCCGCGTGCCTTCGATAGACGCACTGCGCGGACTGGCGATCATCGTCATGGCGCTCGATCATACCCGCGAGCTTTTCCATTCGGGCGCGACGGTTTTGCGGTAGCGCAGTCCTGCTGCAATTGGTTTTTAGAGCTTCGCGTAATTGAGTGACAAGCGGATGTGGGGCCGGATGCCATCCAGCGTGGCGATCGCCAATCGCCGCTGTCACCGTATTCAGTGAGACTCGATAGCAACCGGACCGCCAGCCGGTAACGTCCGATCGCCGGCGACTAGCGTGCTCCATCGAAGGTGAGTGACACTCAGCCCGATCGCTAGCTCGAAGTTCTTGGATTTCATATCGCAAGATATTGATTCTGCAAGGTGGCCACATGCCTACGGTAGGCATGTAGGGAAGGCGAAAGCGATGAAAACAAAAGACGTCGACTATGTTTTCAAGAACTTCGGGCTAGCTCGAAGCGCGCAGTACTGAGCGACGTCGGCTGGACCGGGATTATTTGACGCTATGGAGATGTCACACGCAGGTCGCGGCTCACAGTCACAGCCAATTACCGCTATCCGAGGAACGCGCGCCAGGTGGCGACCACCAAAGCGTGCGTTACAGCGCTCGCGCGTATGCTGCCGGCCTGGTTGCGGGCGCGTCCGCAGAACCAGCCCATGGTCCCAGCCAGCAGCGCCCAACGCCAGTTGGGAAACGGAAAACCGCGAAACCCCAGGTGCACCAGACCGAACACAACCGACGCGATGGCCAGTGCGGCCGCGCGGTTGCGGGTCCAATCTTCGATCCATTGCTGCAAGACGCCGCGGAAGAAGAACTCTTCAGAGAGGCCGATCACCCACAGAAAGGCGAGAAACGTGGCTGCGATCTTCCAAAGCGCGGCGGGTTCGTGCGGCTTCACGGCGTGCAACAGAAACGCCACCGCTCCGCCGATGGGAAGGAAGTACAGATAGTGCAGGACGCCGATGCGCCACTCACGGCGGGTCGGCGTGAAGCCGTATCCGGTTTCGCGAATGCGCCGCTCCAACATCAGGACCAATACCGCAACGGGAAGGAACGTCACATGGCCGAGCACGTTCAGTTTCTGGCCCAGGTACGGCGGATAGATGGAATCGAAATAACCGCCCAGCACGACGGCGGGAATGATCGCGAGAAAGGACAGATCGGCCAGGATGGACAAGGCCCCCGGCCTGTCAGGCGTATTCGACGCATCGGAAGGACAGGCCGGGAAGCCTGTCCCACTCGGCAGCACGACATACCACAGGCTCATGGTCAAGGCGAGCGCGGCCAGCCGCACGGCGTTATACCAGTGAAAATCGATAGCGCCGCAGCAGCAAACCAGGTACGGCAGAACCACCGCGGCGAGCAGGAACCACTTCAGGCGCGGCCCGGCAAGACGCGCGCGCATCGCCGGGAACCCGGTCACCAGATAGAATGGATACGCGATGAGGAACGCGGCAATTACCGGCAGCGCCGCTGTAACGGGAATGCCCTTTGCCCGCACATATAGGATGCCGGCCGCGCCCAGCGCCGCCCAACCGATCCCCAAGGCTGCCCGGAAACCGCCGGGCGAGTTATTCATCGCGCTCATTCTAGCATCCGTGATTTTCGCGGCCCTTCTGCCCGCGCAGGAGCCCCCGGCGAATCTGGCGAAACTGGCGGCGCATCGCGAGACGGAAACCGAGGCCGAGCGCAACGAATACATGTACCGCCAGACGGTGTCGCTCGATGAGCTCGACGGCAGCGGCGGCATCCGCGGCAGCTACCGCGAAGTGCGCGACGTGATTTTTTCGCCCGCGCGCGAGCGCACCGAGGAGATTATCGGCAAGCCGCGCAACGGCCTGAAGAACCTGATTCTCACCGACGAAGACTTCCGCGACATTCGCGACATCCAGCCATTAGTGTTGACGGACGACAGGCTGTGGAATTACGAAACCGGATTCAAAGGCGAAGAGACCGTGGACGATGTGGATTGCTGGGTGTTGCAGGTGCGCCCGCGGCAGATTCTAGAGGGGCAGCGGCTGTTCGACGGGATGGTCTGGATCGATAAGAAGGAATACAACATCGTCCGCATGACGGGCCGCGCGGTTCCGCAGATCCGGACGATGAAGTCGGAAAACTTGTTTCCCACCTTTACTACCATCCGCAAGCCGATCGATGGGAAGCATTGGTTTCCGGTGTACACGTATGCGGACGACACGCTGCAATTTCGCGGCGGGCCGCAAAGGGAGCGGTTGAAGATCGAGTACAGCGGGTATAAGAGGTTTAGCGCGGAATCGACGTTGATCGTGAAATAGGCCGAAGAGCCTGCGCCGATCATGCGGCTTTCCGTCCGGGCTTCCCGGGCCAGCTCGCCAGGCCAGCTCACCCCCTCGCCTCACCCCAGGTAGTCGAACAGGCTGGAGGTCGGCATTTTTCCCTGCGCCTCGAACGCGGCCTGCAACTGCGTGTTCGACGCGGTGAGCTCAAGCGCGGCGCTGGTGGCGTCGGCGTCCTGAATGCCGCCTATCTCCGTGGTCAGTTGCGTATCATAACTGGTGGCGTACGTGGTGGCGTTCGTGATGCGGTTCTCCACGTTGCCGTAGAACGATTGCGCCGTGTTCAACTGTGTGGAAGCCTGCTGGATGTCGCTCTGCGCCGCGGTAATGCCGGCCTGATCGTTATTCAGCAGGGCGGTTCGCAGGTTATTCAGCGCGGCAAATACGTTGCCGCCCGCGTCGCTGCCGTCGGGGTTCTGACTGGCGAAGATCTGTTGCGCGGTCATGGCCGCTGAGAACGTGCCGCCCTCGGGGTCTTGAATCTGCCGCGTCGCGGCGGCGTTCGAGAGTTGATCCACGCCGTCAGTGGCGGTTAGATCGAGCTGGTAGGAAGGGCTCTGATCCAGATCGCCGCTGAAAATGTATCGGCCTTGCACCTGCGTCTGGCTGAGGGAAACCATCTCCGTCTGCACCGACGCCACTTGCTGCGCCAACGATTGGAGCGACGTGGCGGTCTCGGTGGTATTGGCTCCTTCGGCGGCAAGCTGCGTCGCGCTATCCATCAACTGAATCGCCGAGCCGAGGGCGGTGTCGGCGGCCTGCGCGTTGGTCTGTTCCAACCCGAGATTACTCCCCACCTGGGTGTTCTGCGCCTGATCGGCGCGAAGCTGCAGTAGATTGTCGATCTGGTCGGGCGCGTCCGAGGCGACCGAAACCTTCAGCCCCGACGTAAGTTGCTGATTGGCCACCGAGATTCGCTGCTGAATCTGATTGACGCCGGCGAGAAAGATTTGGGCTGAACTACTTAGGTCTGTAGCACTTAAGCTCGATATCATGACGGCTCCTTACGTATCGGTAACTGGCGCCATCAAGATGATGTCGCTGGTGATCTGGTCGAGCACCGTAACAAAATGCGAATTGGCGTCGTAAGCCCTTTGAAATTCCACCAGGTTGACCGCTTCCTGATCGAGATTCACGCCGGATGCCTGCTGCACCAGGTTTTGCGCCTGCGCCACGGCCGATTGCTGCAGCGTCTGTTGACCGTTGGCGTTGTCGAGCGCAGCCCCGGTGCGCGACGCCATATCGCCGTAGAAACTCGAGTAGCTTTCGCCGTTGATTTCCTGGGCGGCGGTTTGCGGATCGGACATCTGCGCCAGCCCCAGCGCAACGCCGTTGGCGACTTCGGGCGGTCCAGGTTGAATGGCGGCCAATTGACCGGCGGCGATGGCGGGGTTCACGGCCAGCGTTTGCGCGACGTTGCTCGGATTACTGGTATCGTACGTGAACAGCGCGATGCCCGTCTGCGCCGGCGGACCGTCGGAGATGTTGCCCGAGGTGAGCTGCTGGTTCACGCTGTCGGCGAATTGCTGCGCCATGGTGTTGATGTCGCCGGCCTGGTAAGCGTCGCCAATGTAGGTAGGCAGAACCGTATTACGCAGGCTTAACAGCGCGCCCAGTTGTCCGCTATCGATCTGCGACGTGACATCCGATCCATCGGCCGCCAGAATCTGCGCCGAAGGCGGTCCAGTCGTGTTGGTGGGCGGTGGATTGGTTGGCTGCGCCAGTTGCAAGCTCAGGCTGTATTGTTGGTCTCCGATCACCAGCGGCGTCTGGCCGCCGGCCAGCACGGTGTAGGTGCCGTCGGATTGTTTGGCGGCCGTAAAATTGACGTATTGCGCGAGTTGATCCAAGGTGGAGTGGATGTTCGCGTCCAAGGCCGGATCGTTGCTGTCCCCTTGCTGGACCTGAAGATTGTCGGCCTGAAGCTGGCCGGCCAATTGATTGACGGCGGAGACGGTTTGCTGGAGCTGCTGATTGGTGGTTTGCGTGAATTGGCTGAGGCCCGAAGCCGTCTGTTGAAAAGCCGTGGCCAGATCCGAGGCATTCGTGATGACGTTCTGTTGCGCGCTGGCATCGTTCGGGGATTGCGCCCAGGCGGAAAAGCCCGCGAACAGATTATTCAACGAAGTGGCGATTCCCGAGGTTCCCGAAATGTCGAAGAGCGATTGCAGCCCGGTGAGACTGTTTACGTTCTGGTTAGCGGCGCCCAGCAGTATCGTCTGGTTGCGGAGGGCGGTTTCGTCATACTCGTTACGCGAGCTTTGTACTGCGCCAACGGAAACTCCTCCGAGGGCTCCGTTCGGAGGGTCGAAGGTCAGGGCCTCAAGCGGCTGCGACTGGGACGCGTAACCCGGAGTCTGAGCGTTGGCGATGTTGTTCTGAATGACTTCGAGCGATTGGCTGAAAGCGTTCAAAGCGCCGGCGGTGACCGATAGACTGGCAACGAGACTTGACATGATGCTATCCCTGAATCGACACGCGCGCCTGGGAATGGAGTGGCGCTGGCGCCCCCCTATATGTATAGCCGCCGCTTTTTCCCGCCAGGATGCGGCGCCATCGGAAGTGATAATTCGCCGCCAGGTCCAGAAGCGACCGCGCACGTTGTACGACGGACCGCAGCCGGCGCGCTTCGGCGACGCCGGTTTCGCCGGACTGCGCCATCCATCTTCGGCCCGCGTCGAGTTCGCCGATCACGCGTTCCATGACGGCGCCGCAACTGTCGAGAGTGGCTGGGCTGGGCGATTCGAGCAGCGTGCAGACGCGCTCCATCTGGGCGCGCGCCGATCTCAATTGACTCCGGACTTCCGCAGGCGTCATGGGAAACCTAGCCGCCCAGCGCTTCGGATATCATGCCGCGGCTGACGGCCGCCGAATCTACCTTATATGTACCGCTCTGATACTGCGCCGCGAGCGACTGCACCGTGCTCTCGCGGGTGGAGCCATACGACTCCATGGCGCGGGACAGGGTTCCCAGCGTCGAGGAGAACTCTACGCTGTCGCCTCCCGCGCCTGCCTTCGCGCTCGAATTGGAGCCGCCGCCGGACCTCTGGATTTCTTGAGCGCCGCTTGTGCCCGCCGCGGAAGCGCCCGATAGATTCTGACTGGTTACTTTCATTTTTGTTTCACCGTATCTTCAGCTAAAGGACAGATCGGCCGGATGCCGCGCAATCTTTAGCGGGTGCGCTATAAACCTTTTGGAGGCGCCGGCCGATTGGTGCTTTTGATAACGCAAATGACTCCAATCGCGCAAGGCCGGGACTGGGAACGCCTGCTGATCGGCGAAAGCTGGGAGATGCGGCAGGTTTGCCGCATGATAGAACTGGTAGGCCCGCGGCGCGCCACCGTCCTGATTACGGGCGAGAGCGGGACTGGTAAGGAGATCGCCGCGCGAGCGATCCATAGCGCCGGACCGCGCGGGCGGGGTCCGTGGGTGGCGGTGAACTGCACGGCGCTTCCCGAAAACCTGCTGGAAGCCGAGTTGTTCGGCCATCTTCGCGGCGCCTTTACCGGGGCCATGCAGAACCGGGTCGGACGGTTCGAGCAGGCGCAGGGAGGAACCCTGTTTCTGGATGAGATCGGGGACCTAGCGATGGAATTGCAGGCGAAACTGCTGCGCGTGCTGCAGGAACGCGAGTTTCAGAGGCTGGGCAGCTCCGAGACCATCAAAACGGACGTTCGTGTGGTGACGGCGACCAATTGCGACCTGATGGCGCGAGTGGAGCAAGGGCTGTTCCGCGAAGACCTTTACTACCGTTTGAACGTTGTGCCGATCGCCATGCCGCCGCTGCGCCAGCGGCGTAGCGATATTCCGATGCTGGCGGAGCATTTTCTCGCAAAGATCTGCGGCATGGAGGAGGTTCCGCTCAAATCGATCGCACCGGCGGCGCTGGAACGGCTGTGCGATTATTCGTGGCCGGGCAATGTGCGGCAACTGGAAAATGCCATCGAAGCCGGCGTGGCTTTGAGCGGTGACCGCGACATGCTGGAGCCATCGGATTTTCCGCTGCCTCAATCGAATAAGCCGAGGTCCATCTCAGCGGCGGCGATTCCGACGATTCCGGTGCCCGATGGGGGATTGGACTACGAACATACCGTCGCGGCGATCGAGCGCAGTATTCTGGCGCAGGCGTTGCAGAAGACCGGCGGCAATAAGAAGGCAGCGGCCGATATGCTCAATTTGAAGCGGACTACCTTGTCGGCGAAGATTCGAACGTTGGAAGCGGTGGCTCTTAATTAGCGGTAAAACGAGCTTCTTATCCCGACCGATGAGCTAATGGGCCCCAGCGCTGCCCCAGCACCATGCGCTCGGCCGCCTGGACATCGTCCGCGCGCGGCGCACTATATCGTTACGCGACGTAGACGACAGACGGGCCGTGACGCATAGTCCCGCTCGTTTTTCGAAATCGGGGGCAGGCCAGTTGCCGGTCCGGTTACGCCGAGCAGCTTCAATCGCAGATGGCCGCCCCAATGCCGCGCGCTCGGAGCGGCTCGAGACAGGGCAGGCCATGGGCCAACCCCGGGGCCCGCGCCACTACTGCAGCGCCGCTTCTACGGTTGCCGACCGGCTGCTTTCGTTGCCCGATTTATCCATGGCGGTGACCGTGTAGCGGTACGTCTTGCCGCGCTCCACCGCATGGTCCGAATACGCCGGAATTTCGTTCACGTCGGCGATCTTCTCAAACGCGCCGCCATTGGTGGCCCGATACACGCGGTAGCCCGCCAGGTCCGGCTCGGTATTCGAATCCCACGAGAGCTCGACGGTGGCCGGCGACGGCGTCGCGATTAGTCCGGCCGGCGCCGCCGGTGGGAACTCGTCTTTGTATAAGATCGTCTTCTCGCCGGAAAGATCGCTCTGCGCTTCCTTCTGGGGCGCCACTGCGGCAAATGCCAGTACCTGGTAGGTGTAAGTCTTCCCGAACTCGGCGCCGGCGTCGAGATATTCGGGCGCAGTGGTGGTAGCGAGTTCGGCGAAGCCATCGGAGCCTTCCGCGCGCCGAAGTATCCGGAAATGGCCGCCGGCGCCGCGCCACGTCAGGCGAATGCCATTGGCTAGTGGCGTCGCGATAAATTGCTCCGGCTTCGCCAACGGCGCAACCACCGGCAGCGTGATTAAAGCCGACCAGTTGGACGCCTTCTGATTCGACCCGATCACACGCGCGGCGATGACGATGGTTTTGCCGGTCCACGCCGTCGAAGAGAATTCGTATTCCGCCAACTGCTGCCCGGTTCCGCCGGGCCTGGCCGGCGGCAGCTTGGTAGTACGCGCCGGCGCAACGCGCTCCGCCTGCGCGGCCCACTCCGATTCGCTCCACACGTCCGGCGCCGGCCCCGCACGCAGATCGAGCTGCAGGTCTCCCTTGATGGGATAGCCCTCCGTGATCGTGCCGGGCACGGTAAAGTGGGCGATCAGTTTCGCTCCGCGCTGTATCGCCGCAACATCGCTGGGAGCGGCGGGCACGTTGGCCAGGGGAACCAACGTAGGGCCGATATAGCCGCACCCAGTGTTGAAGAGGAACGCCGCCACCGCGGCGGCCGGAGACGGACGCATCAAACAACTAGTGTAGCCGCCAATGAGGTGTAGGTTCTCAACGCGGAGGCGCGGAGAGGCGGAGGCAGCGCGGAGTTCTTCGGGTAGGCGGAGAGGGCGGAGGTACAGGAAGTGTCGTTTCCGCGTTTTACTCCGCCTCTCCGCGCCTCCGCGTTGAAGTCACAGCCGACGCGCTGAACGCCTCTCACTTCACGTACAATGGCAGCCCCGTAGAGCAGAATTGCCGGCCGCCCGCCGTGGCGCAAACCGCGACCTGCGTCGATCCGCCTCCGCCCGCGCCCGCCGGAACGGCTACGTTCACTTGCTGCACGCCCGGAATCCCCGGCGCCGGACCCGCATATAGCGGCGTCAGGTTTGTCTGGCTACCGATCACCGCCGTCACTGCGGCATTCGCCGGAATGCCGGTGAGGAAGATCTGCAGAATTGCTCCAGCGCTCGCCGCGACACCCGGCCCATTCACGCTGTCGTCCTGGTTCAGCACTCCGTTCGAGAAGATGGCGGGCCATGCAACCGATACCGGCAGCGTCTGCGGCGCGCTGCTCGCGCCATCCACGGTCACGACTATGATGCTGCTGGTTTCCGACGCCACCGCGGCCGGTACCTGCAGATTGATCTGCGTAGCGCTGGTGTAGAGCAGCGTGGCCGGATTACCGTCGAACGTTACCGCCACGTTCTTGCCGGCCAGGTTCGACCCGAGCACGGTGCTCAGCGAACCTCCCACCAGGGGTCCCGATGCGAGGCTGGCTGCGTTCACAACCGAGCTCACGATCACCGAGGGAGCCGGAGCCGGCGTGCCGCCGCCCGTTCCGCCGGTCCCGCTGGTGGTCAGCGCGGTCACCGCGAGGGTCACCTGGAATGTCAGGCTTCCCGCCAGCGAACCCGCGCTTACAACGACGCTCGCCGTGTAGGTTCCCGCCGCCAGACCTTGCGCGTTGGCCCTGAGGATGACGGTGCCGTTGTTCTGGCCCGAAGCAGGACCGAGCGTCAGCCAACCCGAGCCCTGGTTATAGCCGACGGTGGCGCTCCAGTTCATGATGCCGCCCGCCACGTTATCCACGGCGATGTAGGCCGAGTTGCTCAAGCCTCCTGAAAACGCCGTGAGACTCAGCCCCGAAGTGGACGCCGAAAGCTTGGGGAAGTATCCGGCCTGGCAGTCGCCCACAATGCCGCAATCGGACGGCGGAGTGGTCGCCTCAAATCTGGGCACAGGCGCGGTGGCCGACGCCGTAAGCACCGTCGAAACCGGCGCGAACGAGATTCTCTCTTGCGCCACCGCGGGCGCCGTTACGCTTGGAAGAGCGATGAACGTGGGGAACTGCGCGTCTTCCACCGCATTCGGGTTCGCGTCCACAACTTGATATACGGCGAAGCCCGCGCCGTTGGTGAGCGGCACAGAGCTGACGGTATTGAAGACTCCGGCTCCGCCCGGCAGAGCGGTCACGTAGCCGCCGGTGCCAGTGGTGTCGGTAAACTGCACGCGCGCCAGCAGCAGCGTGCCGCTGCCCGGAACATACGCGCCGCCGCTCTGCGTGCCACCCAGGTCGCCGCCCGCGGTGGGAATGGCCGCGTCCGAACCTGCCACGAAGTCGGGAACATAGACCGTCGCGTTCGATGGGAAACCCGAATAATTCACAATGAATCGCGTGCCCGTATCGTCCGATCCGCTTTGCGGCTGAAATGCAGTGGCAAAGCCTTCGGTGACGCGCGTCGATGCGAACGCCGTCTGCGCCGCGAACAGGTTCGATAGCGAAATGGCGGACGGCACGGGCGAGCCAACGCACGTAATGCCGGTGTTATAGAGCGTTGCGTAGAGACCGGTTTGCACATAAGCCACCGCTACAGTGCTCTGCGTGAGCGGAAGCGGGCCGGAAATGCCGGCGTCGATGGATTGCGGCGCACCGAATGCGAATTGATACGCGGCGATGCGCACGCTGGATATTTCCAGGTTGAAGGCGCCGCCGGCAGGAACGGTTACGTTGAGGCCCTGAAACGTGATGTTGTTTCCGGCGATTTTGCCGGCGATCCCGGTGGGCGTGAAGCCGCCGCCTAAGTCGACCAGCAGAACGGCGTCGATCGCGTTGTTGTTAGCATCGATCCGGTTGGTAACGCTGACCGGGAAGAATAGCGTGAGATTGCCCGAAACAACGGCTGACGCAGGATAGCTGGAACATTGAAAATTAATGTTTCCCAAGCGTTCCGTGAGCCCTTCCGCTCTGACCTGAGACGGAATGGTGGAAACGGTACATTGCCCTGAGGAAGCCGGTGATTGAGCGTAAGTAGCGCAGATTGAAAGAGATATAGCGGCAAGCGACAAACAGAGGCGCTTACCATTCGGAATAAGAAGTACCATCTAAACTCATTTTATCTGAATTACTATGAATGTCAAAAATTCCCGGCTCGGATTGGTTGATCGCCTGGCTGGCATCTTCCATGACGATTTTCCACTGATCGGTGTTGGTAATCGGGTCGAGGGGCATCTTTTTGAGGTATCCGTCCGTCACCAGATCCTGCAGCGACTGCGGGGCCTTTTCTTTGTCGTAAGTATAGTTGTCGATCACCGTGCGCAGCGTGAAGAGATTGTTCTTGAGCACGCTCTCTTTGGCGCGGATGATCGACTTCTGATAGATGGGGATGGCGATGGTGATGAGGATCACGATGATGGTGATCACTACCATCATCTCGACGAAGGTGAAGCCGAATTGGCGTTTGGAACGGCTGCGCAGGCCCACTTTGCTCAGGCCCTGGGCCCGCGCCACTTTTTTAGTAATCCGAGTATGCACGCCCACTGCCGTCTTTCTGCGTAGTCTTGCTGTATACGTCAAACACATTCTGGCCGCCAAAACTTTGCGACGTGGGGTCGTCCTGGTCGCTGCGCAGACCCCATTCGGTGGTGTGCGTGAAAGGGTCCAACGGAATGCGGCGCAGGAACTTGAGCTTCTTGCCGTCGGGACCGGGCAGCTTCACGCCTTCCACCAGGATCTCCAGACTTTCGGGAAAACAGTCGGTACCCACCTTCACCTGGCCCAGGTAGGCCGCGTCGCACATATCCTTATATTTATCGATCGCGTGGCGCATATCGTCCAGATCGTAGCGCAGCTCGCGCTCGCGCTGGACGCGCACCTTCGAGCGCGCCAGCGGCACGGCCATGGAACTGAGAATGAGCATGATGGTGAACGCCACCACCAACTCCACCAGCGTGAGACCGCGTTGCCCCTTGCTCCGCATACTTCTATTGACGCTCCGCATACTTTTATTTGACATTGACGGTCAACTGCGGGCTGCCGGTTGCGGCCGCCGCGCCCTGTGAATTACGCAGCGTCACATTGGGCGCCGTGACCTGCGTCGAGCCCTTCCCGACGGCCGAGAAACTCAGGGTGAGCAGCGTACCGCTGCCGTTAACGCCTGGCGACCCCGCCGGGATGCTGAGTTGAACCGCGGCGGCGCCGGCATCGTTCTGGATGTTCTTGGTGAGCTTGCTCATCAAATCGCCCGTAGTGACGTCGTTCAGCTTCAAAACCTTGGGGTCGAAGACCACTTGAATCGGCGCGGCGGCGACATCCGAACCGTTGTCGAGCATCAACGAGACGGTGAAGTTTCCGCCTACCGTGGTTTGAACCGGCGTAGGCGCGAAGCGCATCAGTGGGTGGCCTGCCGCGGACGGCGGAGCGGTAGCTGGGGGCACGGTCACGGGAGGCGCGGTCGCTAGCGGCGCAGTCGCTGGGGGCGCGGTCATGGGAGGCGCGGTAACTGGCGGAGCGGCAACCAGCGGCGCAGTCGCCGGGGGCGCGGTCATGAGCGGCGCGGTAGCCGGTGGCGCGGTCGCGAGTGGCGCGGTCATGGGAGGCGCACTAGCCGGCGCAGTCATGGGCGGACCTCCCACGGAAGGCACGCCGGGCGGCAGCGCCGCGGCCGGAATCCCCATCGGGGGCCGAGGCATGGCAGCCGCCGCAGCGGGCGCCGGGAATGCCACGGCCGCGGCGGCTGGCGATGCCGGCGCAACTACCGGGTCGGCAGGCAGAGGCGCGTAGTTGATTTTCACGGTCTGCGTATTGCCCACCGCGATGGCGCGCATGTTTTCCTCGGTGAAATCCGGCTTGCGGATAATGTGGGGAATCACCACAATAACGACGTCGTCCTTATTGTGATCGACGTTCGATCCCTTGAACAGATTGCCGAAAATCGGAATGCTGGAGAGCCCCGGAATACCGGTGACGGTCTTATCGTCCTGCCGCGTCACCAGTCCGCCGATGATGGCCACTTCGCCTTCCCTCATGCGAATGTCGTGCTCGATCTTGCGCTGCCCGATGATGGGCTGGTTGATGCCGCCCAGGTTCACCTGGCCGGTGACGCTGGTGATGTTCAGCAGCATGTGCATCGAGACTTCGGTATCGGAATGAACGTGCGCCAATATTTCTACGTTGACGCCCACGTCGATGTACTGGAACTGCGTATTGACCAGCGGGTTGATGCCCACGCCGCCAACGCCCGGCTGGAAGCTGCCGGAGGCGGTAGGCTCGCGCTCGCCGATATTCAACGTGGATTTTACGTTATCCACCGCGCGCAATTCGGGCGCCTGCAGCACCGTCGTATCGGCGTTGCTTAGAGAGGCCTGCAGCAGCGCGCTCGGAAGGGTAGTCGAAAAATCGGCGCTGGCGAGGTGGCCCAGCTCGGAAAGAGGAATGGATGCGCCGGTGGTGCTGCTGGTGGTCCCAGTAGTTCCAGTGGTGGTCACCGGGTTGGTAGTGGTGGCGGTGGTGGCGGTGGTAGTGGTTGACGATGTAGTGGCGGTGGTAGTCCCATTAGTGCTGTTCTGTACCTGAATGGAAGACCGCGGCGTGAAATTGAAGGGCACGTTCAGACCTGTCGACGCGATGGCGGCGGTAATCTGCTTGTTGAAAACCTTGCTGGCTTCGATCACCAGAATGTCGATCAGCACTTCCGCCCGCGGCTTGTCGAGATCGCGAACGATTTTCGCCGCTAACGCCACCTTGTCGGCCTCGCCGCGCACTACGATCGCGTTTTGCGCGGTATCGGGGAACACCTTGGTAAGCTCAGGCACGGTGCGGACGGCGTTCACCACTTCCTGCATTTCCTGCGGACCTTGCGCGTTGTGCAGGTAGAAGGTCCGCATCACCTGCTCTTCATAGTCGCGCCGCTTGGTGGGGTTATCGTTGGTGACAAAGATGGTGTTCGACGAAAGCGCCTTCCAATACGATTTGCTCAGCACGGCGATGTAGTCGAGCGCCTGATCGAGCGTGAAGTTATCCCATTCCACGGTGAAGCCGTCCTTGGACGGCGCCACGTAGTCCGGGTCCCAAATCACGTTGATGCCGGCATATTTACCCAGCGTCTCGAAGATCACTTTGACCTTCCCGGTCATTTTCAAATCGATCAGGCCGGGCTTCATGGGGCGCAGCTCGGGAATGGGAAGCATGCGGTCGATCTTGTTCAATTCCTCCTGCTCGGCCATCTGGCCGGGCGTGAGCGCTTGAATCTGGGGCGGGGCCTCTTTGCCGGTTTGCTCGACGCGCTTGCGCTCGCGCAGAATCATTTGCTGCGTTTCCTCAAGTTCCTGCGCGGCGATGATCAAACCCGGGCTGATGGCATAGGCCTTCTGGAATTCGAGGAGCGCTTCGCCCAACTTGCCCTCGCGGCGGATGGTCAGGCCTTTTTCGACGTGGGCCTGGCTGGCATGGAACCGGCCCCTGTCGGCGGCCATCTGGTACAGCAGCTCGGCCGGATCTTCGGAGAGCGCCTTCTCATAGGAATCGAGGGCCGCGTCCCATTCCTTCTTAGCCTCGTGGACCTGGCCCTCGGAGAGGAATTTGTCGCCCTTCTTGGTCTTGGCCTGGAGCGGATACATCGGCCCGAGCAGCGCGCATGAGACAATAACAGCGACTAACCGTTTGAAAAATGACATGTTCCCGTTCTCAGCAGGGGCATTAGCGCGGCATATGTTAAGATGAAATGCAATTCCGCGGACCCAGCCCTTCTAAAGTCATTGACGAGATTGGGCTTCCGGGCGTGGAGGCCAAATCTTGGCGGACAGAGACGCTTCCATCAAAATCTTGAGCGACAACCGGCAGGCTGGCCACAACTATTTCCTGCTGGAGCGGTTCGAAGCCGGGATGGTGCTGACCGGAACCGAGGTCAAGGCCGCCAAGGACGGCAAGGTCCAGTTGAAGGAAGCTTACGCCAGCGTGCTTGGCAACGAAGCGTGGCTGATCAACCTCCACATCAGCCAGTATTCACATGGCAACCGCGAAAACCACCCCCCGGTGCGCAACCGCAAGCTGCTGCTGCACCGCCGCGAGATCGACAAGCTGCAAGTGGAGACGCGCGAAAAAGGGCTGGTGCTGATTCCCACCAAAATGTATTTGAAGCATGGGCGGATCAAATGCGAAATCGCGGTGGCCAAGGGCAAGAAGCTGCACGATAAGCGCGAGACCGAGCGGGCTCGGACGGCCGACGCCGAAGCACGGGCTGAGATGCGCCGGCGGGCTTAGGGGTGCGGCGCTTATAAGGGTAACGGCACGAGTCCGGTTGCGATGAGGGAGCCGTATGGTTATGACGGCGCCGGTTGGATGATGGCTTCACCTCGAGCGCTCTCGCTATTCCGCGGAACGGCGATTTCGGCCGATGAGCGTGGACCCGCAGCTTGAATCCGATTTGGCGCGCGCCGCCAACCGCATTGTGGCGGCGCGCACTGGAAGAACGGAGCCAACCGCCAGCGATGCAACCGCAGCCAAACAGATGCATGCGAGGGCTTGCCGAACGTCCTTCTCTGCTTCCACAGTGACAGTACGGATTGCGGCTGCAAGGGGTCGATCCGCGTAGGCTGTTGAAACTAAGGGGAAAATAAACTTCAAGTTGGCGTGAACGACTTTGCGGCCCCTGCGGGGCCGTCATCGGGAGGGATGAAAAAGCGGTATGCACGGCGGCGATTTTTCCCGGGGCTGCCTTAGGGTGCTCCTTCGTCAAGTTGTTGATTCAGCGGTGGTTTTAATTCAATTTTTTCGTAGGGAAACACCACGGCGCACCGCGCGGCGCCACCAGGGCGGATGAGAATGGAGAGCTTGACAGGTTTGTGCAAGGCCCTTCGATCAGGATCTACACGCAGCGGAGAGGGTCATTTTTCCTAACTTATTGACGGATCAGGGCGTAGCGAGGGAAGATTTTCGTAGCAATGGCGCCGCTGCGCGGCGACGAGGCCCCGCGTCTCGCGAGCAGGCAGATTGGCCACTGATCTTTGCGTGACCTTTGGTTGCGCAGGCGGCGTGCGGCTGGCTGAGGCTGGGGCGATGGGGGAAGATTTGCCGGTTGCCGAAGGGTGCGGAATGCAAGTGTCCGAAAATGGGACTAGGGTCGTTTGGTAAATCGAGATAGCTGGAGCGCCAGCCACTTTGCCGTCTGACATGCGATGGGGCATGCCGGAGCAGCAGAATGTCGTAGACGCCATTTGCACTGACGCCAACCGTCGACCCGGCTTCCGCGCGGCTGATCCATTCGACGCCGGCTTAGCCGCCGATTCAGTCATAAGCTAGTCTTATTGTGAACCGATTAACCAGAAACCAGATTGATGGTTTAATTTAAGCATCTCTGTGAGGGCCAGTGGAGATTTTTGTCGCCTTCTCCAGCTTTTGGGCGCTGCGGAATGCAGTCGTGCAGCGCCGGTTACTTTTTAGCCGCGCTAGTCCTCCGCTCGACTTGGCCGTTTTGCAGCCGACGGGACGCCATGGCATAAGGTACTGCGAAACGAACCTGGACGAAGCCCTCACTAGCACCAGGTAGCGTACATACGGTAATTCTATCGCTAAGCGGTAGAATGGCCCGCTCGTCACGTGGGCGATAAGCCAAGAGGACAAATCCGACTCTTGTCGACACGGCCATAGAGTAGCGTCTCGCCTGCCAGGCGTAGTGAGGTCCGGAGGCCATTGGGTCTAAAAGATCTGCCGCGACTTTATTCTCCACGACGAGGGGGCCTGGCAGGACGAGGTCAGTTTCACCTCCCCCGACTTCCGATCCCTCGTGGACCATTATCTCGCGCGCACGAAGATGATCTCGAAGGCGCGCCTGTAATTCGCGCTCCGGGAGGTCGGGCTCGTTGACGAAATATCCGCCCTGTTCCGCGACAATCAAGAAGTGCGCCATGTGTTCGATAGCGTTTACAATCGCATCGTGAACGCTCGCAACAAAACCGCTTGGCGCCGCGGTGGCAAACTGCTCAGACAGCCGCGCCTTCAAATTGGGATCATCGGTCACAAGCGTTGGCGGCAGGCGGAGTTCCTCCCTCCGAATCGGAACGAAGCGGGGCCGTGTCGAGGTAAGCTGTTCCAGAGAGTCTGCGGAGCACAGACCGTATTTCGCGATTTCGTCAATCCACGCGTGCCTTATTAAACGGACCGTCTTGCAAGCTTCCTCCGATGCGCTGGTCATTACCGCTTGGAACCTTTCACAAAAGACGACCTTGGACGCAAGAACGACAAGCGGTACATGTTCCCGAGGAGCAAAAACGAACCCACATTGCTTGCGATCTT
Organism: Bryobacterales bacterium; assembly: GCA_003135055.1. Taxonomy (GTDB): domain Bacteria; phylum Acidobacteriota; class Terriglobia; order Bryobacterales; family Bryobacteraceae; genus PALSA-243. Next base: position 34,943 of record PLDF01000315.1, on the reverse strand, counting down.
CGTACGCCTGTGACCACTTTTCGGGGTCAAAGAAAAGATTCGGGTTTCCGATGCTACCACTGTGTGTGCGCGTCAGTATGTCGCCGCCTCGCGCGACATGCGTATATTCTGGGAGATCTACAAGCACGTCGTCAGGCGACAACCCCTCACCAGACTCTCGAAGCTCCGGGATGACGACCGCGATCGCTTTCGCCGCCTCGAAAATCCGGCTAGCAAAGTCTTCGCACCCGTTGGGCTGGAGCAAGGCCTTCAATACGGCATTCCAAAGTAGCGCCCTGGTATCTTGCTTCTCCTGGATTGGAAGGTCGTCAAGCCCACCAATAAATCTGGAGGCAAACGCAAAAGCACGAAGATGATTTGTTCGATCCCTAAGCCGCACGGCCAGCCTGTTCGCTCTTGTCCCGCCTGACTTGACAACGCCCGAAAGCAACTCACCACCCAGGACGGAGATCATTGCGTCGTCGGGTATCCCCGCGAAGAATGCTTTCAGTTGAAGGCTTCGCTCCGGTTCTTCTTCCACGACTCCTATCAACCGCCGAACCATGGACTCCGCCGCTCGCACTTTGTGATGGTAATAGACCCGGTCGTACAGGATCACTCTGGCAATAATCATCTGCTCATAGGCTCCGAGGCCGGCGAGTGAAATACCCATTTCATAAAATCTTCCACGGCCGGAAGCTATCGCGCGCTGTCGCAACTCATGGTTCGGAGCATTGTCGGTTGTCACTACGACAACTTCGAGCTTGCTGATGAGCCGGTTTACATCGATTCCCGTTGGCAACCCTGTGTAATGGCTATCGCGGGCCATGTAGTCGAGCTTGTCGGCGTCCAGAGGTCCGCTGATGACACCCGATAAATAGCCTGCGCCAAGAAGAGTACGCGAACCGAGAATCCGCGCCGCGATTGCCGGGGCCAGTTGGGCCGGATTGGTAACGGCACCAAAAGCTGGGTGTTCGAAAACCTTCTTCGTTTCTGAGCTGAGGACAATAAGGGTAGCGACGGTCTCAGATGTTGCGATCCTGGTGACGCCCTCGAAAGTTTCACGCAGTACGGCTTCGGCCCTTTCAAAATCCTCGGTATGGCGGTCTCTAATGATCGCTTCCGTCACATGGCTGAATGAACCGTGGCCGATGTCATGAAGCAGGGCTCCCAGGCGAACTGAGCAGCGGTCAAGACGGCTTGGCGCCGGGACATCCGCATCCGAATCAATCCCAAATTCGCGGCGATGATCGGCATTGCGGGTAAGCCAGCGTATCATTCGGTCTGCCGCCTCGACAACACCCAGTGAATGTTCCAAGCGTGAGTGAGATGCACCAGGGTAGACGTGCTGGGCCATGCCAAGCTGGCGGACTCCGCGGAGCCGCTGGAGGACGGGACTGTCCAGTAGAAGGACTTCCCAGGGTAATAGTTCTATCGTGCCCCAGATTGGATCGTTTATAGTTTTGGGAAAGCTATGTCGCGGGTCATGATGCGAAAGGGCCTGGAGGATCGGACCAATCCAATCTTTCGCTAGCTGGTTAACGGCTTTCGAAAGAACTGGCGCGGCTTCGCTGATCCTATCGCGCAGACTGTCTGTATCGAGCACTGGTCCTTCATAGCATACCCGATCGCTAACCAGCCGGCCAAACGCTCAGGCTTCAATATAGGCGGGGTTTTCGCACGCACTGCGCCTGTTATTGGCGATCGCCTCGTTAATGAGTCGCCCCCAGCTAAGAGCATCCTCTTCGGCGACATCCAGTCGTTTCAGGAGTTGCTTTGCGACCCGTTCAGATACTCGAATTTCAGTAAATTCGTACGAGGGATTTGGTGCTGTCGTGAGCTCCTGAATTTGAGCCCATTTGAGTATCGACGGGAGCTCAACACACTGAAGGCCAATCCTGGAATCCGCGAAGTGCATTATCTTGCGGGCCCAGGTTGGAAAGGCTCCTTGATCAAATGCGTCCCTGAGTGCTCGATCTAAGATGCCGTGCGAGGTCGGAATCTTGGCGTTGTCCGTTGCAATTGTCCAACAGGCGACGAGCAGACTAGCTAGATCGTGTAAGCGTTCCATCAGATCCCATTTCTTTGCGCTCTGAAATCTCCATTCGTGTACACCATCCGCACGCCAAGCTGGATGCAGGCTACCAAGCTAAAATCGACCCGCCGAGTCGTGCGAATAAATCTCAGTTGACATTCGCCTTTCCTTCGCCCATGCCGATACCAGCCTTTGATTCTATCAGTTCCCCCCGATGCTGGCGGTGCATATTTGGCACCAATTGTTGGGTCTACCAAAAAGACCAATACCACTGGTTGTATTATGCGGGAAAATTTGGGAAAAATGCAATAGAGAATGCACCATCAGCTTTAAAATCAGCTAAATTGCAAACATCACCCTCGGAAATTCACGGTAAAATTTGATTTGACGCCCTTGGTTCCAGCGCATGTGACAGCCGACACATATGGCAGGATTGTCATTCCGAAGCAGCTTTCGGATGCCATCTCCTGGCTGACCGGTGTTGAGTCGGCGACAGCGTGGCTGTTCTTAATCCAAGTTGGTCGGCATCGTCTACTTTCGGACGAGCAAGTCCAGAGCGACCCATTGCTGGAACCTGTTCGGCTGTTGATTATCGAAGGCAGGCCCCCGGAGATTCGAGAGGCAACCTTTGCTGAGGAACCAATCCGCGCAGCGATGGTCGCACGGCTCATGCCGGCCGTACTTACTAAGCCGAAACAGGGCTGGAGAATCACCATTCCAAAGGAGCTGGAAGTGTTTGCTCCTCCTGAAATTGACAAGCGCGAATTCTCAATCCTCATGTCACTCGAAGGATACCTGGAAATTTGGTACACGGGCGTTCTGTGGAAATCCGGAGTTCAGCCGCTCTCTAGGCCGTAGGGCGAACTGTGAGGTTGGTCCCCGATCAAAATACCGGAACAGGGCGACGGGCGATAGCATTGGAATGAAGCGCGCGGGTTCGTCACGGCCCATATGTACTGCTGAAACGCGGGGACACCGTTTGAAGGGTTGTACTGCGTGTCGGCACGCCAGGCACGGTTGGGGACGCCAGTTCCGATGGCATCAAAACCGGTTTATGCACATCTCATCCACAAACTCCGAACTGGAGCCGCTTCGCTGACCTAGCTGCGCTGCCTCTAAATTATTGAAAACTCTGGCGGAGGAAGAGGGATTCGAACCCCCGGAACCCTTTCGAGTTCAACGGTTTTCAAGACCGCCGCCTTCAACCACTCGGCCATTCCTCCACATCCTATTATAATGGCGCCGCTCAGGCGCCCTTCTGTTGCAACAGAGCGTCGAGCTTGCCGCCAAGCTCGGTCAGGCGCGCCATCACCTCATGGTGTTGCACGCTATCGAGGGCGGGCAGCTTGCGCTGAATGTAAAACGTCCCTCCGGGCTCCAGCACGCACCGGTGCACTTCGGCCAAACTGTCGAATCCCTGCCGGTGGAGCACCGTCAGCAACTCGGCATGCGTCAACAGCTCCTTGGCGAGCGCGCGCTGCATAATCCTGCCCTCATCCACCAGCACCGTCGGTTTCCCTTCGAAGAGCTGGTCGAGCCGCCGGTGGCGGAACAGGAATCGGATCACCGTGTAGTTCATCGCCAACAGAGTGAACGCGCCAATCAAGCCTCCGGTGAGCGAGTTGTCGTTTCCGATGATGGCGTTCTGCACGGTATTCGAAAGCGAGAGCAGCACCACCAGGTCGAACGGGTTGAGCTGCGCCAGCTCGCGCTTGCCGAAGACCCGCAGAGCGATCACCAGAAAAAAATATACCGCCACCGGGCGCAAGGTCTTCTCGACCACCGGCGCGCCCAGCGCAAAAATGTCGTGCCACATTGAATTCGAAACCAGCCATCCCGGCATCGTCGCTGCCTCCCCAATCGAGATTATCATCAGGTACCCTAAAACAAGGGCGATATGCAATGTTTTAGCGGTCCTGTTGAAAAATTGTGGGCGTTTTGCGGACGCCTGTCGGAAACGCGCCGCAGCGGGCTGATTCAAAGCGGTTTCACGGCCGCGGGCGCTCCAGTCACCGAGCCACGTTTTATGCAGAGCCTAAACGTATCAAAGCGGGGCGAAAACTATCGCCTCGCGAAACGCCGTCCCGCAGCATAAGGTAGGAATCGCGCCATGTCCGCCACCAATCTCGCCAACTCAATCGAAAAAGGTCTTCCCACCAACGTAGACGCGGAGCGTTTCGTGCTGGGCTCCATTCTGCTTGACGAAAGTTTCTACATTCAAGCCGCGGGAACCCTGGAAGCGGACGACTTCAGTCTCGAAAAGCACCGCCGCATCTTTCGCCGCATGGGCGAGCTGCAAGACCGCGGCGAGAAAATCGACCGCGTCACCGTGGCCAACGAGCTGATGAAGTTCAACGAGCTGGAAGCCTGCGACGGCCTCAGCTACCTGATTTCGCTGGACGACGGCCTGCCGCAGATTCCCAACCTCGACAGCTACCTCCGTATCGTAAAGGACAAATCCATTCTGCGCCTCATCATTCACGCGTCGCAGAACATGATGAATCGCTGCCTGATGGCCGAGGAAGACCCCAGCACAATCCTCGCGGGCGCCGAGGAGACGCTGCTCAAGCTCGGCGAAGCCCGCGTGAAAACCGGTCTGCTGGGCGCGCAGCAGATTCTGGAGAGCTACGAGGGCGGCATCAACGCGTTTCTGGACCCCAGCAAGCGCCTCAAAGGAATCAGCACCGGGTTCACCAAACTGGATGAGATGACCGGCGGCTTGCACGGCGGCGACCTGTTCATACTGGCCGCGCGGCCATCCATGGGCAAAACCGCGCTGGCTCTGAACGTGGCGCAGCACGTGGCGCTGAAACTGAAACAGCCGGTGGCGGTTTTCTCGCTCGAAATGTCGAAGGAGTCGCTGCTCACCCGCATGCTTTGCGCCGCGGCCCGCGTGGACAGCCAGCGTTTCCGCGCCGGCTACCTGACGCAGGAGGAGCGGCGCAAGCTGAACCATGCGCTGCACGAGCTGGTGGAAGCGCCGCTCTATGTGGACGACACGGCGGCGCTCCACCTGATGGACATGCACGCCAAATTGCGGCGTTTGCAAATGGAGCATGGAAAAGTCGGCCTGGTGATCGTCGATTACCTCCAACTGATGACGGGCCGCGGCCGTTTCGAAAACCGCAACCAGGAAGTAAGCGCCCTATCGCGCGGCATGAAGCTGCTTGCAAAGGAATTGAACGTGCCGATGATGGTGCTCTCGCAGTTGAGCCGCGCGGTGGAGACGCGGCAGGACGACCATCGCCCGCAGTTGAGCGACTTGCGCGACTCGGGATCGATCGAGCAGGACGCCGATCTGGTGAGCTTTATTTTTCGCGAAGAGGTTTATAAAAAAGACCGCGAAGATTTGCGCGGTCTCGCCGAGCTGATCCTCGCCAAACAGCGCAACGGTCCGGTTGGAACGGTGAATCTGGTCTTCCTGCACGCGCAGACGAAGTTCGAAAACCGCGCCGAGGACACCGGAGAGCAGCCTGGGGAATAGCGGCGGAGGACTCGCGCGATTTCGGGCGGAGCGTCGCCGCGATCTCGGGTGGAGGGTTGGCGCGATCTCGCCGGAGCGTTGGCTTGATCTCGCCGGAGCGTCGCCGCGATCTCGCAGCGACAAGCCCAAACAACAAAAAAGGCCCCGGAAACCGGGGCCTTGAAGCGTATTTTGATTTTGACTATCGCCCTTTACGGGCGCGCCCGAAAGGCTACTTCTTCTTTTTTGCGGGGGCCTTTTTCTTCGGGGCGGCTTTCTTGGTTGCGCTCTTCATCGATTTGTTTCTCCCTAACATCAAATTTTGCGACTTGAAAAATCGCAATGTGATTCATATATAAGGTGGTTCACGAATAAAGTCAAGAGAAAAATGCAAAACACCGCACTCATTTCCGCAAGCGGGCATGCTTCAGCTTGCCGCGAGGCGCGCTTTCGCAAATCTATCGCGGCCATTTCACACGTACACTACGATAGAGGAACGCAAAAAGCCGATGCTGCTCTCACTGCTCATGGCCGTTCTCGCGGAAGGCGACGCCGATCTGATCAAACGTCTCCAAAGCCGCGATCCACAGGCCCTTGCGGAGATTTACGACCGCTATGGCCGCGTCGCCTATTCGCTGATTCTGCGCGTGGTGCGCGACGCCGCTATCGCCGAAGACCTGGTGCAGGAAACTTTTCTGCGCGTGTGGAACCGCGCGCAGGGCTTCGATGCGGAGCGCGGAGCGTTCGGACCGTGGCTGCTCTCGGTGGCGCGCAACCGCGCCATCGATTACCTGAGGTCGGCCGGCGGCCGCGAGCGCAACGCCCTCGAGTTGGACGAGGTGGATCACCCGGCGCTCTATACCAACATGGAACGCGACATCCTGGCTTCGGACGATGCGCGCGTGATCCGGGCGGCCCTGCTCAAGCTGACGCCGCAGCAGCGCGAGGTCATCGAGCTGGCGTACTACGAAGGGCTGACGCAAACGGAAATGGCCGAGCGAATGGGGCAACCGCTGGGCACGGTGAAAACCTGGGTGCGAGCGGCATTGAAGAATTTGCGCGACGAACTGGGCGTGGCGGTGCCGGCGTGAGCCACGAAGAACTGCAGGGCCAATACGAACTGTACGCCATGGGAGTGGCCGAAGATCCGGAGCGGAGCGAAATCCGCGAGCATCTCGATCGTGGTTGCGAGGTTTGCATGAAAGAAATGAGGCGGGCCAGACAAGTCGCATCCATGATTGGCGCCGCGGCGCCTCCGGCGACGCCCTCCGCGAAACTGCGGCGGCGAATCCTGGCGTCGGTGGGCGCAGAGCAGCGCAGCTTCGGCTGGGCGCCATGGCTGGGCTTGGTGGCGGCGCTGAGCCTGGTGGGGGCTTTCTACTTCGAAGCGCGCGAGCGCAGCTCGCTGGAAGAACTGGCCGCCGTGCGCAGCCAGATGCGGCAGCAGGCGGTGGATCTGACGCGGCTCAACGAAGCCATGACCATCATGAACGGCGCCGATACCAGGCAGGTCAACTTCGGCGCCGGACCCAAGGGAAAGATTTTCGTGAATCCCGCGTTGGGGGTGTTGTTGATTGCGACGAACCTGCCGCCGGCCCCCGCTGGGAAGGCTTACGAGATGTGGGTGATCCCGAAAGGCGCCAAGCCCGTTCCCGCCGGCATGTTCCAATCGCAGGCGGATGGAACCGCCATGCATGTTCGGACGGGCCCGGTGGATATGAACGGCATGACTGTCGCGGTAACCATGGAAGACCAGGCAGGCGCAGCGCAGCCGACCTCCGCGATCTTGTTCGCGGCGCCGCTGCAATAGGCGCGCTACTCTTTCAAGAGGAGAACATCCATGGGTTGGATTGGGCGTTGGACCAGGCGTAGGACCATCCTGGCCGCCGTCGCGCTCTGCGCGGCCGTGCCAGCCGGATCGCAGACTGGCGGCCAACCGCCGCCGGGCAGTTGGATCGACCCCGATACCGGCCACCGCATCGTGCGGCTTACCAATGAGCCCGGCAGCGCCAGCCTCTACTTCAACCAGAACGGTTACACGGCGGACGGCCGCAAGATGGTCTACACCACACCGGAGGGAATTTCGGCCCTCGATCTGGCGACGCACACCGCGAAGTCTGTGGTCACTGGGAAAGTTCGCGTGATCGTCACGGGCCGCAAGACGCCGAACGTATATTACGCGAAAGGCGATGCCGTCTATTCCACCAACGTCGATACCGGCGCGACGCGCGAGATCGCCAAGCTGCCGCCACGCGCATCGGTGGTGACGGTCAACGCGGATGAGACGCTGATGGCGGGCACGTACATCGAAGGCGACGGCAAGGATTACAACGCCAACCGCCCGCAGCAACCGCAGCAGCTCGATCAGCCGGTCAACAAGGGCCAGATGATGGAAGAGCGGCTGGCGGCGCATTTGCCCATGGCGCTATTCACCATCGATACCAAGAGCGGCGAGACCAAGGTGCTGCACCGCGCCACGGACTGGCTGAACCACCTGGAGTTTTCGCCCACCGACCCGGCGCTGCTGATGTTCTGCCACGAAGGACCCTGGCACAAGGTGGATCGCATTTGGACCATGCGCACCGACGGCTCGCACATCACCCTGGTTCACCGGCGCACTATGACCATGGAAATCGCCGGCCACGAATTCTGGGGCGCCGATGGAAAGACCATCTGGTACGACCTGCAGACCCCGCGCGGCGAAGTCTTCTGGCTGGCCGGCTACGACGTGGAGACGGGCGCGCGGACTCGTTACCATCTGGAGCGGAACGAGTGGTCGATCCACTTCAATGTGACGCGCGACGGCAAACTGTTCTGCGGCGACGGCGGCGACAAGGGCCAGGTGGCGCACGCGCCGGACGGCCAGTGGATCTACCTATTCCATCCGGAACCGGCCGCGGACCGCGGGACCATTGGGAGAGATCTGATCGCACCCGGCGTGTTGCATGCGGAGAAGCTGGTGAACATGTCGAAGCACCAATACAAGCTGGAGCCGAACGTGAGCTTTACGCCGGACCAGAAATGGGTGGTGTTCCGGTCGAATATGTTTGGGGCGACGTATGCGTTTGCGGTGGAAGTGGAGAAGGCGAAGTAGGCTTCGTCTGCCACTGAGCAAACCAGCCGTTGTGGGGCAGGCGCTTCTACCTGCCAAGACCGCCTTACGAGTTCCGTCGCCTACTTCGGATGAGCCGTTATGTCTACCAGGCAATACTTGTCGCCGACGATCCTGAAATAGCAGCGCCAGTCGCGGTTCACACGCGCTTGCCACAGATCATCGGCCCCTTCGTATTTCTTCGAGCGCAACGAGGGATGGCGCCAAATTCGACGGCAGAAATCCAGCCTGCTTCCAGAATGCGCGTTGCACTGGCGCCGGCGCCTGACGGAGACTGTGGTCGAAGCGCTCGGCGAAAACCAGTTCCATCGGCTAGGATGCCTTGCGTTTCGTCCGTTTGGAAAGTTTGGCCGTTCGCTCTTGGAACGCTCTCATGGCTTCCGCGGACGAGCGGTATGGTCCATGAACGCGGCCTTCTCTTATGTCCGCGAGTCCCTCGGCTATTCCGCGGTCCACGAGCGATTGCGGCGTCAAGGTAATCTTTCCACGCTCAATCCGGGCTTCCAGCAGATCGCCCACATTTAGACCGATCTGCTCGCGGACGTTTTGCGGGATGACCACTTGATATTTGCTCTTGACGGCGACGAGTGCCATGGTAGTTTCCGGTCGAGTCGATCTCCTCAATCGTAGCAGTGCGGCAGCCTATCCGGCGCGGCGTAGGGAAGCTTCACGCCAGAGCAATTCCCGTTCTTCCCGTTCGCATTTCGCGCTGGTTTTACCGCAATTTGGCTACCCGAGGAGGCTGCATCGATATGACTTCAATAACGTGGTGTTCACAGCAAACCTCGTAGTGCTGCGTCGGCCCAGGGTATTCCGGTGACGCGAACGTTGCCCGCGATAGGAAGTCAATGAAGTGCGATTTTGAGTACACTCGGAGCCGAGTGCCTTCATAACGTTCTTCAGCATCGACTCTAGCGAACGATTCGTTTAGGACCGCATACCCGACGTAGCTATCCCAAGTAAGCTCGAACACACGGCTGTTGTCGGTCACTTCGATTCGGGTGCAATCAACGATAACCGCTCCGCCGATAGGCAATGGTTCTGCCGGTCCGTTCGGCAGCCCTTCCATAACGACGAGCCTGAGCGTATGGTAGTCCGGTTGTTGCATGTCGGTCAGGAAGAGAAACCTGCATTCATTGATTTCAACAATGGGGTCGGTCACTCTATAAAGGGTATCGCTACGCGAGGTTGAAGATCGACTTACCTACACCGTCAGCGCTGGGACATTCGCCCTCTGCGCCTGCATCGCCGCCCAAGGCCCTGGCATGTCCGGCGCCGGCGCGTTCTCGCCCGTCCGCCTGATCGCACGCAGCAAGTCCAGCGCCTCCGGCAGCGCGAACTGCTCGCCGATGAACGACGCGATAAATCGTCCGCCGCGAATCTCGCCGCGCGATTCCATCCGGCGAAGCTCTACCAGCAAATCGCGCCACGCCGGGGCCAGCGGCTCGCGCGTGGCGACGTCGCGGAACACTACGCCCCATCGCGCCAGCAGTTGCCTGGCGAATGCGGCCGCGTTGCCATCGGGCGAGGGTTCGGTGTGGCGCAGTAGCGCCCAGCGGCCCGGCGCATGACGCGGACGCGCGGTGCGGGACCGGCCTTCGCCGCGGCGGCGTTTGGGGTCGAGCAGCGCCCGCAGATTTTCGAAGCCGTCGGCGGTCACCAGGCCGGCCGCTACCAATTCCCACAAGCCGTCTTCCACCTCGCTGGCCAATCGGCCGGTGGCGCGCGCCAGGTCGGCGAAGAAGCTCGCGCCGCGGGTTTCGAGCACCACCAGCAGCTCTTGCGCGGGATGCGACAGCGCATCCTTTGGTGAGGGCTGCGGCGTGGAGAGCAGCCAGCCGGCATCGTCGCGCAGGAAAATCGCTAGCGGCGCCACGCGTGTGGGACGCACGCGGCGGCCCTTGCGGTCTTCTTCGTCGCGCTCGAACGCGGGGTGCGGCGAAAGGCGGCCCCAGCTCACTTCGCCGGATAGGCACAACTGGTCGAGATACTCCGGGTTGTAATTCGCCACACGGCGCGGCAGCACTTCCAGCTCCCACGCGGCGCCGCCGAATTCGCAGCCTTGCAACTGCTTCACGATCTGCAGCGTTCCATCCACGCCGTGGAGCTGAGTGCCCGGCGACAGGTGCTGCCACCGATGCAGGAAGGCGAAGAACTCGGCCGTGGTGACGGGATCAATCTCGCGCCGCAAGCGGCCGATAGTCAGGCGATGAATGCGCGCCAGCAGCCGGCGGTGGCACCATTCGATCTCGGCCCCCGCTTCCTGACGCGTGAAGCGGCCGCGCAGAATCTGGCCTTCGGCTTCCAGTTGCGCCAAGCCTTGATCCACCAACTCGAGCGGCATGGCAAGATCGCGCGCCAGCTCCGAGGCGCGGCGCGGACCGGAGCATTCGAACCATCCACGCAGGATTTCCGCGGCGCAGCGTTCCAACGAATCGGGCAGTGGACGAGTGGCCGGCGGCGCGACGATTGGCGGCGCGACCGTGGCATCCGGATAGACGCAGCGCACCAGATCGAGCCGCTCGGCGGCGATCCAAAACGCGTGCCCATCCACCGTGAGCGTGGCCGCGCGGCGATTCGACGTCAACTCGGCGAACAATATGGCGGCATCGCCATCCACGGGCGGCAGCACGCCCAACCCCAGCAGCGCTTCGTGAAGCTCATCGGCGTCGCGCATCACCGGCCAGGCTTCGGCGGCCACTAGCGCGATAGCCTCGGGGTCCAACGCGCCTGCGCCTTCGGCGAAATCGGTGGGCAGCGTGCGGCGCATCTGGACGGCGCGCGCGCGGCGCTCTTCAAGCGGCGCATCGTCGAGATATGCGTAGGGATTCGCGTTGAGAATCTCGTGCGAGAAAGGCGACGGCTCGGCGGTATCGATCGCCACGGTTTGGATTTGCCCGGCTCTCATGCCTGCCAGCAAGGCGCGCAGGCCGTTGAGGTCCATCGCTTCGTAGAGGCAGTTGGCGATGGTTTCCTTCACCAGCGGATGATCGGGAATGCGAACTTCGCCCACCAGGTTTTCCGGACACGCGGCGTGATCGGGAAAAACCGCGGCCATCAGATCGTCGGCCTTCATGCGCTGAATGGGCGGAGGAACCTTGCGGCCGCCGGAAAAGCGGGGAATGGCTAGCGCGCGCGAGGCGTTCCAGCGCCAGCGGGCGGTGAACATAGGCGCGTCCAATAGCGCCTGCGTCAGCACGTCTTCCACGGTTTCCGGCCGCAGAAATTCGAATACGGCATCGAGCGGGAATGAGTGCTGCTCGCCCAGCGAGATGTTGATTCCGTTATCGGTGGCGGCGGCTTGCAGCTCGAAGTTGAACGAGCGGCAGAACCGCTTGCGTAGCGCCAGGCCCCACGCCCGGTTGATGCGCGCGCCAAATGGGGCGTGGATCACAAGCTGCATGCCGCCGCCTTCGTCGAAGAAGCGCTCAGCCACCACGCGCTCCGCGGTGGGCAATGCGCCCAGCGCGAAACGGCCGGCCACAACGTATTGCGAAGCCTGCTCGGACCCCATGCGATCAAGCCCGCAATCGCGCTGCAACCATTCTATGGAGGGGTCCTTGATAATATCCTCGCGCAGCCGCGAGAGCTCGCGCGAAAGCTCAAGCGTGCGCCCGGGGGCTTCGCCGTTCCAGAACGGAATAGTGGGCGCCGCGCCCTTCGCGTCTTCCACGCGCACGCGGCCAGGCTCAATGCGGCGGATGCGCCAGGACGTGGTGCCCAGCAGAAAAACGTCGCCGGCCAGGCTCTCGATGGCGAAATCTTCATCGAGCGTGCCGACGGTGGTTCCTTCGGGCTCGGCCACCACCAGATATTGCGCGGTCTCCGGGATGGCGCCGCCCGACGTGATGGCGGTGAGCCGCGCTCCGCGGCGCGCACGCAGGCGGCGGTTCACGGCATCGCGATGCAGGTATGCGCCGCTGCGCCCTCGCGCGGTGGCGATGCCCTCGGAGAGCGTGACCAGCACGGCGTCGAAATCGGCGCGCTCCAGCGTGCGGTACGGCCACGCACGCCGCATCAGGTGGAAGAGCTCGTCTTCGCCGAAATCTTCGGCGGCGCACGCGGCCACCATCTGCTGTGCCAGAATGTCGAGCGCGTTGCGCGGAACTTCCAGCCGGTCCAACTCGCCTTCCCGGATGGCGCGCACCAGCGCGGCGCATTCCACCAATTCGTCGCGCGTGGTGACGAACAAGCGGCCCTTGGGCAGCGCGCCCACCCAGTGCCCGGCGCGGCCGATGCGCTGCAGCGCGACGCCGATCGAGCGCGGCGAGCCGATCTGGCAAACCAGATCCACCGTGCCGATATCGATGCCCAGCTCGAGCGACGCGGTAGCCACCACGGCCTTCAGCTCACCGTTCTTGAGACGCTTTTCCGCTTCCAGGCGGAGCGCACGCGAGAGGCTGCCGTGATGCGGCAGCACCGCGTTTTCGCCCAGCCGCTCGGCTAAGTGATGCGCCACACGCTCAGACAAGCGGCGCGTATTGACGAAGACCAGCGTGGTGCGGTTCTCGCGGATCAGCTCGGCGGTGCGGTCGTAGATTCCCGCCCACATCTCATTGCTGGCAACGGGACCAAGCTCGTCGCGCGGAACCTCCACGGAAATTTCCATGGCGCGGCGATGGCCGATGTCGATCATGCGGACATCGTCGCCCAGGAACGCGGCGACATCCTCGATGGGCTTCACGGTGGCGGAGAGGCCGATGCGCTGCGGCCTGGGTCCGCCGTTCTGCTGCACCAGGCGGTCGAGCCGCGCCAGCGTCAGCGCCAGATGCGAGCCGCGCTTATCGTCGGCCACGGCGTGAATTTCGTCGACGATCAGCGTGCGGACGTCCTTCAGCATCTCGCGCGGCTTGGCGGCGGTGAGCAAAATATAGAGCGATTCGGGCGTGGTCACCAGAATGTGCGGCGGAGTGCGCGTCATCTGCTGGCGCTCGGCTTGCGGCGTATCGCCGGTGCGGAGGGAGGCGCGGATGGGCGCCAGTTTGACGAACCGCTTCACCGCGAGCGCCGAGATTTCGGCCAGCGGGATTTCGAGGTTCTTATGAACGTCGTTGCTCAACGCCTTCAGCGGGGAAACATAGAGCACCTGCGTGTGTTCCGGCAGCGGGCCCAGGCGCGCGCGGCGGACCAGATCGTCGATGCAGACCAGGAACGCCGCCAGCGTTTTACCGGAACCCGTCGGGGCGGAGATCAGCGCGTCGCGGCCTTCGCGGATGGCGGGCCAGCCTTGAATCTGCGGCTCGGTGGGCTTTCCGAAGCGCGTTTCGAACCATTCGGCAACCAAGGGATCGAAGAAGGACAGCACTTTCCTCTATTGTACGGCGGGCTGAGATAATGGGAAATTCGCGATGATCCCTCTGGCCGAGGGCTCGCCCTATCGAGCGGGCGCCCCTGTCTGCCTCGTCACCGAGTTTGTCGATTCGGAGCGCTTCAAGGGCGCGGACCATTGCCGCTATTTGGGACAACTGCTCGCTGGGATGCAATCTCGGTCCCACGAGACCCGATGCCCCACAGCTTGAGGGTTTCGCGCAGCGATTCAGCAAAGGCTGGGTCACATGCAGCCGGCAGGGCGCTGGAACAGCCACGGCACAATTCCAAGAGTGCGCAACTGGCTTCCCAACTGCTTCTCGCCGAACCGCGGGGAGTCGCTGAATGCACATACTTCGCAAAGTGCAACCGAGGTTCCGTGAGCCTTGCGTCAGCGTGAGGCTTCGATGGCGAAAACTTTGCGATCATACTCCCACTTCGGCAAGAATTCAAGGCGCGAAATACCAGAGAATACCCGAAACGCTATCGCTGCTATTAGCCGGGTTAAGCCTGCTTTCCAGTGTTACGATAAAGTCTGCGCGCCGGCATTGCGTCGGCAGTGGATTGGTTGGTAGGCGAAGGCCATGATGATCGCAGCGAAATACGAGAATGGCGTTTTCAAGCCTCTTGAGGACGTGAAGATCGAGGAAGGCGTCATGGTCGAGATCTACGTGCCTCAAGCAAGAGAAAGCTAAGCCTCGGTCTATTCGTGATCTCGGGTTCGCCGGCATGTGGGCGGACCGCGACGACATAACAGACGGCGTTAGCTATGTGAACCGCCTTCGCAACAATCCGCGCGGTTAAGCATCTGCTAAGCGCAGCCTAAATGCCCTACCTTGTCGACACCGACGTGCTGGTCGACGTGTCGCGCAACAATCAAGCCGCAATCGAATACATCGATCGCCTCGGCGACGATTGGGCTTTGTCCGCATAACGGCTCTTGAGCTTATCTCGGGCGCTAAGAACCAGCGGGAGGTTGGACTCATCGACCGCCTCATCGAAGTATATGAAACCATACCGGTCAACGACGCAATCGGTAAGCGCGCCTACGGCCTTCTCAAAACATACGCCAAATCCAACGGACTTCGCACGTTCGATTCGCTCATCGCCGCGACTGCGATGGAGGAGCGACGTACCCTCGTCACGAAGAATCGTAAGCACTTCGAAATGATCTACGGATTGGCGATCGATATCCCCAAGTATTAAGCGGGCGACCCGGGATCGAAGAGCAATCGAAGAAGGACGGCACTAGCACTCCCTTTACGGTACGGCGGGCTGAGATAATGGGGAATTCGCGATGATTCCTTTGGCCGACCTGAAGACCCAATATCACAGCATCAAGGCTGAAATCGACGCCGCTATTTCCGGCGTGCTCGAAAGCAGCCAGTTCATTCTGGGCCGCGAGGTGGCCGCGTTTGAAGAGGCCTTCGCGGAGTATTGCGGCGGGCGATACGCCATCGCCGTCAACTCCGGAACCAGCGCGCTGCACCTGGCGCTGCTTGCGGCCGGAATCGGCGAGGGCGATGAAGTGATCACCGTTCCCTACTCGTTCGTGGCCACGGCAGCCTCCATCCGCTACACGGGCGCGAAGCCGGTCTTCGTCGATATCGACGCGGCCTCGTTCAACATCGACGTCAATGCCATCGAGGCGGCCGTGACGCCGCGCACCAAGGCGATTATGCCGGTCCACTTGTTCGGGCAACCGGCCGATATGGACCCGATCCTCGCCATCGCGCGGCGTCACAACCTATTGATGATTGAAGACGCCGCGCAGGCGCACGGCGCGGAGTACAAGGGCCGCCGCGTGGGCAGCATCGGCGACTTCGGCTGCTTCAGCTTCTACCCCGGGAAGAATTTGGGCGCGTACGGCGAGGGCGGCGCGGTGGTGACGAACAATCCGGAGGCTGTTCGAACCATCCGCTTGCTGCGCAATTGGGGACAGGAAGAGAGTTACAAACATATCCTGCGCGGCTATAACTACCGCATGGAAGGCTTGCAGGGAGCCATTCTGCGAGTGAAGCTGAAGTACCTGCCGCAATGGACGGAGGCGCGGCGCGCGCACGGCGAAGCTTACAACCGCTTGCTGGCTGGAACCGGCGTGATCACTCCGGCAGTGATGGCATACGCGCGTCATGTGTTCCATGTCTACGCTTTGCGCGCGCCGAACCGGCAGGCATTGCAGAGCGCGCTGACTGCCGCGGGAGTGCAGACGGCGGTCTACTATCCCATCGCGATCCATATGTTGGAAGCGCACCGGGATCTTGGATACCACCGCGGCCAGTTTCCAGTTAGCGAGCGAATGTGCGAAGAAGAACTCTCGCTGCCGGTGTATCCGGAGCTGACTGAGCAGCAGATCGAAACGATCGCCGAAGTTGTGGCGCATGCTTCAGCTTGCGCCACCCCAGTACAATCCGATTAGCGATGGGTATGTAGCATGCTAGCCTTACTGTCACTTAACTCAGGGCTCGGCTAAATTCGAAGCGCGTTCACACGAGTGTGAACGCTGCACGCATGAGTGCGTGCGCCACGATCACCTGCCCCGTATGCATGCGCGCAGCAAACTTGCGAACAGCGATGCATCGCCGCTGGCGTGGCTCAGCCGCGACGCATTGGTCATCTCTTCAATCGTCGTCGCCCTCCAGTCTACGTAGTGCCCGGCCTTCAGCCCAAGCTCGCGAATGACCTCGCGTTGCGTCCTGCCATTGCCTTCGCGAAACGGATGAGCGGCATTCAGCTCACCGAGAAAATAGGCGGCCCGCCCGGCAAATAGCGCGGCATCGAGATCGACGAGGCAGTTCTCAGCTGCGAGTTTCTCCAAGATCTGCCGCAGCGCTGGTTCGAGGAAGGCGGCGAGTCCGAAGAGATGGCCGCCCTTCGATATGTTCACCGTCCGAAACTCTCCCGCCCATTCGTAGACGTCCTGGAAGATATGCCGATGAATCGCCTTGATGTGCGCGAGGTCAAATCTACCCGGAACAAGACCCGGAACGGGAGCATCGATCAACTCCGCGATGCGACGGTGCGTTCGTCGCGCCTCGAAGCGTGCCAGCGGTCCTGGGTCAGTGAGATTGCGCAGGTTCTTGAGGACGTTTGTGCCGGGATAGAGATACGGGTCCGAATTCCCGGTCATCGAGCTCATCGATCTCTCTCCCTACTTCAGCCAGGGTCAACTCTCCATCGATGTATCGCCGATACAACGCTTTCACCTTATCGTCGAGATCAAACCCCTCAAGGCGTACGGAAGCAAGAGCCTCTTCGTAGACGCATGCGCGCCGGGCGCGCTCAGCCGCCGCAATCGGGTGTATCGCCAGCGCCATGTCTTCTATCCTACCATCGGCGCTGCGCCAGCCTCCCCATGGTCTGCTACAATCGCCATCGGAGTCCCCCCGATGCCCCAAGAAAATATGCCCCAAGATAACGATCTCTCCCGCCGCGACCTGATCAAGGCCGCTGGAGCCGTCACCGCCATGACCGCCGCTCCGTTCATCCAAAAAGTGAAAGCCGCCAACGATCAGGTGCAGTACGGCATCATTGGCACGGGCAGCCGCGGCAGTTACCTGCTGAAACACCTGAAGGAGATCGATGCCGGCCACTGCGTGGCGCTCTGCGACATTCGGCCGACCGCGCTCGCCCATGGCGTTGAGACCATCGGCAATAATCCGGCCACTTACAGCGACTATCACGAGCTGCTCAACCGCAAAGATCTGGACGCGGTGTTCGTGATCACTCCGCTGTTCACGCATTACCGCATCACTCGCGACGTGTTGCTTTCGGGCCGCCATGTCTTCTGCGAGAAATGCCTGGTGTTCAAGCCGGATGAGGTCCACGGGCTGCGCGCGCTGGCGCAGGAGCATCCCAAGCAGATTCTGCAGACCGGCCTGCAGAGGCGCTACAGCGGCTTCTATCAGACCGTGAAAGACATGGTGGATAAGGGCATTCTTGGCAACGTCCATCACATTCACGCGCAGTGGCACCGCAACATGATCAACAAGCCGAGCTCGCTTTGGACCATGAAGCCGGGCGGCGAATCGAATATCGAAAACTGGCGCGTCTACCGTTCCATGTCAGGCGGCCTCACGGCGGAATTGACTTCGCACCAGGTGGATGTGGCCGACTGGATGTTCGGCTCGCAGCCGGATTTCGTCATGGGACTCGGCAGCCTCGACACGCTCAAGGATGGCCGCGACGTATGGGACAACATTCAGTTGATATACCGTTACCCGAACGGGCAAAAGCTGACTTACTCGTCGATCAGCACCAACCAGTTCCTGCCGTACTTCAACGGATCGCGGCCGGAGATGGGCGAAGTCATCATGGGTACGGATGGAACCATTGAGATCACGGTGGGCGACGACGTGCATCCCGCTATCGCCTGGTGGTATCGCGAGCCGCCCAAGACCGCGACCGTGCAGCCGGCTGCGGGCAAGAAGGAAGATCACTTCGTAGCGGGCGCGACCATGGTGGCATCCGGCGGCGGCGCGGTGGGGCCGATTCCACTGCTGACCAGCGAAGTCAATATGACGGGCAACGAAGGCTTCTTCGATAAGGAAGTAAAATTCGCGAAACGCTGGCTTTACTCGAAGGGCGTGATGGTGCAGGAAGAGCCGGTGAATCCGGTGGATACTGAGCTCAAGACCTTCTTCCAAAACTGCCGCGACGGACAGCGGCCGCGCGCCGATCTGGAGGTCGGCATGAACGATGCCGTGGCCGTGATTCTCAGCAACCTGGCGATGGACGACGGGCGCAAGGTGTACTTCAACGAGATCGACAAGATGGGGCTGGGAGAGAAGCCCGCGCGTAAGACGCTGTAGCCTGATGATCGGCCTCGTGGCCGGCCGCTTGGTAGGACAGACCATCGCCTCTTGTGGTCTTGTTATGTTTCGGTGAAGTACGGCCGCCTGACAGACGACAAACAACGATCGTCTGTCCCACCTCACACCAACTGACACCACCTCACAACTGGCAAAGTAAGTGACATTGTGGGTTACTAACCTGCCACACAAGCCAAATAGCTATAGCTTCCTTTGGAAGAAATCGACGGCTGCATGATACGCCCGCAGCCACGATGTGTGCCGCAGGAATCCGTGAATCTCATCGGGAATGATGAGCTGCTCGAAGTAGACGCCCTGCCGCCGCAACGCTCCTACCAGTTCCACCGTTTCCGCGAAGTTCACGTTGCGGTCGTCGTCGCCATGGATCAGCAGCACCGGCGATTTCCACGTCTTCACCGAAGAGATGGGCGACGAATCGTAAGCCAAGCGCGTCGATTCTTCGCGCGCCGCTTCGGCGCTTGCCGTCGGAGCGCCGCCCCCACCCGCCGCGGCGCCACGTCCGCCGCCACCACCGCCGGTCGTGGTCCAGTCATGCACGCCATGGAAATCCACGCCCGCGGCGAATAGATCGGACGCGCGCGCGAGTCCCAGCGCAGTGAGATAACCGCCGTACGAGCCGCCCCACAGCCCGATATGCGCCGGGTCCACATCGGGACGGGCGCGGAGATACAGGCCGGCGCCTTCCACATCGTTGAACTCGCTCGCGCCCGCGGCGCCGTAGTTGACGGCTTCGCGGAAATCCATGCCGTAGCCAATGCCGCTGCGGTAATTGATGGAGAGCACCAGATAGCCCTGGCTCGCCAGGTATTGATTCATGCCGTAGGCGTTGTTGTAGTAATCCATGTAGTGCCAACCGGGCAGCATCTGGCGCCGCGATCCGCCATGCATGAACACCAGCGCCTTGTGCTTCTCGCCCGGCCTGCCGTTGGGCGGCAGGAAGAGCTGGCCGTGAATCGGCATGCCGTCGGTAGCCTGATAAATCACCAGTTGCGGAACCACTAGCGAATCGACCGGGAAATCGGGGGGAATGGAATCGGGCGCCAGGTCCTTGACCGTGTTCCCTATCTGAATCGCGGCGCGCTCGGGACGCTTCGCGTCCGAGTGCAGATACGCGATGTTCTTGCCAACGATGACAGGCGTAAATTCCAGCTCGTTGCCCTTGGTGACAGCCTGCGGCGATCCGCCGGCGATGGAAAGGCGCCAGATGTGCCGCCGGTCGATGTCGTCCTGATTGGATGAGTACACCGCCTCTTTGCCGTCTTCGGAGAACGCGACGTGCTCCACCTCGAAATTGCCGGGCGTCAGCAGCTTGGCGGCCCCACCTTCCACCGCGACTGAATACAGATGGCACCACCCGTCGCGCTCCCACGGGAACATCAGCCGGTCGCCGGCGCCCCAGTAAAGCTGCTTCTCGGAAACGATGGCATGAAAGACGCTGCCCGGACCGGCGTCGGATTTCCAAATCTGCCGCCCCGTGCCATCGGAAACACTGGCCACGTGGATGGACCACGGCTCGCCGGTACGCCGTCCGCCACGCCCGCCGCCCTCACTACCGCCGCCAGTCGCCATGCGGAGGAACGCCACCTGTTTGCCATCGGGCGACCACACCGGGTCGCCGTCGCGGTCCACTGTTGGCTCCATGTAGGTGAGCGATTTCGCCGCGAAATCGTAGACTGCGATGAAGCTATGGTTGCCGCGGTCGCTGACAAACGCGATCTTCGAGCCGTCCGGCGACCATTCCGGCTGCGATGAGGTAACGCCCGAGCGCGCCTGATACAGCAGCGTGGACCGGTCGGAGCCGCCCAATTCCGCGAGCCAGATCTGGCTGTTGCGCAGGAACGCGATGCGGTCGCCTTTGGGCGAAATGGCGGCCGAATGCCCCGCTGCAATCTTACGCGGCGCGGCATTTTCCGAGGAGCCCGGGGTCACGATCCAGATGGATTGATCCACGCCCGCGGCGATCACGCTGGGGTTGGGGTCGGTGCGGCCGAGGAATTCCAGATCGCCTCCGCGGGTGTAGATTAGGGACTTGGCGTCGGGAGTCCAGTGAATTTGGCCCACGTCCTGCCCGTCGTCCCCGGTGTAGGAAGTCACGCGAACGCCTTTGAAATCGGGCGCCGCGGCAACCCAGATGTTGCGGGCGCCGCTTTCGTTCAGGACCCAGGCGACCTTATCGCCGCTGCGAGCGGCAACCAATTCCGAGGGAAACGGCGCCGAGAGGATCTGCTCCAGAGTGAAGGTCTTAGCACCCAAGGCGCATACAAACGCAAGGCTGGCCAGTAAAGTGCTTCGCATCATGCCGTACAGTCTAACACCCGTAGCAGGGGTTCCAAGATTGTACATATCCTTAAGATTCTTTACGATTCCGGTACAACTCTTGCAGGGGTTGAAGCGTCCGATGAGATGGAGGGCAAGACTTATGAAAGCAATGATCGAAAGCCACACGAGAGGGCAGGCTTTGTGCCCCATTTGCACACACACTGTGCCCGCCGAGGTGGATCTGAAGGGAAAGCTCAAGTTTGCGCGCGTTTCGCCGGGCCAGCGATGCTCCCGTTGCGGAGCGTCGCTCGACGTTGCGGTGGTCATTGAGGTCCCGCAAGCGGCGTAGTGTGGTTAGAGGTAGTGCAGCGCGTCAATGGGGGGTAATTCCGGCGCCCGCGCGGGCCAGGCATGGCCCCCGCCACACAAGCGCGTACGGGGGGTTAATTCCCACAGTGATAGTTGTCGGTTGTCGAAGTTTCTGCCATAGTGGAGACGACAGGGGGATCGCATGAAGCTTAAGCCGAAGGTTCCACCGGCGCCTAAACGGGCCCAAACCATTAAAGGCGCGGAGCTTGCGATGCCGATACCTCCGGAACTTCTCGAGCAGGCGAAGCGCGCTGTCTCCGCCGACCGCCTGAAGAAGGCTGCCAAGTGCTCGGTTTGCAACGCGGAGACCATGAGCGCGGGCGATGAGCCGCTGTGCTGGGTGTGCCGCCGCCTCAAGATCAGCGCCTGGCGCGAGATCGAGCAGCAGGTCCCGATTCAGGAATAGCGATTGGCTGACACCGCTGTCGATCGGCAGACACCGGGAAAACGCCTTCTTAGGAGCCAGCGCCTTCTTTAGGAACCAGCCTCAGTCAACTGGGCCACTTCTTCCCATTCGGAAAGCGTCGCGGCCAGGGTGGATTTGTGGGCTTCCAAGAGATCGCTGGTTCTTTTGGTTTCATCCACGCTCACGAAATTGGAGAGAGCCGATTCGCAATCGGCGATCTGCGATTCCAAGCGCGCGATCTGCCGTTCGATTTCGACCTGGCGTTCCTTCATTTGTTGCAATCTGAGCGGATTGACCCGCTTCTCCGCGGCTTTTGCGGACGCTGGAGCCGCCGCGGTTGCAGATGGCTTCTCGATCGGCGCCGCTATCGATTCCGGGCCGCCGCTCTTTCTCCACAGGTAATCTTCGTAGTTCCCAGGGAAAACATGAACCCGGCCTTCCTCTACTTCAAAGACGCGCGTGGCCAGCTTGTCCATGAAATAGCGGTCGTGGGAGACGAAGACCACGGTTCCGGTGTAACTCTGCAAAGCCTCCAGCAGCACGTCTTTGGCGCGCATGTCCAAGTGGTTGGTGGGCTCGTCGAGCAGCAGGAAGTTCGACGGCATCATCAGCATGCGCGCCAGCGCGTAACGGTTGCGCTCGCCGCCGGAGAGCACGCCGATCTGTTTGAACACGTCGTCTTCCGAGAATAAGAAGCTACCTAGAATGCTGCGCAATTCGGTATTGGTAGCGCGCGGCGCCACCGTGCCAAGGTCGTCCAAGAGGCGCGCGCCGGCGTCGAGCTCCTTGTACTGATCTTGCGCGAAGTAATCCGGCTGCGCGTTGTGGCCCAAGGTGAACTCGCCCGCGCTCAACGGCTCGGCGCCGGCAAGAATCTTGATCAGCGTGGACTTCCCGGCGCCGTTGACTCCCACCAGCGCGACCCGCTCGGCGCGCTCGATGATGAAGTTCACGTCTGAAAACACGGGGTGATCGCCGTAGCTCTTGGCGACGTTTTTGAATTCGGCCACCACGCGGCCGCTCGCCTTCGGCTGCGGAAACTTGAAGCGGATGGTCTTCTCTTCCGGCGGAATTTCGATACGCTCGATGCGGTCCAGCTCCTTGATGCGGCTTTGCACCTGTTTCGCCTTGGTGGCCTGAGCGCGGAAGCGGTTGATAAAGGCTTCGAGCTGCTCGACGCGTTCCCGCTGATTCGCGTACGCCGCCTGAAGCTGGGCGCGGCGCTCGGTTTTCTGCACCTCGTACTTGGTGAAGCCGCCGGTGTAGAAGTGGATCCGCTTGTTCCAAAGCTCGGCGATTTTGCGGACGGTCACGTCGAGAAAGTAGCGGTCGTGCGAGATCAGCACGAAGGCGTTGGGATAAGAGCTTAGATAACCTTCGAGCCAGTTGCGCGCTTCGATATCCAAATGGTTGGTGGGCTCATCGAGCAGCAGCAGGTTCGGCGCTTCCAGCAGCAACTTGGCGAGCGCGATGCGCATCTGCCAGCCGCCGGAGAACTCTTCGGTGCGGCGCTTCCAATCGCGCTGCGAGAAACCGAGTCCCGAAAGCACCGCGCCAACCTGCGCCTCAATGGAGTAGCCGTCGCGCGCGCGAAATTCGCTTTCGGCGCGCTGGAAACGCTCGGCGACCTGGGAGTACTCGGCGCTGTTGTGATCGAGCTCGGACATGCGGTGCGCGAGCTGTTCCTGCTCGTCTTCGAGCGCGCGCAGATCGTCGAAGACGGTCATGCATTCGGCGAATACGGTGCGGCCCGAGAGCGTAAGACCGTCCTGCGGAAGGTAGCCGACGCTCGTGCCTTTCTGGGTGGCGAGGGTTCCCGAATCGAGCCCTTCGATGCCCGCCAGCACTTTCAGCATCGACGACTTTCCGGTTCCATTGGCGCCGACAATGCCCGTGCGCTCGTTGGGCGTCACCAGCCAGTCAGTGTTTTCAAACAGGATCTTGGGGCCGTAGCGTTTGCCTGCCCCGGTGAGTTGGATCATCGAGTATCTCTATTTTAGCTGAGTGGGACCGTGGCCAATGCAATCCTGCGTTTTGCACTTGTGAGTGCAACGCGTCCTGGGGTGTGCGAAGAGCGCCGGCTAAAAGCCGGCGGCAGCCAGGATTGGCCGCCCCACAAGTAAAGGCCCCGGATGGCGGGGCCCGACGACCGCTCTCCGGAGCCTTCAAGGACAAGGAGAAGGTAACTTCTGAATCCCTGCCATTATGTGAGACGCGCGCGCGTACGGCCCGGTTATAGCCAGTATTGCCACTGGCCGCTCGCCATCACGTATACGGCTAGAATTCCGTTGGTGACGGCGTGCGCCAGCATGCAATCGGCCAGGCTTTTGGTTCGAATCAGCCACCAGTTGTAAACTGCGCCCGCGATGAGACCGACTTCCCAGTATGGTCCATGCTCGGAGGCGAAGAGAACGGCGACAATCCAAAACGCGGCGGGCGCATACGTTCCCAGCGGAACCTTTTCGAAATCGGGGTCGATCAGCCACCGCATCAGCCAGCCGCGCCAGAATAGCTCCTCGATAATCGGCACCAGCGCCACCGAGCCGAGCGTGCGCAGCGCCAGGAACCAGAGGCTGGCTTGCATGTCCGTGGGAATGGACGTCGAGGCCGAGCCGGTGATGGCGTTGTCGAAGAGCCAGAAATGGCGATAGCCGAATAATCGGTCCGGCGCGATCCAAATCAGAAAGACCGCCGCCCCAACGGCGATACTGGCGAGCGGATTTTTGGGACGCAGTTGCAGATAGGGGCGCGAAACCAGAAGAATCACCGCCAATACAATCGCAAAGCGGATGGGGTAGAGGATTTGGGAGTGCGGGAGCAGAGCATGCTCCGCCGCCATCACCAGGATGAAGGCGGCAAAGGGAGCGACGTAGGCCGCCGTGGCGCCACGGCCTGTGAAGGGCATAGATATAGTTTTACCGCCGTTCCAGGCAGACCGCTTGCTGGCGGTCGGGGCTCCGATGGGTTCTAGGCGGAGCGCTTGCTGATGCGCGCGGCTCTGATCGGAGCCCCGACCGCAAGGGAGGGGTGTGGCGCGACTAGCTTAGTTTAGGACGTGCCACCAAATAGCCTTCACCTTGCCATTCGAGGTGGCGCGGGAGCCGAAGCGCGTTGACACGAGCGGGGACTGTCTGGCGGGAGCGTCTCTGGCGGCGGAAACCGACGGGTGCGCAGGTGAAGAGAGCCGGCTGAAAGCCGGCTGCAGCCAGGATTGGCTGCCCCACAAAAAGGGCTAGCGGCGCTTCGCCGCTGCGGCGGGAACACGCGCGCTGATTACCGGAATCAGGCTGTTGCCGGCGGAAGATTCGGCGGGACGGACGGTGCGCGACAGCAGCTCGCGATTGAGCGAGGCCACGAATTCCTGGATCTGCGACTGCATCTGGTCCATCTTCTCGCGCATGTTGAGGATGATCTCCACGCCCGCGAGGTTCACTCCCAGATCGCGCGTGAGGTGCAGGATGACTTCGAGCCGCTCGAGGTCGCCATCCGTGAATAGCCGCGTGTTGCCTTCGCTGCGCGACGGCTTCAGCAAGCCTTCGCGCTCGTAGAGGCGCAGGGTCTGCGGGTGGATCTCGTACTGCTCGGCGACGGCCGAGATCATGTAGGCGGCTTTCGATTTCGACTTTGCCATATCAGACCTTCGACCCAGGTCATCCGACCTTCGACCACATCTCGGCGCGCGGATCTTCGGGATGCAGCTTGGCCATCTCCCGCAGTAATTCCTTGGTGCGCTCGTCGCGAGGCTCGGTCGCCTGGATGGCGACTTCCACAATCTGATCGCCGCGCTGGCCGGTCCGCGAATTGGGGACGCCCTTTTCGCGCAGCCGGAACTTCTGGCCGTTCTTGGCGCCTTGCGGAATCTTGAGCAGGCTGCGGCCGTCGATGGTGGGCACTTCGATCTTCGCGCCCAACGCCGCCTCCCAGACTGCGATGGGCGCCTGGATTTCGATGTCGTCGCCTTCGCGGTGGAAGAAGGGATGCTCTTCCACTTTAGTGGTGATGTAGAGATCGCCCGCGGGCCCGCCCATGAGGCCGGCATTGCCTTTGCCCGGTACGCGCAGGCGCGACCCGTTGCGCGCGCCGGGGGGGATGCGGACTTCCACCGCCTCCGTGTGCGACACGCGGCCATCGCCGCCGCACGTGGGGCACGCGTTGTTCAGCTTTCCGGAGCCGCCGCACCGCGGACAGGTCAGATTGAACCGCATGGCGCCAGCCATCTGGGTCACTTGACCGGTACCCTTGCATTGCGGACAGGTGACTTCGCCCGCGCCGGAAGCGCCGGAGCCGTGGCAGGTTTCGCACACCTCATAGCGCGCGATGTTGACGCGCGCCTGGGTGCCTTTGATGGCCTGCCAGAAGTCGATGGTCATTACATATTCGAGGTCGGAACCCTTTTCAGGCTGAGGCTGCGGGGCGCCGCCCTTGTTGCCGAAGAACTGCGAGAAGATGTCGCGGAAACCGGCGGATTCAGCCGTGCGGCGTCCGCCGGGGCCCGTCCCGGCTCCGGGAAAGGGATCGGAGAAGTCGAAGCCGCTGAAATCCATATTGGGCTGCGAGCCATGGCGCTGCGGACCGCCGCCCTGGCCGGGGCCCGCGCCGGTGAAGCCATTCTCCGAGTAAAAGCCATACTGGTCGTACATGGGGCGCTTCTTGGGATCGCTGAGCACGTCGTAGGCTTCCTGGACGTTCTTGAAGCGATCTTCGGACGATTTATCGCCGGGGTTCAGGTCGGGATGATACTTGCGGGCGAGCTTCCGGTAGGCTTTGCGGATTTCGTCCGTAGCGGCGGTCCGGGGAACGCCCAGGGTTTCGTAATATTCGTGTTTGGGAGGAGACATTTTGAATACGGGGGCGGGCAGCCATGGGCCCGCCCCACTAGAGTTTACTTTTTGTCGTCTACGTCTACGAACTCGGCGTCTACTACATCGTCTTTGGGCTTGCCGTCGGTTGGCGGCGGCGTGGCTCCGTCCTGGCCCGGCTCAGCGCCGGAGCCCGGTTGCGACGACGACGATTTGTACATGGCTTCGGCCAACTTGTGGCTGGCCTGCGTAAGGCGGTCGGTGGCCGAATTGATGGCGGCCGGGTCGTTTTCGGTCATCGCCTTCTTAGACGCTTCGATGGCCGATTCAATCTCTTTGGCGTCGGCGTCGCCGATCTTCGAGCGATGCTCCTTCAGCGTCTTTTCGACGTTGTATACCATGGCGTCGGCGCGGTTGCGCGCCTCTATGGTGTCGCGCAGAGTGCGGTCGTCCGCGGCATGCGATTCCGCATCCTTCGCCATCTTCTCGACCTCATCCTTCGACAGGCCGGAGGACGACGTGATGGTGATCTTCTGCTCGTTGTTAGTGCCGCGATCTTTAGCGGTCACGTTGAGGATGCCGTTGGCGTCGATATCGAAAGTCACTTCGATTTGCGGCATGCCGCGTGGCGCCGGGGGGATGTTGCCGAGCTGGAATACGCCCAGCATACGGTTATCCTTCGCCAAGGCGCGCTCGCCCTGATAGACCTTGATCTCCACCGACGATTGATTGTCGGCCGCGGTGGAGAAGACTTCGCTCTTGCGCGTGGGGATGGTGGTGTTGCGCTCGATCAGCTTGGTGAACACGCCGCCCATGGTCTCAATGCCGAGCGAAAGCGGGGTGACGTCGAGCAGCAGGACGTCCTTCACTTCGCCGCCGAGCACGCCGCCCTGCACGGCCGCGCCCACCGCGACCACTTCATCGGGGTTGACGCCCTTGTGCGGCTCACGGCCGAACAGATCGCGCACAATCTGCTGAATGCGCGGCATGCGGGTTTGGCCGCCCACCAGCACGACTTCGTCGATATTCTGCGGCGTCACGCCGGCATCCTGCAGCGCCTGTTTGCACGGACCCACGGAGCGCTGGACGATGTCTTCCACCATCTGCTCAAAGCGCGCGCGCGTCAGCTTCATTTGCAGGTGCTTGGGACCGGTGGCATCCGCCGTGACGAACGGCAGGTTGATATCGGTTTCGAGGAGCGTCGAAAGCTCCATCTTGGCCTTTTCGGCCGCTTCCTTAAGGCGTTGCAGCGCCATCTGGTCGCGCGAAAGATCGATGCCGTTCTCCTTCTTGAACTCGGAGACGATCCAATCGATAATGCGCTGGTCGATGTTGTCGCCGCCCAGGTGCGTATCGCCGTTGGTCGATTTGACCTCGACTACGCCTTCGCCCACTTCGAGGATGGAAATATCGAACGTGCCGCCGCCGAAATCGTAGACGGCGATGGTTTCGTTCTTCTTCTTATCAAGCCCGTAAGCGAGCGCGGCGGCGGTGGGCTCATTGATGATGCGCATCACTTCAAGACCGGCGATCTTGCCGGCGTCTTTGGTGGCCTGGCGTTGCGCGTCGTTGAAGTAAGCCGGCACCGTGATCACGGCCTGGGTAACTTTTTCGCCCAAATACGATTCCGCGGCTTCCTTCAATTTGGTGAGGATCATCGCCGAAATCTCGGGCGGAGATTGCTTTTTGCCAGTGATGTCGATGCGAACATCGCCGTTATCGCCTGCGATCACCTTGTACGGCACCATCTTCATTTCTTCGCTGACCTCGTCGAAGCGGCGGCCCATGAACCGCTTGATGGAGAAAATGGTGTTCTCCGGGTTGGTGATGGCCTGCCGTTTGGCGACCTGACCGACCAACCGCTCCCCACTCTTTGTGAAGGCGACGACCGACGGAGTGGTGCGCTGGCCTTCCTGATTCGCGATGACCGTGGGCTGGCCCGCTTCCATGACGGCAACCACTGAATTGGTGGTTCCGAGGTCAATGCCGATAATCTTTCCCATGCTGAATCTGTTCCTCCCTTAGTACAGCTTCATTATCAGATATGAGTGCTAGATTGTCAAGTTTTTCTTGAGTCCAACAGACTCAATGAGTTAGCCTGCCGTCGAGCCAAGCGCTTGGAGCAGGGCGGGCGGGGACTGCCTGTCGGTCGAACGGGCCTGGAGAAGAGCTTACGGGGGACAGGCAGGGATGCCTGTCCTACTGGTTGGCTCGGTCGAGCAGGGCTTGGAGCAGAGCGGGGTGGCCGTCGAGTGGCGGGGTGACGGAGATGGCGAGGCCGGGATGGGCTTGCGCGATGGCATCGATGAGGCGCGGAAGGTCGCGCTCCAGATGCATCCCGAGGGTGAGGAAGTAGGGGATGACCAGGATGCGGGTGACGCCTTTCGATAAGAGTGCGGTGACGGCGCCATCGAGCGCGGGTTGGCCGAGTTCGAGAAAGGCAGCCTCGACGTGCGCGAAATTGCCGGCGCGGGCAAGGTCGGCGGCGACGGCGCGCACGGCTTGGTTGGCTGGCTCGATGCGGGAACCGTGGGCGAAGACTATGATGCCGGAGGTCATGGATAGATGTAAGAACAAACGGAGCCAATTTCGGAGCCGCTCGATACCGGTCCTGAATCGATTGTAGCTTGTGCCTGCAAGCGGGAATGGGTTAAGTTGTTGGCGGGATTGGGGAAATGGGGTTGTGACTGAGTTTGGGAATCTACTCAAACCATCGCTCAACTGCCTCGCATCGTGCCGAGCGGAAGAATGCAGCCTCGCCTCATTCGACTGCAATCCGCAGCATCGCACGGCGTGGCCCGCGCCACTCATTCGACTGCCATGGTGACGGTATTGGATGACTTACGTCCCACCAGCGTCGGTGGTCCGGAACACACCGATATCGTTGTCGCCATTGTCATCGACAACAAGTCTCAGAACTTGCAACAGCCGCGCTCGCCGTTGCACAGATCCGCCCGAACGGGCTCGCCGTCGGGTCCGAACCCGGTCTGGGTCGACACGCACCAGTACACGGTGTTGTCGTATGGGTCGTAAAACTTTAACTCGTCGGGGTCCACTACGGCATTCATGTACATGCCTTTCGTCCGGAGCTTGGCGCAGTGGACGCCCACGGTTATCTTGGGTGAAATCAGTGATAGCATTGCGGCTCCTCTTTTGCGAAGATCAGGCGATCCGGATGCCGGCAGCGCGCAGAATAGCGCGTTTGACGGCGGTCTTCGCTACGTCGACTTTGTAAGCGTTCTGGCTCATCGGGCGTGCATCCTTCAGCGCGGCGGCCGCCGCGGCGGTCGCAGTCTCTTCCGTGATCGTCTTTCCCACGAGGGCTTGCTCGGCCTCGGGCGACCGCCACGGGATGGGGGCAACCGCGCCCATCACCACTTTGGCCGATTGCACGGTGGCGCCCCTGAACGAAATCAGCGCGGTGGCGAAGGCGATCGGCCAGTCGTGCGATGCCTTGTAGCGGACCTCATAGTGCCCGCTCTTCATATTGCCCGGCGCAGGCAGGATCACGTGGGTCAACAGTTCGTCAGGCGCAAGCACGTTCTCCATTCGCAGGTTCTGCCTCGGTAACGTGAAGTAGTCGGCCGCGGCCACCAGCCGCTCGCCCTTGGGACCTAAGAGACGGAACGTCGCGCCATAAGCTACCATCGGAACCGCAAGACTCGACGGGTGCACGATGAAGCTCGGTCCGCCGCCCAAGATCGCGTGAAACTGGTTCTCGCCGGCAGGCGAGAAGCACGTATTCCCACCCTTCTTGAAACAGACGAACTCCTCGTTGCGAAAATACCAGCAACGAGGCCGCTGATTGAGGTTGCCGCCGACCGTAGCCTGATTCCGGATCTGCGGCGTGCCGACTTCGATAGCCGCAGCGCCGATCGCCGGATACATTCGCAGTACTTCCGCGTGCTCCGCAAGATCGACCATCTTCATCGCCGCGCCGATCCGCAGCCCGCCACCCGAAGGCGTCACTGTCGATTCCAGCGCGGACTTGACATTAACGATCCGGTCAGGCTGCGTGACGTAATCTTTCATCCGCGCCAGAAGATCCTGGCCGCCACCGAGTGGCATCGATCGCTCGAGCTGCGGCGAGAGCGCGGCCACCGCGTCCTTCTCATTCGTTGGATTGACGTAAGCAAAAGCTTTCACATAACCTCCCGATTCCTCACCGGACTCACGCTTTCCCTTGCCGCATCGCGCCCAGAATCCTTGCGGGTGTCAGCGGCAGGCTCCGCATGGTCACACCGGTCGCATTCCGGACTGCAAGCGCAATCGCCGCCGCGGTGGATACCGTCGGCGGCTCTCCGAGCCCGATAACGCCGCGCTCCGGCTGATCCTTGATGCGCACGTCAATCCGCGGGATGTCCGACATACCGGCCAGCAGGTACCACTCCATGTTGGGGTTGACCATCTGCCCGGTATTGCGATCCAGGATTCGATCCTCGAACAGCGCGAAATTCAGCGACCCGACGACACCGCCGTAACACTGGCTTTCCGCTGTAAGCCGGCTCACCACCAGACCGCAGTCCTGAAGCACCAGGACCCGCGTCACCTTGACAATGCCAGTCTCGATGTCAACGGTGACCTCGGCGAACTGCACGCCGCTGGTCGTTGTAGACGACATGCCGGCTCTCCATTCACCGTCCGCCGCGATCGGCTGGGGGCCAATCTGCTTACAGGCGTCGGCCCATGTCATTCCTTTTGAGGGATCGTTCTCGACCTGAATGCGGCCGCCGGCGGCGACAAGCGATGCGGCATCGACGCCAAGAGCCGGCGCGACCTTCTCCTTCAACGCATCGAGCGCCTTGATCGCCGCAACGCGGATCCCCGGACTGATGCTCGCCGCCGTCGTGCTGCCACCCGATAAGGCGCTCACGCCATAAAGCGTGTCGCCAATCTCCGGCCTGACCTGCGACGGACTGAGTCCCAGCGCATCGGCCGTGATAACGGCCACCAGCGTACGCGTGCCAGTGCCAAGATCCTGCGTGCCGAGGCGCATGACGACGCCGCCATCCGACGCGATTTCGCAATGGGCCGCCGAGGGTCCGCGACCGCCGCCGCCCCACGTGTTAATCGAGACACCCATGCCGGTCTTGATGGGGCCCGGAGTCTTGTCTCCGGTCGCATGCCGTTTGTTCCAGCCGAATTCCGCAGCGCCCTCCTGCAGATAGCTGCGCCACATCGCGTTCGGCGCCTCCGGAGGCAGGTTCTTGATCCGAAATGCGACCGGATCCATGTTCACCTGGTCCGCCATCTCATCCATGATGATCTCGGTGTTGAACGAACCCTGCGGATGGCCTGGCGCCCGCATCGGCCGTTGCTGACCGGTATTGGTGAAAACGTTCTTGTGGGATCGGCGGCGATTCGCGATCTGATAAATGTAAGGCAGCGGGAAGTCGGCGGTGGCGCCTGCTCCGCCCGTACCCCACGACTGGGCATCGAGCGCGGTGATGATGCCGTCGGCGGAGACCCCCGCCTTAATCCGCGATGCCGCCGACGGCCGATTGCCGGTCGCCAGGTGCTCTTCCTTGCGATCAAGCATCAGCTTTACCGGAGCATTTGCCGCCTTGGCGAGTTTGGCGCACATCAGGCCCTCGGCGCCGACGCTCATCGCCTTGCTGCCGAAACCACCGCCCATGTATTGGCAGATGACGCGCACGTTGGCCTGCGGAATTCCCAACGCGCTCGCAAAGTTCTCGCGCGCTGCGCTGATCCCCTGGGTGGAGATCCATACCATCAGCCTGTCGCCATTCCACTCGCATACCGTGCCATGCGATTCCATGCAGTTGTGCGTGATGACCTGGGTCGAATAGGTTCCCTCAACCACTTTCGCCGCCGCTCCGAAGCCCGCCGTCAGATCTCCCGCTTGCGCGGGCCGGCCATCGCGCACGTTTCCGCCCGTGAACACCGCCGGAGCCGTACCGTCCAGTGCCTTCTCGACGACGGTTACGTGCGGCAGGACGTCGTATTCGACTCTGATCGACCGCGCGGCATCGATCGCGTGTTCTTCTGTGTCGGCGGCCACGGCCGCCACCTCGTCGCCCTGGAACATCACGCGATTGTTCTGCGAATCGGAAAAGTCGCGCGTGAGGAGGGCGCTCCTTACGCCCGGCATCCGGGTCGCCGCGGACAAATCGACCGAAACAACCCGCGCGTGGGGATGCGGCGAGCGGACCATGCGAGCGTACAGCATACCGGGGCGGTTAATGTCAAAAGTGTATTTCGCGCGGCCGGTCACTTTGTCTGGCCCGTCCAGGCGATTGATGTGCGTCCCAAGAACGGACGGCTTGGCCGGCCAGTCGAATTCCGAGTTAGCCACGTTGTACCCCTTTCACACTCGAAACGGCCTCGAAGATCCGAGAGAACGTGCCGCACCGGCAGATGTTGCCGTCGAGGCCTTTCTTGATCTGTTCGGGCGTAGGGTTAGGATTCTTCTCGAGCAAAGCGACGCTCGCCATGATGAAGCCCGGCGTGCAGAACCCGCACATTAGTGCGTCCTTGTCGCAGAAAGCCTGCTGCACCGGATGCAACCGGTCGCCGCCGGCAAGACCATCGACGCTGCGAATCTGCTTGCCTTGTACCTCGATCGCCAGCGTCGAACAGGAGTAGACCGACCGTCCGTCAACGATCATCGTGCAGGCGCCGCAGGCGCCCCGGTCACAGCCCCGCTTGCTGCCAGTGAGATTCGCGCGTGTGCGCAGGGCATCGAGAAGCGTGACCCGCGGTTCGATCATGAGATCGATTTGCCGGCCATTTACGTTCAGGCGCACGGGCACATCGCCGGGTCCGACGGCCGCAGGCGCGCTCTGAGCGGCCAATTCTACCGGCGCGGCAATGGTCTCGGCCAGACCGACAACGCCTGTGGTTCTGAGAAAATTGCGCCGGTTCAGCCTCAGGCCGTCCGACGACTCGTCCTTCTTAGCCATTCACCCTTCTCTCTGCCGCAGGCGATGTTGAACTCCGGGGCTGGCGGCCACAGAGCTCATTGCCAAGGCAACCATGCCATTGACAGCTGCCGGCAACTTATATTATGTCGCAATTCCGAAAGCAGGATCAAAATTTCGCGAATCGACAGTTCCGGCCGGCGAGCGGCGCCCTGGCAAGAGGAGCGCGCCCCGGCTAAATATCCCTTGACACGTATATGCTCGGCAGAGTATACAAAGAGAGTGGGATCTGTGTTCGAAGTCATTGCGGAGCCGAACCGCCGCGCGATATTGAGCCTCCTGGTCTCGTCCCAACAGTCGGTGGGAGAGATCGAGCGTNNTGCTGCGCGAGGCCGGTTTCGTAGAATCCACGGTGGATGCACAGCGCCGTCTCTACCGGCTGAAACCGGAGCCACTGCAGGAGATCGACGCCTGGCTGGCTCCGTTCCGCCGGTTCTGGTCCGCTCACGTGGATGCGCTCGAACGCCACCTCGACCGCATGGATCAAGCCGCACCAACGAAAAGGAAGACAAAAGAGAGAACGACGCGGCCCAAACCGCGAACGTGACAAAGGAGAAACGAAATGAAAATCAAAGTGACCAGCGTATACGTGGACGACCAGGATAAGGCCCTGCGCTTCTATACGGAGGTACTGGGCTTTGCCAAGAAGACCGATTTCAGTCAGGGCCCATATCGTTGGCTGACTGTGGCCTCGCCCGAGGAGCCGGACGGCACTCAGTTGCAATTGGCGCTGAACAACAACCTCGCGGCTAAAGCGTATCAGGATGCGATATTTCAACAGGGCCAGCCCGCGGCCATGTTCTTCACCGACGACGTCAAGGGCGACTACGAGCGGATCAAGACCCGCGGCGCCGAGTTCACGATGCCGCCCACCGACGTGACCGGCTCGACCATTGCCATGCTGAAGGACACCTGCGGCAACCTCATTCAGCTCACGCAACTGGCACGCTACTAAGTGCGGCCGTTCCGCACATTGGCACAGCTCCGCCGGTTCTGGTCCGCTCACGATGGATGCTCTCAAACGCCACCTCGACCGCATGGATCGCTCCACAGCACCGAAAAGGGAGACCAGGAGAAGAAGATGACCACTCGCGCGCGGTACACACCGAGTCCCGCCAACGGGGCGCAGGTACGAAAGGACGGCGAAAAGTGGACGCTCATTCTCGTCAGAGAGCTGCGCCACGCGCCGGAAAAAGTCTGGCAGGGATGCCTGTCCTACGAGTTGGCGCGGTCGAGCAGGGCTTGAAGCAGAGCGGGGTGGCCGTCGAGCGGCGGCGTGACGGAGATGGCGAGGCCGGGATGGGCTTGCGCGATGGCATCGATGAGGCGCGGAAGGTCGCGCTCCAGATGCATCCCGAGGGTGAGGAAGTAGGGGATGACCAGGATGCGGGTGACGGCGCCATCGAGCGCGGGTTGGCCTGCGCCGCGATCCAGACAATGT